>JAZKRS010000059.1:0-18295 GCA_036626435.1 Haloarculaceae archaeon | reverse complement strand
TGGTCGTCCTGGTCGTCCTGGTCGTCCTGGTCGTCCTGGTCGTCCTGGTCGTCCTCGTCGTCCTGGTCGTCCTCGAATTCGAATTCGAGCTCGGCATCCTCGTCACCCACCTCTGTCCGCAGCTCGGACTCACCGTCCGGAAGCGTGACCTCGAGTGTACCGTTGGCGTCGGTCTGGCCGAGGACTTCTCCGTCCAGCGTCACGGTCGCATTCTCGATCGGTTCGCCGTCGACCCGGACGGCCACGGTTACCGTCTCGTTGGGTGCAGGAGTCCCATCGGTGACTAGCAGCGTCGGTTCCCGCTCGTCGATTTCGTCATCCTCCTCCCGGTCGTCTTCGTCTTCTTCCCGCTCGATTTCTTCCTCGAGTCTGACGACGTCGCCGCTCGATCCGTCCACGCGGACCTCTGCCTCGCCCGACTCGCCGGTCATTGCGAGCCCGAACGCGAAGCGATAGTAGCCCGACTCCTCGTGGATGCTCGCTCGTGTCAGCGTCCAGTTGCCATCCTGTTTCGACAGCGCGTCGCGGGCGGTCTTGAGGGCATCTTCCTGCGAGACTGCGAGCGAGCCGTTGCCATCGTCCGGACGCCGCAGTTCCCGCGAGCGTTCGCCCGCCTCGCTCTCTGCCTCAATTCTGATGCCGTCGTCGGCACGGAATTCGAGTTCTCCCGTCGCCTGTCCGGTGAAGCGGTTCAGGAGTGCGGCCGCCCCGGCACCCGACACGTCGTCGACTTCTTCTGTGGCTTCCTCGATGGAGGCGTTCAGGTCTCGGGCGTCCCTGTCGGCCACGGGGACCGTATTGACCCGTTCTTGGAGCGTCCCGAGGCTTCGCTGGACGTTCTGTGCACGTCCGTTCAGGAGTGCGATGCGCTGTGCGTACTGGGATCGAGAGATGTCACCGTCCCTGTACGCCTCGGTCACATCCTCGTACTCCTCGCGAATATCCGAGCCCCGGTCCCGGAGTTCCCCGACGCGTTCTTCGAGTAACGCGGCCATCTCCTCGCTGACGGCTCGCTCGATGCGGACCTCGATGGCAGTGTTCTCTATCTCCGTTCGCACGTCGTCCCCAGCCATCGAAATGATCGTCGAGAGTTGCTGTCCAGCCCCGACCGAGAGGTTCGATTCGGTGGCCTCTGTCTCGTTCGCGGCATGGCTGTCGGCACCTGCGATTCCGGCTATGGCGGGCACCGCTGCCACGGCCACCAGCAACGCGACCGCGACTGTGGTCTTCCATTCGATTCGCATGCCCCCCACTATGGCGAAGACTGTGATAAACAGGGGCGACCCTCCCGACAGTTGCAGACCGTTTCGGGATGAAAACGTTCGGTAGAGGGTATGAAACGGCAATTCGGCCCCATCTCGGGCGCACGCGTCGAGACAGCCTGCAACTATCGATAACTGTCGGGGGCCTTTATGTAATTCTGTAGCCTGTCTCGAATCGAATGAGACGGCAACGAGCGGTTTCGGGTGCCTTACTCGTCGTTTCGGTCCTTGCAGTCGCTGTGTTCGGCGGGATGGGGGTCGCACAGACGACGCCGGACACGGACCACACCGTGACGCGCGTTCAGGTGCACCCCGACGGGTCGGCGACGTGGACTGTGCGCGTGCGGACGCGTCTGAACACCGAAGACAGTATCGACGAGTTCGAGGCGTTCCAGACGCGCTTCGAGGGAAACACCTCGCTGTATCTCGATCCATTCAGGCAACGAATACAACAAACTGTTGCGACGGCCGAAAACGAGACCGGACGCCGGATGAGGGCGACGAACTTCTCCGCCTCCACGGACGTCCAGTCCGTGCCCCGGACCTGGGGTGTCGTGACTTACCAGTTCACCTGGACATCCTTCGCGCGGCAATCGAACGACAGACTCGTCGTCGGCGACGTCTTCGAGGGGGGATTCTTCCTTGCCGACAACGACACCCTCGCCCTCTCAGCCCCCCCGAACTGGACCGTCGAGGGGGTCGACCCAGATCCGGTGGAGACGGGGAACGGGACGGCCCGCTGGATCGGCAAGCGCGACTTCCCGGACAACCGGCCACGAGCGGTATTCGCGCCGGGGGCCGACGGTGGCGATAGCGAACCGGGACAACAATCGACGACGGGTGCAACCGGGGGCGCCAACGACAGTGACATGCTGACCGTCGCAGTCATCGTGTTCGCGTCGACGGTGGTCACACTCGCAGGATTCGTCCTCTGGCGGCGCTGGTCGACGTCGACACCGCAGGATGTCAATACCGTCGGGGCGGGTCGGGACGGGCAGAACGACTATCGGGGCGGGACAGTCCCGACCGAACCTGTCCCCGACGAGGAGCGGGTTCGCCAGCTACTGCGTGAGAACGGCGGTCAGATGCGACAGGCCGACATCGTCGACAGTGTCGACTGGTCGAAATCAAAGACGTCACGCGTCCTCGCCTCGATGGCAGAGGAGGGGTCTGTCGAGAAAATCCGGCTCGGTCGCGAGAACGTCGTTCGCCTCGAGGAGAGAGATTGACATCCTCACCCGCCTGAAGGCGGGGTGAATCACGAGCGTTGGGATATTAGGGTTTGCAGCTTGCCTGTTCTTGTGGGTGGAATGCACCCGTGGTTGTATCGAACAGGTAGACTCCAGGCTGTGCCAAGCAGCCGTTACTCATATCCCCTGTTGGGGGAGTTTGAGTTATCTTTCGACGGATGTTCACCGCACCGTTCACGTCTGCGTTCATTGTCGTCCCGCACGACTCACAGACGTACAGCCCGCGCTCAACTCGGTTGCTGTCACGGATCTGCCCACAGCACGAACAGGTTTTCGACGTGTTCTCCTCATCGACCCGATCTACCAGGATGCCGTGTTTCTCGGCCTTGTATTCGAGCAGGTCGGTGAAGCGGGTGAACTCCCAGCCGTGGAGCTTCTTGTTTCCAGACCGCCCCCAGTTCCGAGAATCGCCACCATCGTCTTCTCGAATGTCGCTCAAATCGCCCACGGCTATCGTCTCAATGCCTTCCTCAACGCACCGCTGGACGATGTGTTTTGAGAGCGTATGCAGGAAATGATCTTTCCGTCGTGAGAGTTTCCGGCGAGCGCAACGTGCCCGCTTGGATGGGCCGTTCTTGCCTTCAGTCTGGTACTCCTCACGGGTGAAGTAGTGTTTGTCCTGCTTGAGCCGGTTGCCTGGATACAACTCGCTGGGTCCGTTCTCGTAGTCGATAGCGAGGTAGTTGCTGATGCCAAGATCGATCCCGGCGGTATTGTCGCCAGGGGCGTCTTCGACGGGAATCTGCTTCTCGCACACCAGATGCAACTCCCAACGGTCGTCGTTCCAGACCGCTCGTACCTGTTGGATGTTCTCGACAGTCACGTCCGGTCGGGTTTCATACTCTGCGAGGATGAAATCCGACCGACCATCCTTAAGATTCCAGCCTTTCGAGAGGCGGACTTGGTCGTGCTTGTCGTCGTGTCTGATGCCCTTTTGCTTCCAGGTAACAGTTGAGCGCGGGTGTTGGTCGCCACGTTTCCGGTAGCCCGGTGGGTTGTTGCCATCCTCGGAGTTATACCATCCGGTGAACGCCTCAGAAAGCTCTTCAAGAACTCTCTGACTTGACTGCGAATGAAGGTCACTGTAGCGTTCGTGGTCTTTCAACTCCGATTTGAGTTCCTTCTCGTCGGGGATTTCGCCACCGTCGTCCCACCGACCTTGGATATAGTAGCGCCCGACGTTCCACAGCTTTGATGCTGCAAACCCGCAGGCGTCGAGATCGTCACGAACCTGCTGGTAGTTCGTGATTTTCGCAACGTAAGTGCGGGTTGTCTCAAGCATCGTACTGTGTTCATAATCTATTATGGTAAGAAATATATTAAAAGAACCGATTGACGGTGGAATATCCAGCCGTATTGTCGCTGGTAGGTTGTTCATCGGAGTGTCGGCTTCATCACCCGCCTGTTCGTCACTCGGTTCCGACAGAGCGTCGGAACACTCCCTCCTCACGGGAAGGCGGGTGTATTCGCCTTGAATCTCTATAACATTGCACGACACCTCCCCGCGGCGCCGCCCTGATGGCACATGTGTTATTGTTCCCCTCGACATACGGGTCAGTATGAGTAACGAAGACCGCCGATCCGCGGGGTTCAAGGACCGCACCCGGGTCGACGAGGCCCGATCACAGCTTCTGGAAGCCATCGAACCCCACGGCCGGAGCGAGTCGGTCCCGCTCGAACGAGCCGACGACCGGATCGTTGCCGAAGCCATCACGAGTTCCCGGGCAGTTCCCCACTACCCCCGTGCCGCGATGGACGGCTACGCGCTGTGTGCCGAGGACACCTTCGGCGCGAACGACCGGTCGCCAGTCGCGCTCCGTCTCGAGGACTCGGGTGAGGAGGTACGTCCCGGCACGGCTCGTCGCGTCCACACGGGGAGTGAACTGCCCGAAGGTGCCGACGCGGTCGTGATGGTCGAGGACACCGAAGCCGTCGGGGGCGATGTCGAGGTGTTCACCGCGGTCGCGGAGGGGGAAAACGTCGCGCCAGTCGGCGAGGACGTCTCCGGTGGACAGGAACTCTACGAGCCGGGCCACCGGCTCAGACCGTCCGATATCGGGCTGTTGAAGTCGACCGGGATCACCGACCTCGAGGTCTACGACCGCCCCAGAGTGAGCGTCGTGCCGACCGGCGAGGAACTCGTCCAGTCCGACCCCGATCCGGGGGAGGTGATCGAGACCAACGGGCTGACCGTCAGCCGGCTCGTCGAACGGTGGGGCGCGTCCGCGACCTACCGGGACATCGTGACCGACGACCCGACGGCTCTGCACAGGGCGATCGAGCGCGACCTCGACCACGACGTGGTCGTCACGACCGGGGGTTCGTCAGTCGGCGAACGCGACTACCTCCCCGAAGTGCTCTCGGAGATCGGCGAGATACTCGTCCACGGCGTCGCGCTCAAACCCGGCCACCCAGTTGCACTCGGGATCGCGGAGGGGACGCCCGTCCTGGGCCTGCCGGGCTATCCGGTCGCCTGCATCGTCAACGCCGTCCAGTTCCTCCGGCCGACGGTAAAGCGCGTCGGACACACCCACTGCCCGCCACTCCCGACTCGGACTGCGCGGCTCGACCGGAAGATATCGAGCGAACCGGGAACGCGCACGTTCGTCCGCGTGCAACTGGAGGGCGAGAACGACCCTGTTGCGATTCCGACACGAGCAAGCGGAGCGGGCGTGCTCTCGAGTGTCGCACTCGCAGAGGGCTGGGTCGTCGTCCCCGAGGGCCGGGAAGGCTACGACGCCGGGACGGCAGTCGAGGTCGACGTCTGGGAGTGGTCCGCGTGAGCGGGCGAAAGGAGTTCCACGACCTGGTCGACCCGGACCGCGCACGCGGGGCCATCGCCGGTCTCGACCTCGGCGGCGGGGCCGAAGGGGTCCCACTCGAAGATGCGCGGGGGCGGATCCTCGCCGAGCGGATCGACGCCGAGATCGACGTTCCGGGGTTCGACCGTGCGAGCATGGACGGGTACGCGGTCCGCGCACGGGACACGTTCGGCGCCGACGAGGCCGATCCCGCGACGCTCGAGGTTATCGGCACGGTCCACACCGGCGAGGAGCCTGCCGTCACAGTGGCGCCGGGCACGGCCGCGGAGGTGTCGACTGGCGCAGTCATGCCTCCGGGCGCGGACGCAGTCGTGAAAGTCGAGCGAACGACGGCCCGGGACGGGGCAGTGGAGGTGCGAACCTCGGTCGCTCCCGGCGAGAGCGTGATGGCAGCGGGCGCAGACGTCGCCGCCGGTGAGCGCGCACTCGGACCGGGTACCCGGGTGACACCCCGCGAGATCGGGTTGCTGTCGGCGCTCGGCATCGAGACGGTTCCTGTCCGGACGCGGCCGCGGATCGGGATTCTCTCGACGGGCGACGAACTCGTCCGGCCTGGTGGCGACCTGAATCACCGCCGCGGGCAGATACACGACGTCAACAGCTACACGGTCGCCGCCAGCGTCGAGGAGGCGGGCGGCGAGCCGGTCCTCTATCCCCACGCCGGCGACGACTACGAGGAGATGGAGCGGCTCCTCCGGGAGGCGGCCACGGAGTGTGACCTCGTCCTCTCTTCAGGTTCGACCAGCGCGAGCGCGGTCGACGTCGTCTACCGTGTCGTCGAGGAATACGGCGAGTTGCTGGTTCACGGGGTGGCGGTAAAGCCCGGAAAGCCGATGCTGATCGGAACCATCGAGGACTCGGCGTACGTCGGCTTGCCCGGCTATCCCGTCTCCGCGCTCACAATCTTCCGGACGTTCGTCGCGCCAGCGATTCGTGACGCTGCGGGGCTCGCAAAGCCAGCCACCGAGTACGTCCGCGGCGAGATGGCGGTCCGCGAGCGCTACGCCGAGGGGCGACTCCGGCTCATGCCGGCCGGGCTGGTCGAGGACGGCGACGGCGATACGCTCGTCTACCCCGTCGACAAGGGCAGCGGCGCGACGACGAGCCTGGTGGAGGCCGACGGCGTCGTCGAGGTGCCCGCCGCCACCGACTACCTGGCGGAGGGCGAGACCGTCGAGGTGCGGCTGTTCTCGACGGAGGTCCGCCCGCCGTCACTGCTCGCCGTCGGCGAGGACGACCCCGCGCTCTCTCGTCTCCTCGATGCCCTTTCGCGGCCGCGCTTTCTCCCGGTCGGGGCGAGTGAGGGGCTGCGGCGGCTGCGCGACGGGCTGCCAGACGTCGCAGTCGTGGCTGGCCCGACCGACCGTGAGGTCGAAGCCGAAGCGCTGGGCGGCTGGTTGCGGGAGTGGGGGCTCGTCGTGCCCGCCGGTAATCCCGAAGGGGTCGAGGGGGTCGCCGACCTCGTGGACGGTGACCTGCGTTTTGTCAACCGGAACCGCGAGTCCGGCATCCGTGCCAGTCTCGAGGCGGCTCTTGGGGACCTGGCCGGCGACCGCGGTGTGGGGGTCGCGGATGTGACCGGCGCCATCGACGGCTTCGAACTGACGCGGCGGGCCCACGAAAGCCCGCCCCGACTGGTCGACAGCGGTGACGCTGACGTCGCACTCGGTCTGCGGGCGACGAGCGACGCACTCGATCTCGGATTCGTGTCGCTCGGTACGCAACGCGTCCGCGTTCTCGCGAACCTCGAACGGACGGAGAAGGAGGCTGTACAGGACCTCGAAGCGGCTATCGCCGACGCCGACATCTTCGACACGCTCCCCGGATACGACCGCTGATCGGGCCCCGGCCGGGCGTGCCTTCGCGGCAGGGCACTCAAATCTCCGACGGCGTCGCCTTCGCAGCGGTCGTCCTGAAGGCCGCGACGACCACCGTCTCCGCCTCGACGGGGAGGTGTGCGTTCAGTTCGCCAGCGGCGGTGTCGACTATCAGTCCATCGCGCCGTCGAAGACCAGCGTGTCGTCTTCGAGGTAGTGTTCGATGTGATGGGCGTCGTCCTCTGTCTCGACGAGGATCTCGCGGAGGATCTGTGCGGTCGCGTGGTCGCCGAGGTTCTCCGCGAGCTCGACGTGGTCGCGGAGGCTCTCGATAATGTCGCCATAGACCATCATGTCGTTTTCGAGCGACGTCCGGATGTCGTAGACGTCCTCGCCTTCCGCTTCGACGGTGGCGAACTCCCCGAGGTTGTCCATTCCCGAGACCGGGGTCCCGCCGAGGGCCTGTGCGCGCTCGGCGAGTTCGTCGGCGGCCTCCTCTACGTTCCCGGCCGCATCGCCCAGGAACAGGTGCAAGTCGCGGAACTCCGCCCCCTCGACGTTCCAGTGGTGCTTTTTGAGCTGGTGGTACAGTACGTAGGCGTCGGCCAGATCGGCGTTGAGCGCGTCGATAATCTGCTCTGCCTTCTCGCCGTCGAGGCGCAACGCCTCGCTCTCGTGGACTGTACCGAACTCCTGGTTGACCGTCTTCTGGGTGCTCATTACACTCTAAATTACGTGTTGGCTCCTCTTAAAACCACCTATTCGAAAAAATTATTTTCTCATTGGAAAAATATAGTGCCAATTTTCCGAATTCAGCATCGAATGCCGCTGGTCGCTGGGAAATCCATAGCTACAGAAGTTCCGCGGCCTCTCTAACTCCGGATTAGAACAGTCCGTCCGAACCTACGGGTGTACGGTCGTTGAACCTCGCCGGAGCACCACTGCACGGCCTTCTTGACTGCTTCGTCGTCAACGTGTTTCGCTGAGTTTACGCAAGAGCCGCCGACAAAACGCGGAGAAGCCACTCGTCGCCGACCGATCAACCGAAGTGTTCCTCGTACAGGTCCTGTGCGTGTTCGATCGCGTCCATCGCGGCCTGCTTGTCCTCCCAGCCCAGAGTTTCGACCTCCTTGCCCTCCTCGAGGTTCTTGTAGGTCGCGAAGAACTCGTCGATCTCGGCGATGAGCTGCTGGGGGAGGTCGTCGAGGTCCTGGATGTGGTCGTACCGGGGATCCTCGGTTGGGACGGCGATGACCTTGTCGTCCTGTTCGCCGTCGTCGTCCATCTTCATCAGCGCGACGGGACGTGCCTCGATGATACACCCCGGGAACGTCTGGTCCTCGACGAGCACCAGCACGTCGAAGGGATCCTCGTCGTCGTAGTACGACCGGGGGATGAACCCGTAGTCAGAGGGGTAGTGAACGTTGCTGTGAAGCACCCGATCCAGCACGACGCCGGGAACCTCCTTGTCGTACTCGTACTTGTTACGCTCGCCTTTCAGGCACTCTACGACCGCGTAGATCTCCTCGGGCGGGCTCGGCCCCGTCTCGAGGTCTTCCCAGAGATTTGCCATCACCAGACGGTGCGCGAGGGGATCAAAAACTACTTTCGGTATCAACCCTGATGCTCACGTACAGAGACACAACCACAGAAGTTCGTCAGCGACTGGAGCTTACAGATTGGTTCAATTATTTATAATAGCTGACCCATATCTCGGTAGGGCCGTCTATACACTCCGTATGGACGACATTTTGATTTGCCAAAGGTTAAATACGAAGATGACATCTATTCAACCATGTCAGAGGCACAAACGGTTGTCGACACACCGGGAATCGCACGCGAGCTGACTGCGTTTCAGCAGAATATCCTGACAATCCTCGCCGAGGAGGCCCGGTACGGGCTCGCCATCAAGCGGGAGCTCGAAACCTACTACGACGACGAGGTGAACCACGGCCGCCTGTATCCAAACCTCGACGATCTCGTCGAGATGAATCTCGTCGAGAAGAGCGAACTCGACAAGCGGACGAACCAGTACGCGCTGACTGACGAGGGCTACCAGGCCCTGCTCGACCAGCTCGCCTGGACGTTCGACAAGATCGTCGTCGACGAGGACCGCGCCGAGGACCTCGAAGACCTCATCGCCCACCACCAGTAACGTCTTCGACGGCTTCGAGGACGAGCCGTACTGACTCCTCGACGACCGCCTTCTGGTCGTCGGATGGAAACGCGTTTCGCGGGAAGTACTCCGTCAGGAACTCCGCCCGTTCCTCGCGGGTCAGGTCCCCGATAGGCTTCGCGTAGTGGTTGCTGGCGAAGTCGGCGATGGCGTGTGCGTTCGCGCCGTGGACCTCGCCGTGTTCTGCCGCCACCGCCTCGGCGACAGTGCGGTTGTGTTCGGCGACTGCCTCCCACTCGTCGGCTTCGCCCGGGCCTTCGAGCGGCTGCTCGATACCGCGGTCGATGTCCTCGATCCGGTCGGGGTGGACCGTGCCGTCGACGACCCACTCCGAGGGATAGAGGACGAGCGTGTCACGGTCCTCCTGGCGGACGCGGGCCTCGAAGTCGTAGTCGGCGAGGAGGTCCGCTCGCGCCTCGCGGTAGGCCCGGGCCTCGTTGTCGTCGACGGCCTCGCGGGCGAGTCGCGTCAGCCGTTCGGCCTCGCTGACGACGTCGCCGGGCAGCTCCTGTTCGTCCGGTGTCTCGTCGGTGTCAGGCATCGTTCAGCGCGTCGTTTGCAAGCTCGTCGGCGCGCTCGTTTATCTCTCGCGGTACGTGCGAGAGTGACCACTCCGCGAAGGAGTCGAGCAACTCGAGGGCCCGGACGCGGTACTCGCGCAACCCGGGGTCGTTGACGTCGTACTCGCCGCGGATCTGTCTGACGATCAGCTCCGAATCGCCCCGGACGTCGACCTCCTCGAAGCCGTAGTCGGCGGCGACCGTCAGGGCGTGGACGAGTGCCTCGTACTCCGCGCGGTTGTTCGTCGTCTCGCCGATCCGCTTGCCCCCCTCCGCGACGATGCCGTCGTCTGTCACGATAACCCACCCGATTGCGGCCGGCCCTGGATTACCCCGCGAGGCGCCATCGAAGTAGACGTGAGCGCGGCCGCCGCCCTCGCGGAGCAGCCCCTCCAGCCGTCCCGTTGTCTGGCCCTGCACGACCACCTTGTCGTCGTATGCGACTGCCGTCGCACCCCCGTGGCTGGCCCGCCATCGCTCGTGGTCGGTGTTCCCCGCCTCGATCTCGATCCCTGCCGCTTCCAGGCGATCGCGTGCCTCCGTGACGTCACACTCGATGACCGGCATCGGGCCGTACCTCACCGCCCCTCGTTCATATGCTTTCCCGGTTCGACCAATTCAGAAGATGTTGGCCTGCTGGTAGACGGAGATGCCGTCCATTGTGATCTCGTAGGGCTTCATCTCGCGGGAGTGGTTCGCGTTGCGTATCTTCTGGATCTCGACGGCCAGCCTGGCTTCCCGCGATTCCGAGCGAACGTACCGGAGAACGAACACGGCGTCGGTCAGGTACTCGATGATGCCGTGCCGGGATGCGTAGGGGTTCGATTCGCTTGCCTCGCTCGTGAGGAAGGTCGTAACCCCTGACTCTTTGAGTGACCGGGTAAAATCGAACACCTCGGTTCGTCGTCTGGACTGGTCTTCGTACATCATCTCGAGCAGGGACACGGAGTCGAGAACGAGCCGGTCTGCACCGAACTCCCTGATCAACGCGGGGAGCTCGCCGCGGATGTTGTCGAGGCTGTTAGCCATCTCCACCGGATCGAGGTCGACGACTGCGAGCATGTTCTCCTCTTCCTCGTAGCGGTTGAACTCCCAGCCACGTTCGTTGGCAGTGTCGATGATCGTCTCCCGGCTCTGTTCGAGTGTGATGAACACGCCCGACTCACCCTGTTCGAGTCCGTGGTGGAGAAACTGCAGGCCGAACGTGGTCTTCCCGGCACCCGGTGCTCCGATGGCGACTATCAGATGGCGCCTGGGGATCCCGCCCTGGATCATTTCGTCGAGCCCCTCGATGCCGAGGCTGATGCGCGGGATAGCGGACTCGAACTCCTTGTCGTCGAACTCCTCGCCGCCAGCCGACTCGAATGCCGACGCGAAGTCGTCGTCGAAGACCCCCTCTCCACCGCCGGAATCCGTGCCGCCGAAGGAATCCTCGCCTTCGGTGATGTCGCCGAACGGGGCCTCCCCGGTGCTGTCTGACTCCTCGAACGCGCTGTCCCATTCGCTTTCGTCCCCGTCCGCCCCGTCGTCCTGTTCGTCGTCACCGATGGCTTCCTCGAACCAGTCACCCCCGTCTGTGGCGTCGTCCTCGCTCACCGCAGTACTCCCCCGGGGCAGCTGTTCATATCCCTTGATTATGGCCGGGACAAATTATACTGTCGGGTGCGAGGGCAGTCCCGGCCCTTCGCTTCGTGTGGCCTCCGACAGCTACGGCTTTATCCGTCTGTGGACGCAAGCCCCCACCGATGAAAGTCGGCATCGTCGGTCAGCGCGGCAACCACCGGGCCGTCGCCCTCGTTGGAAATATCGCCGACAGACTGCAGTCGGAGGGCGTCGAGGTGGTCGTCGACGAGACGACGGCAGCGGAGTTCGAGCGCGGGGGCGTCTGGCACGGGGCCGACGGCGAGGCGACGACACCGGTTCCGGACGGGATACCCGTCGACGGCCTCGGGGAGTGTGACCTCGCTGTCAGCGTCGGCGGCGACGGGACCTTCCTGTACACGGCACGCGGCGCAGGAACGACCCCGATACTGGGTGTCAACCTCGGCGAGGTCGGGTTTCTGAACGGTGTCTCGCCGGAGTTGGCGGTCGAGACGGTGAGAGAGGAGGTCGAACACATCCGGGAGACAGGCGAGGCACGCACCCGGACGATGCCCCGGCTCAGCGCCGAGTCAGCGGAGTGGGCGCTGCCGCCGGCGCTCAACGAGGTGGTCGTCCAGGGGCCACAGCGAGGCCACGGGCGCGGCCTCGATATCGAGGTCCGCGTTGACGGCTCCCTCTACACGAGCGGCCACGCCGACGGTGTCCTCGTCGCGACAACCACGGGGAGTACGGCCTACAACCTCAGCGAGGGTGGGCCGCTGGTCCACCCCGACGTCCCGGGGTTTCTCGTGACCGAGATGTGCGGGGAGGAGGCGATGCCGCCGCTCGTAGTCGGGATCGACGCCGAGATCACGGTCCGCGCCGACGGGACAGACCGGGCGTTCGCAATAAGCGATGGGCGCATTCAGGAACGGCTGACACCACCGGGAGAGGTACAACTGGCCAGTGCCGACGTTCCGGTCAACCTCGCTGGGCCGCCCCGGGATTTCTTCACCGCACTCGGGAAACTGGACTAGCGGCGGGCGCTCGTGTACAGCACCGGGCCGACGACGAGCAGCCCCAGCCCGAGCAGCTTGTACTGCAGCGAACTCCCGAGGAGGTGGGCACCGCTGCTGTCGACGGCGAGCATACTCGCCGGCGTCAACAGGAAGACGGCACCGAAGATGATGAGATGCATCGTGGTCGCCCGCCGGGATTTCAGCGGCAGCGTCGCCAGAAGGCCGAGACCGAACACGACGAGCAGCGCGTCGCCAACGTTGTAGTTCAGCAGGAAGCTATCGATGAGCTGCAGCGGTGGCGCGAGCATCCTTGTACCGACATGGCTCTGACGCAATCATTAAAGTTCCGTTACGTTCGAGGGACCCGTCCAGGACCGCGGGGTTCGTAGTAGCGCTTATTACAGTCCGTCTCGGGAGTGTGGACGTGGCGGGGAGTGACACAGTCCTCATCGTCGACGACGAACCGGAGGTTGCCGACGTCTACGCCCTCCGGCTCAGGGAGGAGTACGAGACGCGAACGGCATACGGGGGCGAGGAGGCGCTCGACACGATCGACAGCGATATCGACGTGGTGTTACTCGACCGCCGAATGCCGGACCTCTCGGGCGACGAGGTGCTCGAACGGATCCGTTCGGACTACGAAACCAAGGTCATCATGCTGACAGCCGTCGAGCCGGGACTCGACATCCTCGAGATGGACTTCGACGACTACCTCTGCAAGCCGATCGAGAAATCCGACCTCGTCGCCGCAATCGAACAGCAGCTTCGTGTGCAGCGCTACGACGACCGGATCTCCGAGTACTTCGAGATTGCCTCGAAGCTCGCACTCCTCGAGCGGGAGCTTCCACCGCCGGATCTGGCCGAGAGCAGCGAGATTGCCCACCTGCGGGAGCGAACAAAAGAGCTGAAAGCCGACCTCGACGAGTCGCTCGGGGAGTTCGACGACATCGACACCGCGTTCCGCGAGATTGCACGTCACGCGAGCTGATGTCATCACCGCGGCAGATGGTGCGAATTGTTGACGCCGCCACGTCGAACAAGGGTTAAGTTCGTCCTCGGGGAAAAATACGCTGGAGTGACCGACGAGACCAGACCGCCGCCGACGATTCTTGTCGTGGACGACGAGGAGCAAATCGCAGACTCGTATGCCCGAGCCCTGAGTGACAGATACGAGACCCGGACCGCATACAGCGGAGAGGAGGGTCTGGAACTGATCGACGACGACATCGACGTGGTGTTGCTCGACCGGCGGATGCCCGGCATCTCCGGCGATGCGGTACTCGAACGCGTCCGCGATGAGGGCTACGGCGGGGCCGTCATCATGGTCACCGCAGTCGATCCCAACCTCAACATTCTGGAGATGGACTTCGACGACTACCTCTGCAAGCCGGTTTCCCCGGACACGCTGCTCAACACGATCGATCAGCATCTCGACCGCGTCGACCGGGAGAGTGAACGGCTCGACGAGTTCTTTACGCTCGTCTCGAAGATATCTGTCCTCGAAGACGAGATGTCGCGCTCCGAACTCCGGACCAGCCAGGAGTACGAGCAGCTCCGTCAGCGTGCCGAAGCTCTCGGCAACGAGTTGCGGAATTCGGTGGACGACTTCGAGGCTATCGTCAGCACGTATCGCGACATCAACCGCAAATGAGACGACTCGCGGAAATTCGGGTGCGTCGCTGAATCGCGGGACGTTGAACGTGAGTGGAGAGTACGACCGACTCGGCCGTGAGCAACAAGCAGGACGCGGCGTGGCGACTGCGCTCCCTACGGACACCACCCCGGTGTCTGCAAAGCGCGTCATCGAGGCAGGAAGCCTCGGGGCGACCCCGAGGCGATTCACCGCGTGCTGATGTCGTCCTTGTCTTCGAGCACTCTGATCTCGGCTTCCCCGCTCGAGACCTCATTGACCAGGTCGTAGAAGTCGTTTTGCATCCCGGCCGGGAACTCGATGACGCCGATCCACGACCCGTCGGGCTGCCACTCCTCGCGTTCGAGGTCGCCGAACTCCCGGACCTTCGCCTGGCCGCTGCCGGCGTGGTCGGCGGGCAAATGGGCTGCGACGGTGACCGTATCGAACCGGATGGGGATGACCGGCCGGAGCGCGTCCAGCGCCTCGTCGACCTGGCTCTCGACGGTCTCCATCGGGTCGATTCGGAAATCCGTCTCCTCCAGGGCGGATTCGATGCGGTCCGGCGGGTGCGGCGCATCGTCCATCTGCGGGTTCACCGCGTTGCGAGCGATCTTGTTTATGAGCTGTCGTCGCTTTTGCTCTTGCATCTCCCGGCGCTGTTCGGCCGTGATCTGAATCTCGCCGCGCTTTATGACCTCGGGGATGACCTCCATCGGCTCGGTCGTCCCGAACACCTCCTCGAGTGCGTCCTCGGGAGGTCGGTCGCCCCGCGAGGCGTCCTCGAAGACGTCCTCGGCGGCGATAACCTCCTCGAGGGCGCCCTCGAACTCGTCCCGGGAGATCGACAGCGCGGCGTCGGGGTCGACGAGCACCTCGAACCGCTGGCCGTGGGATTCAAGACGCGCCGTCACCGCCTCGTCGAGTGATATCATATCGGGCAGTTACGAGGGCCCACCTATAGGTGTTTCCCGAACCCGCCGACCCGATTCGACTGTCGCGTCGACCGGCAGCGACGCCCGTGATATCCACTTCCGAACATGTTCGCAATCGCCCTAATACGGATTATCGGCCCCCTCTATCGGTCATTCTCAGCTTCCGAGAATGTTCTGAAAGCCTCTTATGAGCTGGTCCCTCAAAACCCAATGTGACGATGGACGATACAGACGGATCAAAGTTCGATAGACGCACTGTCCTCAGCGGTGTCGGAACGCTCGCGGTTGCCGGGCTGCTCGCCGGCTGTGGCGGCGACGGCGGCGACGGCGGAAGTGACGGCGGCGACGGCGGCGACGGCGGAAGTGACGGCGGCGACGACGGCGACGGCGGAAGTGACGGCGAAGACGGCGGCGATGGCGGAAGTGACGGCGAAGACGGCGGCGGTGGCGACGTCCCGAGCGAGGTCGAGGAGTACCTCTCGGACGACGAGACCTACGACGGCGTCGCGGACATGACCGGCGAGAGCGAGGTGACAGTGATGTGTGGTGCGGAAGGGAACGGGGGCGGCTACGCATTCGACCCGTCGGCCATCCGCGTCGACAGCGGCACGTCGGTCGTCTGGGAGTGGACCGGCGAGGGCGGCGCGCACAACGTCCTGGACGAGGAAACGGGCGGTGACATGCTCGGCAGCGAGCTGACCGAGGAGGAGGGCTACACCTACGAGCACACCTTCGAGGAAAGCGGCGCGCACCTCTACTACTGCCAGCCCCACAAGGCCCTCGGCATGAAGGGTGCAGTCATCGTCGAGTGACGCGATGCACGGGCTCGACACGGCCTGGCGCCCGTTCGTGCTGGTCTGGGAGCTGACCCAGGCCTGTGAACTCTCGTGTGATCACTGCCGGGCCGACGCACAGCCCGACCGCCATCCCGACGAACTCACGACGGCCGAGGGGAAAGCGCTCCTCGAAGACGTCCGCGAGTTCGGCGAGGGGCAGCTTGTCGTCTTCTCCGGCGGCGACCCCTGCAAGCGTGAGGATCTGACGGAACTCGTCGAGTACGGCACCGACATCGGCCTGACGGTCACGCTCACCCCCAGCGGCACGTCCGAACTGACCGCTGACGTGGTGGAAGAGCTCACCGATGCCGGCCTCAAGCGGCTGGCGCTGAGCGTCGACGGCGCCAGCGCTGCCGCTCACGACGACTTCCGGGGCGAGGACGGTTCCTTCGAGGAGACGAGAGCCGCCGCCCGGGCGGCACGCGAGGCCGGCCTTCCCTTGCAGATTAACACGACCGTCTGCCGGCGGACCGTCGAGGACCTGCCCGAGATCCGCGATCTCGTCGCCGACCTCGGGGCGGTGCTGTGGAGCGTGTTCTTCCTCGTGCCGGTCGGGCGCGGCCGGGTGCTCGAACCCATCTCGCCGGAGCGGTCCGAGGAGGTGATGGCGTGGCTGGCCGATGTCGAGGCCGGTGCGGACTTCGCGGTCAAGACGACCGAGGCGCCCCACTACCGGCGCGTCGTCCAGCAGGAGCAGGCGGACGACAACAGCAGCGCCGGCCGCGGCGGCATCCTCGCCGGCGACGGCTTCGCGTTCGTCAGCCACGTCGGCGACGTGTACCCCTCCGGCTTTCTGCCGGAGTCTGCAGGGAACGTCCGCGAGACGGATGTCGTCGAGGTCTACCGCAACTCGGAGCTCTTCGAGACGCTTCGCGACCGCGACGCACTCGGCGGGAAGTGTGGTGCCTGTCCGTTCAGACACGTCTGTGGCGGTAGCCGGTCGCGGGCCTACGCCTACACCGGCGATCCGACGGCGAGCGATCCGCTGTGTCCCTACGTCCCGCCGGACTACGACGGCCCGCTCCCGGACCGGACACTGTCCTAGCCCTGCTCGGAGGACGTCGACCCGTTCGTAGCCGTCAATTGTCGGTACCTATCCTCGAACTCGAGTGCCCCTCAGTGGACGAGACGTCAGTGAAAAGCGAGTAGGTCATGACAGCGAAGCCGACGGCAGTGAAGATACTCTGGACACTCACGCTGACTTCGAGGGCGAAGCCGAAGACCTGGTGGAGGAGCCCGCCGAGCGCGGCACCGACGATGAGCAGCCCGATGCCGAAAGCGAGCGTCCGGAGAGAGCGTGATCCCGTCCGCCGGTAGGCCTTGTACGCGAGGTACGTGAGGGCGCTCCCGAAGACGAACGTCGTCGTCTTCGCGGCCACGAGTACCACGGCGGTTTCCTGTGAGATCATTGATGAAAAATACGCTGTCGAGCGATATATAAGCTGCTGCGCGTTTCCAGCCGGTGGGAATCGTCACCGGCCGCCCGTGTACAGGGAGTAGACGATGACCGCAAAGCCGAGGGCGACGAGCGCCGTCTCGACGAGCTGACCGAGCTGAAAGCCCGCCTGGAGCACCTGGTCGGTGACGCCCGCGAGTAACACTCCCAGTGTGACGATGCCGAACCCGACAGAGAGGTACTGCAACGGCGGCGCGCCGGTCCGGCGGTAGGCCTTGTACGAGAGGTAGGTTATCAGCGCACCTAACAGGAGCGTGATCGTCTTCAGTACGATTATCGCAACCGGGGTGGTGACTTCGTGGGGGCTCATGTTTCCTTTCGCACCTCCGACCAGAGATTCGCGAGCCGTTCGTCCGCAGTCCGTGGGCGGTGTGCGACCTCGACCTCGAACGCCCGGTCCTCGGCGAGCCCGATAATGACCTCCTCAAAGGCGACCATGTACCGGCTGGCGTGCTGGCCGTCCGGCCGGATCTCGGTCCCCTCCTCCAGAAGCGAGGCCTCGGTGAGGAGATCCAGCTTCCGGTAGGTCGTCGAGAGTGGCACGTCGGACCGTTCCGAGATCTCGTCGGCCGTCAGGGGCTCGTCGAGGATCTGGACGATGGCTCGACAGTCCGGATCGTTGAGGGCGTCGAGGACAGCCTGTAGGTCGGGTGCGTCCTCGTCGCCAAACGGGTCACGGACCATCCGTACCGGGGATTCGCTTCGGGAGGATTAAAACCCCACCGACATTGGGATTCCGGTAACGCCCTCTCGCGGGTCCGCCACACGGGTATCTCGCCGAAAGTGACGTCGCCGGCGAGGAGGACGGGGCGATCTACAGGCGGAGCAGGCCGAGTGCCTCGGGGTCGTTCGGAAATCGAAGATTTCCGTGATGACGAGAATCTTCGATTCTCGATCCACTTGACCCCGGAGCAGTTCACGATCCACATTCCGACGCCACCAGCCACGACG
>JAZKRS010000058.1:0-18324 GCA_036626435.1 Haloarculaceae archaeon | reverse complement strand
GTCGGCGCACGCGCCCGCACCGGCCGCTTCATCCCCGGGACGCTGACCAACCCGAAGTACGACGGCTACATCGAACCCGACGTCGTCGTGGTGACTGACCCCATCGGGGACTCCCAGGCCGTCAAGGAAGCCATCACGGTCGGCATCCCGGTCATCGCGATGTGTGACTCCAACAACACCACCTCCAACGTCGACCTCGTGGTCCCCACCAACAACAAGGGCCGCAAGGCGCTGTCGGTGGTCTACTGGCTGCTGGCAAACGAGACGCTCGACCGCCGCGGCGCCGAGCCGGCCTACGCCCTCGAGGACTTCGAGAGCGAGATCTGAGTTTCGGGTTCGCTTGCGACTGGACTCTCACAACCGTTATCAATCGACCGCGAGTAGCACGTCCATGGCCGAAGGCGACACGCTGGTCAACGCGCTGCTCGGGGCTCTCGTGAGCGTCATCCTGGCGCCGCTGATCCCCTTTTCGCCGGCCGCCGGCGGGCTCCTGGCCGGGTATCTCGAAGGCGGCGGTCGGGACGACGGCCTCCGCGTCGGCGCCATATCCGGCGCCATCGCGCTGGTGCCGCTGCTCGTGGTCGCGGTCCTGCTCGCCAACGTCCTCTTTTTCTTCCTGAGCGGGACCATGGGCGGCCCCCGCATGTTCGGCGGGATCGGGCTCGTCGTGTTGCTGTTCGGGACGGTGTTTGCGGTCGCCTACACTGTCGGCCTCAGCGCGCTGGGCGGGTGGCTGGGCAACTACCTCAAACACGAGGCCGACATCGGCCGGTAGCTGTGTTGATGAGCTACGGCTCGACGCGCTCGTAGACGTCGGAGACGATGTACGCCTCTCGGCTGTCGGGCCGGTGGATCCGGAGGCTGTCGCCTTCGAGCGTCGCCTCGGTCGCGCCCCAGTGGTCGGGTCCGGCGGGCAACTCCGCCGAGGCCGTTGCCGGCAACTGGCGAACTTCCGGACCGCTCTCGAGGGTGGCGCGGTCCCTTTGCCGAGGGCGTAGTTCCGCCGCCTCGTGGCCGCTGTCGGGTTGTGTGCCGGCGGAATCGTCAGCCTTCTGGGCGGCGTTCGTCAGACATCCGCGAACGCGATCGGCAACCCGGGAGACGAGGCGGGCAAGCCACTCTCGCACACCGCGACCGCGCCCGTCGCGAGCCCCCGCACCGGATTCCCCCTGCCGTTCTATGGGAGAAAGACTCATGCACACACATTACGGTTGCAGCATCAAATCACTGGCGGGAGCAAGACATTTCTGGGGGCCGTCCGTTCGCGTCGTACTGTGACCGACACGACCCAGGGAACCCGCCCGGAGCAGGTCCGGATTCTCGACGAGGACGGACAGATCCGGGAGGGCGCGTCCGTCCCGGACATCGACGACGACACGCTCGTCGCGATGTACGAGCAGATGAAGTTCGCCCGCCACCTCGACGAGCGCGCAACCACCCTCCACCGGCAGGGGCGGATGGGGACGTACCCGCCACTCGCCGGGCAGGAGGCAACGCAGGTCGCCTCGACACACGCGTTCACGGACGAAGACTGGATCCTCTACCAGTACCGGGAACACGGCGTGCCGATCGTCCGGGGCCTCTCCTCGGAGTACCTGCTCTACTGGATGGGCCACGAGGCGGGCAACGAGTGGCTCCCGGACCGCCACGTCTTCCCGATCAACATCTCCATCGGGAGCCACCTCCCCCACGCGACGGGGATGGCCTGGGCCGCGAAGCTCTCCGGGGACGACACCGTCGTCGGCTGTCACTTCGGCGACGGCGCCACCTCCGAGGGTGACTTCCACGAGGGGCTGAACTTCGCCGGCGTCTTCGACGTGCCCGCCGTCTTCTTCTGTAACAACAACCAGTGGGCGATCTCGGTCTCGAACGACGACCAGACCGCGAGCGCGACCTTCGCCCAGAAGGCCCGCGCCTACGGCTTCCGGGGGGTCCGGGTCGACGGGATGGATCCCCTCGCAGTCTACGAGGTTACTCGCGAGGCGGTACAGCGTGCCCGGAACCCCCCGGCCGAGCCCGACCACGACAGCGGCAACGCGACGCGGCCGACGCTGATCGAGGCCGTGATGTACCGGCTCGGCCCGCACACGACCGTCGACGACCCCTCTGAGTACCGCAACGAGGCGGAACTCGAACGGTGGAAACAGAGAGACCCCATCCCGCGCATGGAGACCTTTCTCCGGGACCGGGGCCTGCTCGACGACGGGCGGATCGAGGCGATCGAGGCGGCCATCGCCGAGGAGGTCGGAGAACTCATCGACCGCGCCGAGGAGTTCGAGACGGATCCGACCGAGATGTTCGAACACACGTACGCGGAGGCGACGCCGCGGATCGCCGAACAGCGGGCGTACCTCCAGGGGTTGCGCGAGCGCCACGGCGACGAGCGCCTGACGCGGGAGGAGTGATCAGTCCAGTTCGATCCGCTCGACGATCTGGTCCTCGTCCTCACGGACGTTGACCGCGACGATGCGTATCTCGTCTTCGAGCCCCGAGTCGCGGACCTTCGCCTTCAGGAGGTTGTCGACCTGGTAGACGCCGGCGGCGTTGACCATCTCGATCTCAACGAGGACGGGCGCGCCCTCGCCTTCGGCCAGCGTCACGCGCCGGATCGACTGGCTGGAGACGGTGTCGATGCCCCGCCCGCCCTTGACGTAGGGGATGCGCGACCGGCCCCGCTCCATGTCGAGCGCGTCGGCGATCCGGACGACGCCGGCCTCCAGCGTGAGTGGCGCCTCGGCAGAGTGGTGACAGAGGATCGCGTGGAGAACCTCGCCTTTCACCCGCACCGCCGCCGCCGTGCCGTAGAAGGTCGGCAGAATCCGGTCGAGGACGTCGGCGGCGAGCGGGATCGAGTAGTAGGTGTGCCGGTCCCGGTGGACGACGTGGCCGATGTCGTGCAGCGTCGCCGCGAGCGCGACGATGACGGCCTCGTCGGCTTCCTCGAGGCCCTGGTCGGCCGCCCCGTTGAACACGACGCCGCCGCGCTTGAGCAGGTCGTAGAGACACAGCGCCCGGTTGCGGACGATGCTGACGTGTTTCGAGCCGTGGTCGTTGTACCCCTTCCGCGTGACCGGGTTGACGTTCTGTGCCTCCAGGTAGGTCTGTATCTCCTCGTCCGCCTCGACGAGGTCGAGGACCCCGTTGACGCGGTCGTCCGGGAACGCGTGATCGCTTCCGGGGTCGTAGACACGAAACTCGCCCGACCGGTCCGACCCCTCGTCGCCTGTCGCATCGCTCATAGCGGTTCGACTTTGCCATCCAGACTCAAAAGTGTGGCCGCGCTCAGACCGCCGCTTCGATCTCGTCGTAGTCGGGTTCGATCCCGGGGTCGTCGCTCGCCCAGGCGTAGGTGACCGTCCCCGACCCGTCGATGACGAACACGGCGCGCTTTGCGACGCCGTGGACGCCCAGCCCCTCGAAGTCCATGGAGACGTCGTAGGCGTCGATCAGCCGCCGGTTCATGTCGCTGACGAGCGCGAACTCGAGGCCGAGTTGCTCCCGGAACTCGTTGAGTGCGAAGGGAGTGTCGACGCTGACGCCGTAGATCGACGCGCCCGCGCTCTCGAAGGCGTCGAGGCGGTTCTGGAAGGCGCTCATCTCGTTGCTGCAGACGTCGGTGAACGCTCCGGGGAAGAACGCGAGGACCAGCGGGGCCTCGCCGAGCCGTTCCGAGAGCGTGAACTCCTCGATGTCCCCGCTCGCGAGCGGTGCGGTGAAATCCGGTGCGTCGTCGCCTTGAGAAACCATACTGCCATTTCTCGCCGTGAGCGTATCACGGTTGTGACTCGGGGCTGTCCCCCTTCCACGAGCAAAAAGACTATAGTCGGCAGTTGGCAAGGAGGAGGTAGCAATGTCAGGCACATTGGTTCCGCTCTTCGGACCGATCCCCGGGGGCCCCGAGATGCTCGTCATCCTGTTGATCGCCATCCTGCTGTTCGGCGCGAACAAGATCCCGAAGCTCGCGCGGTCCACGGGCGAGGCCATGGGCGAGTTCAAGAAGGGTCGTGAGGAAGTCGAGCAGGAACTCCAGGAGATCCAGGAGGGACCAGACGCGGAAGGCGACGAGGGCGTGGACCTCTCCGAGGGGAGTTCGGCCACGACCGAGGAGTCGACGACAGAGACCGAAACGACGAGCGAAACGGAAACGACGGGCAACTAGAGAGAGCATCGCACCGCGCCGCGACGACCGTCAGCCCCTGGATCCTCCGTCGAGCCTCTCAGCTCAATTATCTGTGTTTCGATAGATCCTGGCTCTGAGTCGGCTTTCCGCCGAAAGCACTAACCCCCTCCCATCGATACCAACTGGCAATGCCGATCCTTGTCGACATCCGGAAGCTGACAATTATCGGGAAGCTCATCCAGTACGGGGCGACGAACGTGGCGTCGTCGCTCTCGACGATGGCCGGTATCGAGGCCGACATCAAGGTCAAGAGCCTCTCGTTTGTCCAGCCCGAGGATGTCCACACCGAGATGGGCGAGGGCGAGATGTACTACGCCAACATCCGCCTCACAGAGCCGCCCTACGGCGTGTTCGTGATGACCTTCGACGATTATACGGCCGCCGAGATCGCCAGACACATGACCGGCCAGGAGGTCGCCGGCGAGTTGAACCAGATGCACGAGAGCGCGCTCCAGGAGATCTGTAACATCCTCACCTCCGGGTTCATCGACGGCATCGCCAACACGCTGGAGACGACCATCGACATGGAGACGCCGCAGTTAGAGCGCGCCCACACCACCAAGATCGCCGAGGAGACGCTGTCGCACATTCGGATGGAGTCGCTCACTATCGTCCTCGATACGATCGTCGACCTGGCCGACGAGGACACCCAGTTCCAGTTGCACATCTTCCTGATCCCCGATCCCGGCTCGTTCGTCAACATCCTCGACACACTCGACATCGAGGACATCAGGGAGAAGGATAACATCTCTGCCCTGGAAGAGAGCGACCGATAATTCTGAGATAGCAGATAGAGTCTTTTAGGTGGGTGGAGTCGTCACTCCTGTCCATGTCGCTTGTCAACGCCGGGGTGTACGCCGTCCACCTGCTGTTTGCCGGGCTGTGGACGGGTAGCGTGTTGTTCGCGAGCTATGCCGTGCTCCCGCTGGCGCGGGACGGCGACCTGAACGCCGCGCCGCTGGGGACGGTCGCGGGCAAGCTGAAGATCGTCTCCAGGGCGAGCGCGCTCGTCCTCCTCCTGTCCGGCGGGCACATGGCCGTCCAGCGGTACACAGTCGAGAGCCTGACCGGCAGCGGCGCCGGACACCTCGTCCTCACGATGATCGCCCTGTGGTTCGTCCTCGCAGGCCTCGTCGAGGTCGGCGCCGGGAAGCTGACCGACGGGACCGGGAAGGACAAGGTCCGGGAGCCGGCCCGCGATGCCCGCCGGTTCTTCCAGGGCGCCTCCGCCGTCGCCGCTCTCCTGTTGCTCAACTCCGGGGCTCTCGTCGCGTCCGGCCTCGGAATCCTATAGATCCTCGTCGAGGTGTGCTGCTGCCTTCAGCGCGAGCGCGGCGATGGTCAGGGTGGGGTTCATCGCGCCCGCGGAGACGAAGACGCTGCTGGAGGCGACGGTGAGGTTGTCCACGTCGTGGGTCCGGAGCCGAGTGTTCACGACGCTCTCTGCGGGGTCGGTTCCCATGCGCGTCGTCCCCATGTGGTGGTAGGCCGGGCCGGTGTTCTCCGGGCCGACGGTCCAGCCGACGTCGACGCCGAGGTCGTCGAGGATGGCGCGTTGAACCTCGTTCGCCCGCGAGAGCGTCCTGCGCGCCCGGTCGCCGATCGACCACTGGATGTCGGGGACGGGGTTGCCGTGGTCGTCGGTCGTCGAACGGTCAAGCGCCACGCGGTTCTCGGGGTTGGGTTCCTGGCCGACGAGCCCGCCCGTCGCGATGCTGTGCCCGTACGCCTCGCGGAGGTCGGCGAGGAGGTCGTCACCCCACTCCCCGGCGTCGAGTGCGAGTTCGACCGGCGAGGGGCCGGCGTAGTTGAGAAATTCGAGCTTCAGCGGCGCCAGCGCCTCGCCGGTCGCCTCGACGACCGCATTTCCTCCCCGGTCCTCGATGGCCTGGCCGGGGTCGTCGTAGAACTGGTGTGTCTCGCTGGTTAGAAATCCGACGTGATTCTGTCTGGTCGGGCGGTCGAGCGTCCCGCCGGCGCCGGCAAAGAGGTGGTCCATGAAGTAGCGCCCGACGAGGCCGCTGGAGTTTGCGAGCCCCTCGGGGTGGGCGTCGCCGCGGGAGAGCAAGAGGAGTCGCGGTATCTCGATTCCGCCGGCGGCGAGGACGAACTGCCGGGCTTCCTGGCGGTGGGTGTCGCCGTCGGGCGTCGCGTAGAGTGCCGTCTCCACGCGGTCGCCGCCGTCGCCGGTGACGAGGCGCTGGACCGGCGCGCGGTCGACGACGCGGGCGCCGCTGTCCTCGGCCTTCCGGACGTGGACGTCGGCGCTGTACTTCGCGCCGGAGGGACAGACCGGCTGGCAGGTCCCGTAGCCGACACAGGGGCCGCGGCCGTCGTAGGCCTGTGAGTTGCGCGCGCTGGGGACCGAGTGGGTCGCGATGCCCAGTTCCTCGCAGGCCTCGGCGAAGATGGAGTCGCTGTAGCTCGGGGGAAAGGCGGGCATCGGGAAGGGTTCGGTGCGTGGCGGCGCGAAGGGGTTGTCGTCGGCCCCGGCGACGCCCAGCGCCCGCTCGGCCTCGGCGTAGTACGGCCGGAGGTCGTCGTACCCCAGCGGCCACGCCGGGTCGCCGCCCGTGCCCGCATCCCCCTCGAAGTCACTCTCGTGGAGGCGCATCACCATCCCCTGCCAGTGCAGCGTCGTCCCGCCGACGCCCTTCACGCGGGCCTGGTTCAGCGGGTAGAACAGCTCCCCCGTCGTCGAGAACGCGTCGCGGTCGCCGCCCATCTCCCAGACAGAGAGGTCGTCGTGGGCCGGCCGGATCGACCGCTCCATGCGCTCCTCCCGTGAGTCGGGGTCGAACCGCGGGCCAGCTTCGAGGACGACCACGTCGTGGCCGGCCGAGGCCAGCCGCGAGGCGACCAGCGCACCCGCCGGTCCGGAACCGACGATACAGACGTCCGCCCGGGGCGAGGGTGTCCTGTCCATGCTCGCGAACTCGCCAGCGATTAGGCGAGCCTAAACTTATGACTTCCCCTTTTAGCTGATAGCAGGCGCTAAGCCCCCTCCCTCAAGGAGCACCGCAGTCCGCGCAAGCGGACAAGGAGTGCAGTAGGGAGGGGATACAGCGCCGTCATCGTCTTGCTTTCACTGTTCTGTTGCTGCCCCACAGGCCCACGTATTCGTAACTATTTTGCAGTAGGCTACCTAATTTTTGACTGAACCCAATGGAGTACGACCTCGACACTGGAGCGCACTCGGTGTATTCTCTGCACTACCACCTGATACTCACCACAAAGTATCGACGTGGTGTACTCACCGAGGAGCGAACCCAGTTCATTCGCGGGGTCATCGAGGGGTTCGCGAACAAGTATAGTGTTACACTGACCAACCTCGACGGCGAAGACGACCACGTTCACATCCTGTTCCGGGCCGAACCAACCACGGACCTCACGAAGTTCATCAACACCGTCAAAGGTGCAACTGCTCGTCGCATCCGCAACGAGTACGAAGATGACCTCAAAACCGACCTGTGGGGCGATTCGTTCTGGAACGACTCGTACTGTCTCATCTCAACAGGACAAGTCTCACTGGATGTACTGAAAGAGTATGTCGAAAACCAACGAGCATGAACTACAACTACAGGTATCGTCTCAAGCCGACCGAAAGCCAGCGTGAGACGTTGGACTACCACCGCGATACCTGTAGACAGCTATACAACCACGCACTGTACCGCTTCAACCAAATTCCCGAAGACAAGGGAACGGTCAAACAGCGTGTGCGAAAAATCCGCGATGAGCTTCCCGACCTCAAAGACTGGTGGGACGCACTTACCGACATCTACTCGAAAGTCCTCCAACCCACCGTCATGCGGATTGCCAAGAATATCAATGCACTCGGGAGACTCAAAGAACAGGGCTACAAGGTCGGTGAACTTCGCTGGAAATCCCCACGCGAGTTTCGCAGTTTCACCTACAACCAGTCTGGCTTCGAACTCGACAAGAAGGGTGGTCAGACCGTGTTGTCGCTGTCGAAACTCGCAGACATTCCTATCGAACTCCACCGACCACTGCCCGACGACGCCACAGTCAAAGAAGTCACGCTGAAAAAAGAGAAAACTGGTGAGTGGTTCGCTATCTTCGGCATCAAAATGGATACAGAACCACCAGCCAAGCCGTCATTGGACGAGATTGCCGCCGAGAACATGGTCGGGATTGATGTGGGAATCCTGAAGTACGCTCACGATACTGACGGCACAGCAGTCGAATCGCTTGACCTCAGCGACGAACGCAAAAGACTCGAACGCGAACAACGGAACCTCTCACGCAACGCCTACGAGTCCAACAACTGGGAGAAACAACGTCGGCGTGTTGCTGAGTGTCACCTTCGAATCAAGCAAAAGCGGCGTGACTTCCTGCACAAACTCTCGGCGTATTACGCCCGAGAGTACGAGCTTGTCGCTGTCGAAGACCTCGATATGAAGGGAATGCTCGAATCACCGGGTAACAGCCGCAACACAGCGTCAGCGGCATGGAACACGTTCACCGATATGCTCGAAACGAAGTGTGAGCGCGAAGGCACGCACTTCGTGGAAGTCAACCCAGCAGGCACCACCAAAGCGTGTGCTAACTGTGGCGTTGAAACTGACAAACCACTGTGGGTGCGTGAATACTCCTGTCCGGCGTGCGGCTTCGAAGCGGACAGAGATGCAAACGCGGCGTGGAACATTCTTTCTCGCGGACTCTCGAAACTAGGAGTGGGTCACTCCGAAGGAACGCCTGTGGAGACTGCGCTCCCTACGGGAACTGCGGTTGTTCCTGCAAAGCGCGTCTTGGAAGCAGGAAGCCCCTGCCTCAAGGAGCCGCCAACGGCGGCGAGTAGGCAGGGGTAGTTCACAAGCCGCCGTAGCGGAGATACACCATGTCGGCGATGAGGACGAGCTGGAAGAGGCCCTGGACGCCGCCGAGCATGGCGTTTTGCTTGCCGATCGAGGAGATGACGCCGTCGTCGGGGTTCTCGGAGATCATCTCCAGGTACATCCGGATCTCGCCGGGGAGCAGGAAGCCAAAGCCCTGGACCGACAGGACCGTGACGATGGCGAGTGCGCCGACGATGGCGGGGTTCGTCATCGCCAGGTCGCCGACGGTCAGCGCCACCCACGACAGCGAGCCGACCGCGGCGACGGCAAAGAGTGCCTGCCAGCGCCAGTCCCGCCACGCCTCGAGGCGCCAGGCGATGAGCAACAGCGCGGGGATCAGGTTCGCCGCGGTAAACAGCGCCAGCCAGGGCTCGGCGTGGGGAAAGGCGACGGCACGCTGTGCGAGCGTGATCCCCGTCGCGATGGTGACAAGCGCCAGCGACGGCAGGAGAAACGTCGTCTTCGGCGTCAGCCGCCGGAACACGTCCGCACTCACCTCCTCGTCGAGGCCGCCCACGACGGGGCCGATCACGGCGCCCAGGAAGATGTCGATGCCCGTCCAGAGCAGCCCGGTCATGACGTGGACGTAGGTGTGGTGTTCGATCGGCACGCCAGTGAAGGTGTACGCGAGCGCGACCAGCGAGACAGCGACGACACCGCCGGCGAAGGCGGGGTTGGCTCTGACTGCCATCCCTCTGATCGAGGACCTCACTGTGGTGGACATAGGAGCCGTGTAGTCTTTCGATCTCAAGAAGCTACCGCCGACGGCAACAGTTAATTGCGGGCGCGGACAGATTCCGCCCATGCCCGCGGTCACGAGTTCGACCGTCGACCTCCCGAGCGGTGAACGGATCCACTACCGCCGGCGCGAGGGGAGCGTGCCGGTCGTGCTCCTCCATGGCAACAACAGCTCCTCGAAACACTGGGACGTCGTCTTCGAGCGCATGGACGACCGCTTCGCGCTCTACGCGCCGGATATGCGCGGCTTTGGCGACTCGTCCTACAGACAACCAGTCGACTCGCTCGCGGACCTGGCCGGGGACGTGCCGGCGTTTGCCGATGCGGTCGGCCTGGAGGGGTTTCACCTCTGGGGCTGGTCGCTGGGGGCGGGCGTGGCCATGCAGGTCGCGGCCGACGTCCCCGACCGCGTCGGACGGCTGGTCCTGATGGCCCCGCCGGGCACGCAGGGGCTGCCGGTCTACGAGAAGGACGCGACGCTCCAGCCGACCGAGACCGTCCTGACGACCCGGGAGGAACTCGCGGAGGACCCGGTCTCTGTCGCCCCGATCCTGGGCGCTATCGAGCGGGGCGACAGGGAGGCGATCAAGGAGATCTGGGAGCAGGCGATCTTCGTCCACGGCCCACCCGAGCCCGAGCGGTTCGACGCGTACGCCGAGGAGTCGCTGAAACAGCAAAACCTCCTCGACGTCGACTACGCGCTGGTCCACTTCAACATCTCCTCGGAGGACACCGAGGTCGGGCCGGGGACCGGCGAGGTCGAGGACATCGACGCGAAGACGCTCGTGATCCGGGGCGAGGACGACCTCGTCGTCACCCGCGAGATGTCCCGGCAGGTCGTCGAGGGGATCGACGACGCGAGCTTCGTCGAGCTGGCCGAGTGTGGCCACGCGCCCACCGTGGACGCGCCCGGGGAGTTGCTCGATGCGGTCGAACCGTTCCTCGACGTGCCAGTCTGAGGCGGGCGTCGTGCCCGGTCAGGACTCGGAGACCGTGTGTCGCAGCCGGCCGACGCCCTCAATCTCGACGACGACCTCGTCGCCATCGGAGAGTCGGCCGACGCCCTCGGGTGTGCCGGTCGCGATGACGTCGCCGGGTTCGAGCGTCAGATACGTCGTTATCTCCGCGATCAGTTCGGCCACGGGGAAGATGAGGTGTTCGCGCGTGGCGGACTGGCGCGTCTCGCCGTTCAGCCGGAGTTCGACGCTCGCGTCCTCCGGGACGTGGTCCGGCGTCGCGAGGACGGGGCCCAGCGGGGCCGCGCCGTCGAATGCCTTCCCGCGCACCCAGTTCTGTTCCTGCCGCTGGTCGTCCCTGTTCGAGACGTCGACGACGCAGGTGTAGCCAGCGACGACCTCGTCGGCCTCGGATTCGGAGACGTTGCGACACTGCTCGCCGATGACGACGCCGAGTTCGGCCTCGTAGTCGATCCGTTCTTTCCCGGCGGGGAGGGTGACGTCGGCGCCGTGGCTCGCGACGGCGTTGGGCGGCTTCAAAAAGAGCAAGGGGCGGTCGGGGACGTCGCTGCCCATCTCCTCTGCGTGGTCGGCGTAGTTGCGCCCGATGCAGACGATCTTCGTCGGATCACACGGCGGGAGGACGTCGACCTCGCTCGGGTCGTACGTCCGGTCCCCGAAGCGGATCCGGCCGCCGTCGCCCGCGGTCGCGGTGTCTGCCGGGTTCCCGTCGCCGTCGACCCACTCGCCCGTCCGGACGCTGCCTGCCGGATCGCGGAATCTGACCTGCTTCATGCACCCCCTTTCCGGCGGTCCGGAATAAGAGTTTGCGGAATCCGCCGGCTGTGGTGGCCCGACGGGCCAGTCCAACCCGCTCAGAGGTAGCCGTAGATCGACAGCAGCCACCGCCCGGAGTGGACGAGGAGGAGAGCCGAGACTGCGAGTAGGCCGGCCCCGCGAAGCGCCTGTTCCCGGAGGGAGTAGCCCGGATCGGGGACGGGGAAGTCGTCGCGCTCGACGTCGACGCCGCGCAGCGTGTGGCGCCTGTAGGCGTGCCAGAGCTGGCGAGCGCCGTGGGTGCTGCCGAGTGCGCCCAGCGTAAAGGGGATGCCGAAGAAGGTAAACGCCGTCCACGGGTCGGGCGGCATGTACTGTTCACCCGCGCCAGCGCGCGTCGGCGAGGGTGCGCTGGACCGCGCTCTCGCCGATGGCTTCGGCGAGGGTCTCGTAGCCGGCCCGCTCGCTGCGGTCGGTCGCGTTTGCGATCAGCCGGGAGACGATGAACTCCGGCGTCGACCGCCCGACGGTCCCGAAGCGGGGCTGGTAGTCGACCTCCAGTTCCAGGTCGGGGGACAGCCCCTCGGCGAAGATGCCGTCGGTTCGGGCCGCCTCTGGCAGCGGTTCGAGGTCGTCCGCGAGGTGGGTGACGAACACGCCGGTGGCCGCCTTCTCGACGGTCAGGTTGACCAGGCCGTGCAGCAGGTCTGCGGCCCTGCCGGGCTCGGTGATGGCCTCGAACTCGTCGACGAGCATGAGCGTCTGGCCGCCGCCGGTCAGGGGCGGGACGACCGACCGCAGCGTCGATTCGAGCACGCCCGCGTTGAAGCTCGCGTGCCGGCGGTGGAAGACGATCGTGTCGACGACGCTGACCTCGGCGTCGGTCGCGGGGACGGGCAGCCCCATCTGGGCCAGCAGTTGCACCTGACAGAGCGTCTCCAGGAGCGTCGTCTTTCCGCCGCTGTTCGCGCCGGTCAGCACCGCAACGCGGTCGTCGGGCGGCTGGGACGCTCCCGCGACGGCCAGGTCGTGCTCGCCGACGGCGTAGGTCACGGGCTGGACGTCCTCGCCGGCGTCTTCGAGAAGGAGGTTCCGGGCCTCGACGGCCCCGGTGACGTCACGGTCGACGAACCGCGGCCGCGAGAGGTCGAAGGCGAGTGCGAAGCGAGCCAGAGAGAGATCGAATGCGAGGTCGTCGACTTCCGAGACCGCGGCCTCGACCGCCTCGCCGGCCTCTTCGAGGACGCCCTCCAGTTGCTCGGCGACCTCGGCTTCCCGCCGCTGGGCGGCCTCCCGCAGGTCGCGAGACAGCTCCCGGAGCGTCTCGCCGACGAACGCGGCGGCGTCGGCGGCGTCCCCGGGCATCGCCTCCCGGACACGCGCGACGCCGACACCCGACTCGTCGGCGACGTGGCGGGCAAAGGACTCCCGGAGGTCGTCGGTCCCGCGGGCGCCCGACTGGACCCGTTCCAGCACCTCGGTCGGGGTCGCGGCCATGTCCTCGACGGCGCCGAGCTGTCCCCGGAGTTCGTCGAGGCGGTCGTCGGCCCCCTCCCCGACCCGGTCGCCGCCACCCTCGAGTCCAGCCAGCGCTGTGGCGGCATCTTCGAGGACGTCGGCATCGAGTGCCGCGACCGGTTCGAACACGCCGTCCCGGACACCAACCTCCTGCAGCGCCAGGGCCGCCCGGACAGCCGAAAGGTCGCCGCCCGCGACGCTGTCGTAGGACTCGAAGGCGTCCAGGACAGCCTCGCGCTCGCTCTCGGACAGCGCCCGCCAGGTGTCGCGAGCGTCCAGCACGCCGTCGAGCCGATCCCGCATCGCCTCACTGTCGGAAAGCGGGGTCAGAATGCGGACCCGGTCGCCGGCTCGGTCCGTGACCGCGAACGTTCCGACGATGTCGAGGATTGACTTGTAGACGTCGCGCGCGTCACGCGTCGCGAGCAGCCCCATGGCATCGCCGCCGTGGGCGTGTCTGAGAACCCGCGTCGCCCGCCCCCGCGGGAGGCCGGCGTCTGTCAGCGCGCGGACGTCGGCCGCCTCGATGGCCGCGATGGCCGCCTCGACGCCGAGTTCCTCCGTCAGCAGGTCCCGGGTCTTGGGCCCGATCCCCCAGTAGTCCTCCAGTCGCATCGCTCCCACTGTGGTCCGGGCGGGTCTTAGGGGTTTCCTGTCGGCCGGGACGGCTCACGTCTCGACCGCGCCGGCGGCCGCACCGCCGATCGCACCCAGGACGACCGGGTACAGGACGCCGGCCAGAATTGCGGCGGGGACCGGGCTCGGCCCGACGCTGATCGAGCCACCAGCCCGGCTGGCGCTCCATCCGACCAGCAGGGCGAACACCACCACCAGCACGAAGTAGCCAAGGACGACCGTCGCGCCAGCGACAGCGCCGCGTTCGAGCGTCTCGGCGCTGGCCGCCCGGGCCACCCCGAACCCGGCAATCACCAACGCGGCGACGGGGACAAGGGCCAGCCACGGATCGACGGAACTCGACAGGGTGTACGTCTCCGACCTGCCGACGAACGAGATCGACACCTCGGTGTCGACGTTGTGCATCTGGTAGAAGTACCACCCGATTATCTGCCAGTCGGCCGGCAGAGGGATGTCAGAGATGGGAATCTCGTCGAATCCGCCGAACGCACTGGTGATGTTCTGGCCTTTGACCAGAAACGTGACGAGGTAGCCGGCGACGAACGCGCCGACGCCCCCCGCGACGCCGGCGGCGTACGGTAGATCGGTTCCGAACACCCTGTTCCAAGCTGCCATACGCGGTGCTTCGCGCGAACGCCTGTTAAAGTCCAAGTTTCGGAGCGGTCGGATCGAACTAGTCCCAGAACGACCTGGTCCGCGCGTACTCCCGCTCGCGGGCGAGGATGTCCCGGTAGAAGTCCTCCTCGTTTTCCCGGAGGTTGTTGATGATGCGCGCGGCGTTGTGGGGCCCGACGCCGCGTGCGGCGAGTGCGATAACCGCCTGCTTGCCGTGGCTCTGGACGAGGCCTGCCGCGCGGTGGGCGCGCCGGGTTTGCTTGTCCTGTTCGTCGTCCTTCTCCGGGGTCCGGACCGCGCTCACCGTCTCCTCGTCCCACGGGTTGAGGGCGGCGATGCGGGTGGACCCACATTCGGGACATTCGGGCTGGTCCCGGACCCGACTTATCTGTCGCCGCGTCGTCCAGTCCTCGCAGTGGACACACATGAGGATGACCCGGTCGTTCTGGAGGCGCTCCTTGACGGTCTGGACGACGCTCGCGTCGGCGTTTTCCGGCGTCAGCAACTCGCGCCCGGAGCCGCGGCCGCCGGTCCCGATCGGGGTGAGGCCGCCGACCGTCTCGACGGTCAACTCGCCCGACTGGATCCACTCGAGCACCCGACTCGCGCCCGCGACGTCGAGTTCCTCGTGGCGGAGTTCCCGCATCGCCTCCTCGTAGATCGGCGTGTCCTCGAGGGCGTCGAGCAGGCGGCCCCGGCCAAAACGCGCCTGGCCGGTGCCGCGCCAGCGCTTGAGCGCGCCGAACGTCGCCGCGACCTGTGCGAGCTTGAACTTCAGCGCGTCGGCGTTCTTGAGACTCAGCCCGATCAATCCGCGGACGTGGTCGGGGTCGGTTTCCTCCAGTATCTCGACGACCTCGGCTGCCGTGACGCCGCGGGGAACGTCGAGTTCGATGCGGTATGGATCCGCGTCCATGCCGACCGACGAGCCGGTCTGCTGTCCGAGCAGCGCCGACAGCAGCCGCCCCAGCGTCTCGTTGACCTTGTGCCCGGAGCAGGCGTCGACGACGACCGACCCGTTGCCGAACTCGACGACGATCCTGTCGTCGGTCGGAATGGGGTTTGCGGCACTCTCGACGTGCTCTGTGAGCGTGTCGAGCCCGGCTTCGATCGTCTCGGGGTCGATCCCGTATCGCCGTTGCAGGTCCCGCGCGACCGCCTCGACCCCGGCCCCGTCGCGGAGTTGCTGGCCTGCGACCGCCCGGAGTTCGCCGACCTCCTGTGCGACCTGCTCGGGAACGGGAATCTCCTGGCCGGTCCAGGACGGCACTTCGCCGGCTGGGTCCTCGATGGGTGAGACCGTCACGGTCTCCTCTTCCTCGTCGAGTTCGGTGATCCGCCACATCTCGCCGCGCTGGACGAACACCTCGCCGGGGGACGCGAAGTTGACCACGAACCGCTCGTCGAGCGTGCCGACCTGTTTGCCGCTGGCGACGTCCTCGACGTCGTAGGTCGCCTCGTCGGGGATCATCGAGAGGTTCCGGTAGAAGTACTGCCAGGTGCCCCGTCGCTTCTCGATGGCGTCCTCGTCCTCTTCGAGCCAGACGACGCGGTTCCCGGCGAGTTCGCGGACGACCTGTTTGAACTGCCTCTCGGTGAGGTCACGAAACGGGTAGGCCCGCGTGACGGCCTCGTAGGCCCGCATCGCACGGATCTCGCCAAAATCCATCACCAGGCCGGCGACCTGGTTGGCGACGGTGTCGAGGCTGCCGTAGTGGATGGCGGCCGGTTCGACCTCGCCAGCGCGGGCCTGCCGGGCGATCGCGAGCGACTCGAGGACATCGTCCGGATGGCTGGTCACGACCGTCCCCGCGGAGACGGCGTCGCGGTGGTGGCCAGCGCGACCGACGCGCTGGAGGAGCCGACAGACCTGCCGCGGGCTGTTGTACTGGACCACGTGATCGACGTGGCCGACGTCGATGCCCAGCTCCATCGACGAGGTACACAGCAACGCGTCGAGATTCCCCTGCTTGAACGCGCTCTCGACCTCGATGCGCGCGTCGGTCGCCAGCGAGCCGTGGTGGATGCCGACGTCTGTCCCGTACTCCTTCAGGCGCGAGCCGATCGCCTCGGCGGTCTGGCGGGTGTTGACGAACACGAGCGTCGCCTCGTGGTCGGCGATCACCTCGTCGATGGCCCGGACGTGGCTCGCGATCTCGGGGTCGGTGACCAGTTCGCTCGCGAGCGCCTCGTCTGCCTCGGTCACCTCGGGCGAGTGCACGTCGATCGAGAGGTTGCTCCCGACGTCGACCTCGACGATCTCACAGCCCCGGTCGCCGGTGAGAAAGCGGCCGATTTCCTCGGGGTCGCCGACCGTCGCCGAGAGGCCGATCCGCTGGAACGGGCCGGCGAGTTCCCGGAGCCGTTCGAGGCCGATGGTCAGCTGGGCGCCGCGCTTCGAGGTGGCCAGTTCGTGGACCTCGTCGACCACGACGTGTTCGACATCTTCGAGCGCCCGGCGGAGCTTCTCGCCGGTGAGGATCGCCTGGAGCGTCTCGGGTGTCGTCACGAGCACGTCCGGGGGGTCGTCGGCCTGTTTCTGGCGCTGATAGTCGGTAGTGTCCCCGTGACGGACGTCGATAGCGAGGTCGAGTTGCTCGCCCCACCAGTCGAGGCGCTCGCGCATGTCCCGGTTGAGCGCACGCAGCGGCGTCACGTACAGCGCGCCGATGCCAAAGCGGGGCTGGCCGGCGAGGGCGTCGAAGACCGGGAGCATCGCCGTCTCGGTCTTGCCGCTTCCGGTCGGCGCGACGATGAGGCCGTCGTCGCCGGCGACGAGTGGCGGGATTGCCCGGCGCTGTGGCTCCGTCGGCGTCTCGAACCCGCGTTCGGAGAGGGCCTCGCGCACGCCGGCCCCGAGCGCCCCGAAGGCCGCCGGACCGCGCGTGGCCTCGCCGTCTGTCATCACCCCCGGTAGGTGCTTTGCGTGATTAATACTGACGGACGAAAAATCCTGGCGGATTTTCGCCCGCCAGTATTCGATGGAGTGTCCGCCGTGTCCGGGTCGTTCGTCAGCACAGCTGTTCACGCACGTTTGTCCACCAGTATCAGTCGGGCCGGGGCGACCAGGTGTATCACTCGACTCCGCCCTGTCCGGGGAAACTTTACCGATACGGGGTTGCAACACGTACTGATGACTGCTCCACAGGAGTTGCTCGATCCGCTGGACCTCTCGGAGTACGAGCGCCAGGCGCTTTCGAAGCTGCTGACGCTCGGTCGCACGACGGCACCCAACCTCGCCGAGGCGACGGGCATCCCGAAGGCGCGCATCTACGGCGTCCTCGATGCGCTCGCCGACCGCGGGTTCGTGGAGGTGATCCCCGGCCGACCGAAGGAGTACAAGCCAAAAGCGCCCGCGGAGATTCTCGACCGTGCCGCCGAGAACCGCCGCCAGGAGTTCGCACAGTTCCGCAGCGAACTCGACTCGATGCGCGAGGCGTTTCTCGCCGAGTTCCAGCCCCGGTACGAACGGGCCCGCAAGGAGGTCACACCCGCAGAGGAGCTGTTCCACGTCGTCGACGTCGGCGAGCCAAGCGAGACGGAAACCAGGCGGCTCTATCACGACGCCGAGGATCGGGTCAACGTCATCACGAACAGCTTCGCGTACTTCGAGGCCGTCGAGCCTGCCGTCGCGGATGCCGTCGAACGCGTCCCGGTCGACGTGCTCTTTCTCGATCCCGAGTTGCTCCCCGAAGAGAAACGGCCGGTTCAGGCAGACACCGTCGCACACATCCGCGCGACATATCCGGAGATCGGACTCAGGTTCAGCACGGATCGCCTGCCCTGGCGGGGGACACTCGTCGATCCGAGCATGGACTACGACACCGGCGAGGCGATCTTCCTCGTCGAAGAGCCCGACATCCCGAATCACATGCGCCAGGCCGCGATCACCGAGAACGGGTCGATGGTCGCGGGGCTGAAGCGGTACTTCGACCTCGTCTGGGAGTACGAGTCGGTCGACTCTCCGGAGTAATCGCTTTCGTTCAGTCCGACGCCCGCCGATCGGAGAGGTGTTCCCAGATCTCGGTACAGCCACAGCCGTCCTCAA
>JAZKRS010000057.1:0-18537 GCA_036626435.1 Haloarculaceae archaeon | reverse complement strand
CTGTCATGCCGCACGTGTTCCCCTGCGGCAGGGTGACAAAAGTAGGCTGCTATGAAAGATATGTAGAACTCATACTGACGGCTATAACTTCGTGAGCATATTCGCCCCCACGGGGGTCGAAATCGCTCACGGGCTTATAGCCTTAGTATCATGAATCGAATCCGCTCACGAAGATCGCGACCCACTGTGAGAGGTCCTGGTGTGGCTGGACCTCGACGTGTTCGATCCACTTGACCCACTGGAAGCCGCGCCGACCGGGCGCGACGAGTCGGAGCGGCGCGCCGTGGCCGTGTGAGAGTCGGTCGCCGTCGACGTGGGTCGCGAGGAGCGTCTCCCGCGCCTCCGTCACCGGGAGCGACCAGCGGTAGCCAGTCACCGACTCGAAGCGGACCCAGCGTGCCTCGTCGGTCGTCCCGACCGCATCGAGCAGATCGCCGAGGCGCACACCCTCCCAGCCGCGCTCGGCGTACCACCCGCTCGTGCAGTCGAGGAGTGCCCGTTCGCGGTCACGCGTCTGCGGACCTGCACCGGCGCTCTCGCCTTCCGCCCCGTCGGCGTTCCCGCTTGCGGGCACGAGATCGCCGTATGCGAGCGCCGCCTCCGACTGGACTTCGCCGGCGACCGTCAGCGTCCACGCGTCTACGTCGACTGGGTCGGGGTCGTCGGCCACCCAGCTCGTCACCGGGAAGTCGTTGCCCGCCTCGCCCGCTTCGTCCGACGATCCGGTGAAGCGGCGATCTGCACCGGCGAGTCCGAACACCGCCGCGCCGGCCTCCTCCAGGCGCCAGGTAAGCGCCCCGACGCCGGCGAGAGCGGTAAACCGCAGGGCCTCGCGTCGCCCGCGGATGTTGCGCTTCTGGGGCAGCCTGAAGCGGTGTCTGAGATGCCACAGGAGGACGGGAACCACGAGCAGCCCGAGCAGCATGTGTCCGGTCAGCAGCGTCCAGGGTCCGATCCAGACGACGCCGGTCGCCGCCCAGACGAGGCCGGTCGCGAGCGCCGCGACTGCGAGCGTTCCGAGCAGCAGCGACACCGGCGTCCCGCCGTCCCACAGCGACCGGTTCGTGACCCGGGGCCTGACACGCCGGAACTTCAAAAAGATGAGAGCGACGAGCGTGACACCCCCGGCGGAGTGGACGACGAACAGCCACCCCCAGTCTGGGGTGCCGGCGGTGAGGCTGACGAGACCGGAGCAGACCTCCAGCCCGACCAGGAGGAGGATGCCCCAGTCGACGAGTGCTGGCGGTGGAGCCAGGCGGTCGAGGCGGTCGCCCGTCACAGCACCTCATTGGGGTCGCATGCGCTTGATTCGCACGGTCTCTCCGGCGGATTTTTCCCACTCCCAGTCGAGGTGCGGTGCATGGAAAGCGAGGATCTCGTTTCGAGAGCCCGGGAGGCACTCGATGCCGCGTACGCGCCATACTCCGAGTACCAGGTCGGCGCCGCGCTCCTGGCGGCCGACGGGACCGTCTACACCGGCTGTAACGTCGAGAACGCGAACTACTCCAACAGCCTCCACGCCGAGGAGGTGGCCGTCGGGAGCGCCGTCGCCGACGGAGCCAGGACGTTCGAGGCCATCGCCGTCGCCTCCACGGAACGGGACGGCGTCACCCCCTGCGGGATGTGCCGGCAGACGCTCGCGGAGTTCTGCGACGATGACTTTCCCGTGTACTGTGACGGGGATGACGGGGTGACCACACACCGGCTTGGCGAACTGCTTCCGGAAACCATCACGGCCCGCCACCTGGGGGTGGACGTGTGAGCCCCGCGGCCGACCCGGAGGGACGATGAGCGGGAGCGAGGATCCCCAGGGAGACGTCCAGTATCACCTCGAAGTCGTGGAGGGGGACGTGGCCGACAGCGTTCTCCTGCCGGGTGACCCCGAGCGCGTCGCGAAGATAGTCGACGTCTGGGACGACCACGAGGTGGTCGGGGATCACCGCGAGTACCGCACCGCGACGGGGACCCACGAGGGGACGCCGATCTCGGTCACGTCGACGGGGATCGGCTCGCCCTCGGCTGCGATCGCGGTCGAGGAACTGGCCCGCGTCGGCGCGGACACCTTCCTCCGGGTCGGCTCCTGTGGCGCCATCCAGCCCGAAGCCGACGTCGGCGACCTCGTCATCACCTCCGGCGGCGTCCGCCAGGAGGGGACCAGTTCGGAGTACGTCCGGGAGGACTACCCCGCGGTCGCGGACCACGCCGTCGTCGCGGCGCTTGCGGCCGCGGCCGAGGAACTCGGCTACGACTACCACGTCGGGCTCACCGCCTCGACGGATTCGTTCTACGCCGGACAGAGCCGGGAGGGGTTCGAGGGGTTTCTCGCACGCGACGCAGAGGCGAACATCGAGGAGCTCCGGCGGGCGGGCGTGCTCAACTTCGAGATGGAAGCCAGCGCCATCCTCACGCTCGCGAACGTCTACGGCCTGCGGGCGGGGGCGGTCTGTACGGTCTACGCCGACCGCACGACCGGCGAGTTCGAGGTGGTCGGCGAGCGCCGGGCGGCGAAGACCGCGAGCCGGGCCGTCTCGCTGCTCGCGGAGATGGACGAACGGGTCGCGGAGAGCGACGCCGACGCCTGGCACGCCGGCCTCGGAATCTGAATCGGCTACCGGACCAGGCTTTTCGCCTCCGCACCGACGGCACCGAGAACGCCGCCCAGACGCAGTTCGACCGGGCTGATATCGAGCAGATCCGAGAGAATTCCCGGCCGTGCGTTGGCACCGGCGACGGCGACGATTCTGTCGCGCGCGCGCACCTCCACCGTGAGGTCTGTCACAGCCAGGAGAGCCGATAGTTCGTCCTCTGCGTTCGCCGGGCGGCCACGGAGCGCCCGCATCGCGTCGGGCACCGAGTGGAAGCTGACAATGAGGCGTCGACCCGTGGACTCGACGTCTGCCTCGCCGCCGTTGATTGCAAGCGAGAGATCGCTCTCGACCGAGAGGGGAGCGACGCCCACAGACTGGGAGTCGGCGCTACTCACGCTCGCGGGTCGTGATGCGGACCGTACCGTCCACGTGCCACTCGGCGTGTTCGGCGTCCTCGCCGGTCCCGCTGGGCACCTGAATCTCCATCTCCTCGAACTCGTAGGTGATTTCGGCGCCTCGCCCGGTCAGCCTGTCGTACAGCCCGATCGCAAGCTGGGGCCAGGAGGTCGTTTCGTCGATTCGTTCTTCGGGTGTCTCGGACATTGTGTTGCGGGTGATCGTTACACCCTCTCACACCTGTATCTACGCCCTAACTGTTGAGGAGGGGTCACGCCCGATAGGTACATCCTGAGACTCAACCGACGCGACCGCCGGTGTTTTCGCGGGCCGCGGTCACGATTCCGGCGGTCTGCCCGAGGCCGACGAGAGCCAGCCCCCCGACAGTCGTCCCGGCCGTGGCGACGCCACCCAGGTGGCCCAGACCGTACAGGGCGACCCCGAGGCCGGACAGCGCAGCCGCCGCGAGATAGATGCGACGCAGCGCGTCGCTTTCGTGCGCTCGGCCGGTCGGGACGTACGCGAGGGCGGGCAACAGCATCCACGCGTACAGTGTGACCGGCAAGTACGGGTTCGACGCCGGCGTCAGCGCCATGTCGGCCGTCCCGATGAGGTTCGCGACCAGCCCGGAGACGATGATGTACTGCCAGATCCGCAGGACGCCGGACATCTCGCCCAGCGAGGCGAGAAAGAAAGCCAGCAGCAGGACGTCCATGACCACGAGCGCGACGAACAGCATCCGCGCCGAGACGAGCGTCCGGTGGGCGCCGATGGTCACGAGCCACGCGGCCGGGACGAGTCCCGCCGGCCCGATGTCGGTGATCCGTCCCATCGGCGGTGTCTGTGTCCTGAAACGGCATGATAGTTGGGGTCAGTTACATGTCGGACCAGGCGTCGAGCGCCCGGCTGGTGCCGGCGACGTCGCGGATCCAGCGGGCCGCAATGGCCTTTTTCAGGAACTTCGCGGGGGACCCGCCGAAGGTGTCGACGAAGGGGACGACGTAGACGCCGTGGGCGACTGCCGACTCGCCGACGGAGACGACGGTTCCCTTGTCCTTGTAGGTCCACTTCTTCAGGGGCTGGCCACGGATGGCACGGGCGATGTTCTGTCCCGCAACCTCCGCGGCCTGCCAGGCCGCCTGTGCGGTCGGCGGGGCAGGGTCGCCACCCGGCTGGTCGATCAGCGCGCAGTCGCCGATCGCGAACACGCGCTCGTCGTCGGTCTGAAAGTCCTGTGCGGCGTGGAGCCGGTTCGAGCGCTCGTCCTTTTCGACGCCCGCGTTCTCGACAGCCTCTCGGCCGGTGATGCCGCCGGTCCAGACGAGGACGTCGTAGTCGATTTCCCCGTCCTCGCCGACGTAGACCGTGCTCCCGTCGACTTCGCCGACGAACTCCCCTGTCCGGATGGTGACACCGCGGTCCTCGAGGCGCTCACGAAGCGCGATCTGGAGCGAGGGGGCGCTGTTCGGGAGGACGGTGTCCAGCCCCTCCACGAGGGTGATATCCAGCGGGAGGCCCCGCTCGTCGCGCAGCTGTGCGATCTCACCGGCGGCCTGGATACCCGAGAGGCCGGCCCCGCCCACGACGACATCCAGAGGAGCGCCAGCTGTCGTGTCGGCCGCTCGCTCGACGATGTCCTCGTGGATGCCGACCGCGTCCTCGAGGCCCTTGAGAGTGTGTGCGTGCTCGTGCAGCCCCTCGATGCCGAAGAAGGCAGTTCTCGATCCCAGCCCCACGAGGAGGTAGTCGTAGTCGACGACGCCGACGTCCTCGACGTGGACCGTCCGGTCGTCAGTGTCGATCTCGACGACTTCCCCCTGCACGAACGTCGTCTCCGGAGACTTGATCTCCCCGATCGGGATGGTGATCTTTCCCCGGACGCTCGGGTCCCGGATGCACCGGTGGGATTCGTGGAGAACGAGGTGGTATCCGACCTGCGAGATCCACGTCAGCTTGGCTTCCCCGTCCACCGACGCTTCGAGGCTCCTGATGGCACCCGCCCCGGCGTACCCGGACCCGAGGACGACGACGTTCTCCGTCATACCCCTCTCTCGGGAGTGTGGTGATACAAACCCTTTGAAATCGCCAAACATCGCGGGGACAGTTGCCACGAGACAGAGGATCGGGGGCGACAGAAGGCGCCTTCGGACGGCCGCCAGGGGACGGTCAGTGCTCGGGTTCGCCGACCGGCGCCTGCATGTCGTCGATCGTCAGAATCAGAACGTTGTTGGTGTCGTCCTTGCCTTCCAGGGTGCCCATGATCTGGAGTTTCGAGAGTGGCGTCGGCCCGACGGTCACCTTGTCGCTTTCGTGGAAGTGTGCGACGGTGCCCCGGAGCGCGATCTCCGCCCGGCACTCCTCGGGGTGATGGACGCTCGTCAGGTCGATCTCCTCGACATTGGCGTCCTTGACGACCTCACCGTTGTGGAAGAGCGGGACGTCGGCCTCGTGGTCCATCTCCTGGATCTGCAGGGCCTCGTATGCGTTTGCCGTCGGCTTGTAGCCCCCCTTCGGCCCCGGTACACCCTCTACGAGTTGCAGAGCTTTGAGACTCTGCATCTGGTTGCGAATCGTACCCGGATTCCGGTTGACCCGGTCGGCGATCTCCTCCCCTTTCACCGCTGTCTCGTCCTCCCGGTAGAGGTTGACCAGCTCCTGAAGGATGTTCTGCTGGCTCGGTGTCAGTTCGATGGATGACATGATGTGACATTCGGAGTTCGCGTCCTTAAACCCGACGGTGACCCCGGCGAGAGGCGCATAGATCTGCCGTTGAGAGTGCGTCCGGGATGACAACGCCTAATTGGCCGCCGGCAGTTCGCCACGATATGGAGAACGCACGCGCCCTGGTGACCGGCGGGGCGGGCTTTATCGGGTCGAATCTCGCGAACCACCTCGCCCCCGACAACGACGTCGTGGTCGTCGACGACTGCTATCTCGGGACGCCCGAGAACCTCGACGACGGCGTCGAGTTCGTTGAGGGAAGCGTTCTCGACGACGATCTGCCGACGGACGTGGACGCCCTCTTCCACCTCGCAGCCCTCTCGTCGTACGCGATGCACGAGGCCGACCCGACCCGGGGCGCCCGCGTCAACGTCGAGGGCTTCGTCAACACGGTCGAGCAGGCCCGCGAGGACGGCTGCAAGACGGTCGTCTACGCCTCGACGTCCTCCATCTACGGCTCACAGACCGATCCCTCGCCCGAGGACATGCCGGTGACGGTCAACACCGGCTACGAGGCCTCGAAGATGGCCCGGGAACGCTACGCCGAGTACTTCGCCAACCACTACGGGCTGTCGATGGCCGGGCTCCGGTACTTCTCGGTCTACCAGGGCTACGGCGGCGCCGAACAGCACAAGGGCGAGTACGCGAACGTCATCGCGCAGTTCGCCGACGACGTCGCCAACGGCCACGCGCCGAAGCTCTACGGCGACGGGACGCAGACCCGCGATTTCACACACGTCTCTGACATCGTCCGCGGGACGGAACTCGCCGCCGATCACGAACTCACCGGCGTCTACAACCTCGGCACCGGCCAGTCTTACTCCTTTAATACGGTCGTCGAGATGATAAACGACGAACTCGACGCCGACGTCGACCCCGAGTACGTCGAGAACCCCATCCCCGAGGACGTCTACGTCCGCGACACCTGCGCGGACTCCTCGAAGATGCACGAGGCCACCGGCTGGGAGCCACAGATCGACTTCGAGGAGGGTATCCGGCGAGTCTGTGCACAGTACCAGTAGCATCGCCGCCGAGCTTTTCTCACACGCCGTCGAAGCCAGTGCATGGACAGGACAGCTCGTGTCATCGGTGTCCCGATGGACCTCGGCGCCGACAGGCGCGGCGTCGACATGGGCCCCTCGGCGATTCGCTACGCGGGGCTGGCCGACCAGCTGGAATCGATTGGCTGGAGCTGCACCGACGGCGGGGACATCGCCGTCCCGCGCCCGGAGGAGCGTGACCCGGACGCGAGTCAGCCGGCACGGGGTCGGGCGAAGTTTCTCGGTGAGACACGCGACGTCTGCCGGGAACTGGCCACAGCCGTCGAGGGGACGGTCGCAGACGGGGAGTTCCCGCTGGTCCTCGGGGGCGACCACTCCATTGCCGTCGGGACCGCTGCCGGCCTCACGGGCGACCGGGACGTGGGCCTCGTCTGGTTCGACGCCCACGGTGACTGCAACACCCCGGAGACGACCCCCAGCGGCAACGTCCACGGGATGAGCCTCGCTGCAATCCTGGGGAAGGGACAGTTCGCTGACTCTGGCTGGGCCGACGTCGGCATCCGCGAGGAAAACGTCGCACTGGTCGGCCTGCGGGCCCTCGACGCCGGCGAGCGCGAAAATCTGGGGGAGAGCGCGGTATCGACGTACACGATGCGGGACATCGACGAGCGCGGGGTCGCGGCGGTCGTCCGCGATGCCGTCGACGTGGCGACCGACGGCGCCGACGCGCTCCACGTCAGCCTCGACCTCGACTGGCTGGATCCCGACGAGGCGCCGGGCGTCGGGACCCCAGTCCGTGGTGGTGTCTCCTACCGCGAAGCGCACGCAGCGCTGGAATTGCTCCACCAGCGGGCGGGCGACGACCTCGTAGCCCTCGAAGTCGTCGAGGTCAACCCGATCCTCGACCAGCACAACCGCACAGCAGAGCTCGCGGTCGAACTCGCGGCGAGCGCGCTCGGGAAGAAAATCCTCTGAGCGCGTTCCCAAGGTCCGGGACGCGCCGGTACGGTTTTGACTCGCCGCCGCGAAGCACCTGTATGATCGTTCGTACCCTCCTCCTCGTGCTGGGCGTCGCCGAGATCCTCGCCCCGCGTCGGTTCGTGGACTTCTGGATGGACGTCGCGGTCGAAGGCAGCGATGCAGAGGTTCGCGACTGGGTGTACACCGCCGCGCGCGTCGAAGGGCTGCTCATCGTGCTGTGGGTGCTCGGCCGGTCTCGCAGCACCGAGGAGTCGGCCGGCGAGGCCGAGTGATGCCGGCCGCCGGCAGCTAGTCCCCGCTGTCTGGCACGACCGTCACGCTCGCCACCTGGTCGTCCACCTCGACTTCCATCACCTTCACCCCTTTCGTGTTCCGGCCGACCGTCGAGATGTCCGCGACCGGACAGCGCATGATCTGTCCGTCCTCGCTCATCACGACGATGTGGTCGCCCCCGGAGACGGCCTTGACGGTCGTGACCCGGCCGTTTCGCTCGTCAGTCTTGATGTCGACAAGGCCCATCCCGTAGCGGGACTGGGGCCGGTACTCCGAGAGGGGCGTGCGCTTGCCGTAGCCGTTCTTCGTGACCGTCAGCAGCGTGCGCTCGTCGGAATCATCGGTCGCAACCATGCCGGCAACACTGTCGTCCTCGCGCAGGTCGACCCCGCGCACGCCGCGTGCGGTCCGTCCCATCTCGCGTGCCTCCGTCTCGTCGAAGCGGATGGTCATCCCCCCCTCGGTCGCGACGACCAGGTCACTGGAACCGTCGGTCACCTCCACGTCGACGAGTTCGTCGCCCTCCTCGAGGCTGGCTGCGATGATCCCCGTCGAGAGGATGTTCTCGAACTCCGTCGTACAGGTTCGCTTGACGTAGCCGTTGCGGGTGACCATCGTGATACACTCATCGGGCTCGAACTCGTCCGTGCTGACGACGGCCGAAAGCTCCTCGCCGTCGTCCAGATTGATGAGGTTGACAGCGGACTTGCCCCGTGCGGTCCGGCTCATCTCGGGAATCTCGTATGTCTTCAGCCGGTAGACCTGCCCCTGGTTGGTGAAACACAGCAGGTAGTCGTGGCTGTTCGCACGGAACACCTTCGAGACCCGGTCGCCATCCTTCGGGTCGGCGCCGATGATGCCCTTGCCGCCGCGGTGTTGCGGGTCGAACTCGCTCGCCGGCATCCGCTTTATGTAGTCGTCCTCGGTGATGACGACGAGACAGTCCTGTTCGGGGATGAGGTCCTCGTGGGTGACCTGGCCGTCAGATTCGACGATAGAGGTCCGGCGCTCGTCGCCGTACTCCGCTCTGATCTCGCGGAGCTCGTCCTTGATGACGCCCAGCAGCTTCTTTTCGTCTGCGAGGACGGCCTCGAGGTACTCGATCGTCTCCTGGACGGACTCGTACTCCTCTGCGATCTCGGCTTCCTCCATCGAGGTCAGCGAGCCGAGCTGCATCCGGACGACGTGTTCGGCCTGTGCCTGGGAGAACTCGAAGCTTGACTGCAACCCCTCGATGGCCGCCGAACGGTCCTCGCTGTCCCGGATCAGATCGACGACGCCCTCGACGCTCTCCAGGGCCTTCAGACGGCCCTCGAGGATGTGTGCGCGGTCTCTTGCCTCCGCCAGGTCGTGTTCGGAGCGCCGGCGGACGACCTCACTGCGGTGGTCGACGTAGTGTTCGAGGGTCTCCTTCAGCGTCAGGACGCGGGGTTGTCCGTCGACCAGGGCGAGGTTGATGACGCCGAAGGTGGACTCGAGATGGCTCTCGATCAGCTGATTTTCCACGACGTCGGCGTTCGCGCCGCGCTTGAGGTCGATTACGACCCGGACGCCCTCGCGGTCGGACTCGTCGCGCAGGTCCGAGACACCCTCGATGGTTCCCTCGTTTACGTCCTCTGCGATGCGCTCGACGATGCGGGCCTTGTTCGCCTGGAACGGGAGTTCCGTGATAACGATCCGGTCCCGGCCGGGCTCGTTGCGCTCGATGTCGTACTCCGCGCGCACCCGCAGGCGGCCGCGACCGGTGGCGTACGCCGAGTAGATGGCGTCCTTGCCGACGATGTTCGCGCCGGTCGGGAAGTCCGGGCCCCTGACGTGTTCCATCAGGTCCTCGATCCCGCAGTCGGGGTCGTCGATGAGGTGGATCGTCGCGTCGATCACCTCCCGGAGGTTGTGTGGCGGAATGTTCGTGCTCATCCCCACCGCGATGCCCGAGGACCCGTTCAGGAGGAGGTTCGGCAGCTTCGCGGGGAGGACCTCGGGTTCGGTCAGCCGGTCGTCGTAGTTCGACGTGAAGTCGACGGTGTCCTTCTCGATGTCCGCGAGCAGTTCCTCGGCGATGGGCGCCATCCGCGCCTCGGTGTAGCGCATCGCCGCGGGCGGGTCGCCGTCCATCGATCCGAAGTTGCCCTGGCCGTCGACGAGTGGATAGCGCATCGAGAAGTCCTGTGCCATCCGGACGAGGGTGTTGTAGATGGCCGAGTCGCCGTGCGGGTGGTAGTCACCCATCGTCTCGCCGACGATGGAGGAGGACTTCCGGTGGGCGGAGCCGGCGGTGACGCCCAGCTCCGACATCGCGTAGAGGATGCGCCGGTGGACGGGCTTGAGGCCGTCCCGGACGTCCGGCAGCGCGCGGCCGGCGATGACACTCATCGCGTAGTCGATGTAGCTCTGCTCCATCTCGTCCTCGACGCGGACGTGCTCTACGTTCGCCGCCGGCGCCTCGACGTCGCCGGGATCGGGCAGGTCCGAGCTCATATGTCCACCCACTCCGCCTCGGGGGCGTGCTCCTTGATGAACTCCTTGCGCGGCTCGACTGCATCACCCATCAGGACCGAGAACATCTTGTCTGCGGCGGCGGCGTCCTCGACGGTGATCCGCTTGAGGTACCGCGTCTCCGGTTTCATCGTCGTCTCCCAGAGCTGGTCCGGGTTCATTTCACCCAGGCCCTTGAACCGCTGGACCTGGTCGGCGTTCCCGTTACACTCCTCGGCGATGATGCGGTCCCGTTCCTGTTCGGTCATCGCGTCGTAGGTCTCACCACGGTACCTGATCCGGTACAGCGGCGGCCGCGTCGCGTAGACGTGTCCCTGTTCGAGCAGCGGTTGCATGTGCCTGTAGAAGAACGTCAGCAGGAGTGTCCGGATGTGGGCCCCGTCGACGTCGGCGTCGGTCATGATGAGGATGTTGTCGTATCTCAGATTGGATATGTCGAACTCGTCGCCGATGCTCGTCCCGAGTGCGGTGATGAGGTTCCGGATCTCGTTGTTCTCGAGGATGCGGTCCAGGCGGTGTTTCTCGACGTTCAGTATCTTCCCGCGGATCGGCAGGATGGCCTGGAACTCCGGGTTCCGCCCCTGCTTTGCGCTGTTGTGGACGAAAACCCCCGCTTCGAGAGCAAAATTGTGCGTTCCTGGAACCTCTATATCGTACACATCGGCCGTCTCGTCGAGTTTCTCGACTGATTCGACAGTGTGGTTGTGGGCTTCGACGGCTTCGAGAAGTGCCGCTTCGTCCTCGAAGAACTTCTCTACCGTCGTATCCTTTCGGAGGATGTTCGGGTCGGCTTTGGCCTGTCGCTTTTGCTTGTATCTGTCTGCCAGCAAGTGGGTGAACTCCCAGAAGTCGTTCATGATGGGCTGTTTGACCATCTCGTAGCCGTCTATTGTGATACTCTCCTCGGCGGTGTCCGACGCTTTTCGATAGAGCGGCATCAGTGATTGGCCGCTGTCGAGGTCTTGGGCCTGACAGTAACTGCCGTCCCGGAGCATGAACTCGTGGTCGGGCGTACACCTGATTGTCTCCCCGTTGTCAAGCGTAACAGCCACGAGGTTCGCATCTTCCCTCGTGATACGGGGATGACGTATCTGTTCGAGGCCAACTTTTCCATCATCAGTCACGGTGTAACAGTAGTGTGTCTCTCCCGCCTCGTGTTCTTGAAGAAGCTCTTCGAATGTGATGGACCGCCCTGAGGCAAGAGCGATTTCGGTGTCACCGGTGAAACATCCCCCCGCGCTGTCGCCTTCCACCACGAACAGCTCCGCCTTGCTGGGATCTTTCGTCTGGCAGTCGGCCAGTTTCCCCGGCAGGGCGGTCGACTCCAGAGCCGACTTCCGGCGGGTCAGCTCCTCGGCCTTCTTGGCGGCCTTGCGTGCCTTGGCGGCCTCGACGGCTTTGGAGACGATCACCTCCGCGGTGTCGGGGTTCTCCTCGAAGTAGGTTCCGAGGTCCTCGTGCATCGCGGACTCGACGATGCCCCGGACCTCGGAGTTGCCGAGTTTGGTCTTGGTCTGACCCTCGAACTGCGGATCGGGGTGTTTGATCGACAGCACCGCGGTCAGCCCCTCGCGGATGTCATCGCCTTTGAGCGTGTCGTCGAGGTCGCGCAACAGGCCGTGTTCCTGGGCGTAGTCGTTGACAACCCGCGTGAGGGCGGTCTTGAAGCCAGTCAGGTGAGTGCCGCCCTCGCGGGTGTTGATGTTGTTGGCAAACGCGTGAAGCGAGCCCTGGAGTTCGTCGGTGGCCTGCATCGCCACCTCGACCTGGACTGTGCCCTCGTCAATCACTTCCTCGTCGGCAAAGTAGATGACCTCCTCGTGGAGGTGGGTCTTGGTCTCGTTCAGGAACTCGACGAACTCCTTGATGCCGCCGTCGTACCTGAAGGTTACCTCGCTGTCGTCGCGCTCGTCGTGGAGGGAAATCGCCACCCCGGAGTTGAGGAAGGCGAGTTCCCGCAGGCGGGACTGGAGTGTCGAGAAGGCGAAGTCGGTCGTCTCGAAGATGTCGTCGTCCGGCCAGAACCGGACGGACGTGCCCGTCTCCTCGCTCGGGTCCATGTCGCGGACCCGCTCGAGTTCGAACTCGGGCTCGCCGCCCGCGAACCGCTGGCGCCAGACTGCGCCGTTTCGCTTTACCTCGACTTCGAGCCACTTCGAGAGGGCGTTGACCACCGAGACCCCGACCCCGTGGAGCCCGCCGGAGACCTGGTAGGACTTGCTGTCGAACTTCCCCCCGGCGTGCAGGACGGTCATGATGACCTCCACCGCCGGCCGGTCGTGTTCCTCGTGTGTGTCGACAGGGATGCCACGGCCGTCGTCGCTGACCGACACCGAGTTGTCCTCGTGGATCGTCACCTCGATGGACTCACAGTGGCCAGCCAGCGCCTCGTCGATCGCGTTGTCGACGACTTCGTAGACGAGGTGGTGCAGACCGCGGCTATCGGTCGAGCCGACGTACATCGCGGGCCGCTTGCGGACGGCCTCCAGCCCTTCAAGGACCTGTATCTGGCCTGCTCCATAGTCACTCTCCTTAGACATGAAAACCTTGTATCCAGATAATAGACCCCCGTGCTTAAAACCCTCGCACGCGCTCGCGCGTGAAACTAGAAGCGCCCACCGTCGGTGACGACCGACAGGAGAGAGGGCCGCGAGAAACCGGACGACAGTCCGGTGACGAGCGGCCCGAACAGGACGGACACCTTCTGGAATACTGGCGGGCGAAAATCCTGCGGATTTTCGTCCGTCAGTATCACTTTCACCGCGCTGCCGAGGCACATTTAACCCCGGGTCCGGAACGTACACCCACATGACCTCGTACCAGTCGCGCCTCGGCGGAGGGGAGGGGATCGCCGAGGAGCTGGCCGAGAGCCAGCGCGCCATCTCTATCGCCGAGTTCTTCGAGAAGAACAAGCATATGCTCGGGTTCGACTCGGAGGCCCGGGCGCTCGTGACCGCCGTCAAGGAGGCCGTCGACAACGCTCTCGACGCCACCGAGGAGGCCGGCATCCTCCCCGACATCTACGTCGAGATCGAGGAGGCCGGCGACTACTACCGCCTGGTCGTCGAGGACAACGGCCCCGGCATCACGAAAGGGCAGATTCCGAAAATTTTCGGGAAGCTGCTCTATGGCAGTCGATTTCACAAACGAGAGCAGTCCCTGACGCCGGACCAGCGGATCCTCGTGCGCCGTGACGGGGAGATAGAATTCGTTCCCATCGGCGTGCTGTGTGACGCGTATCTACCACGGGAAGGCGAGGCGACGCGTCCGATCTCCGGGGAGGTCGAAGTCCCGTCGTTCAACCGCGAGACCCACGAGATGACCTGGCAGCCCGTCACACATGCGATTCGTCACGAAACCGACGAGCGGACGTACGAAATCACGACCGAGAAGGGGCGAACGGTCGAAGTGACGGGCAATCACAGCCTGTTTTCGGTGACGAAAGACGGCGAGACGGAGGAAGTTCGCGCCGACGATATCGAGCCGGGCGACGCGATACTCACGCCACAGCGGCTTCCGCAGTTCGAGGATCGGGTGGAGGAGGTGAACCTGCTGAAGTACCTGGGGAGAGACCAACTCGCGGACCGCCGAATGTACGTCTACGGGTTCGACAGGGCAACGCTCGAGGAGCTGAAACGCGGCGAGCGCGTCAGGAAGAAACCCGACGACGACAGCCCACGAAAGCGGACCTACTACCGTTACGACGGCGTCGACATCCTGAAAGACAGCCTCGAAGCGAACTACCTCGAGAAGGGTTACCTGCCCGCAGAGACCGTCCTCGACCTGGGCTGGGAACAGAAGGCCGCACGGCAGAACTGTCAGTTCAAGACCTACCAGGTCGGCGGTAAAGAGACGACGGTACCCGTCTGTGTCCCGGTTTCATCGGATCTGATGCGACTGCTCGGCTACTACGTCGCAGAAGGCCACACCGGGCCAAGACAGGTCGGTTTCACCTTCGGCTCACACGAGAGCGAACTGGTCGAGACGACCGAGCGAGCGGTCGCCGGGATCCGCGGAGAGACGACGACCGTCGAGCGCGAGCGGAACTCGACGCGGGTCAAAGCCTTCGGCTCGCCGCTCGCGCTCTTCCTGAAAAACGCGTGTGGGGACGAGGCCGGACAGAAGCGCATCCCGGATTTCGTCTTCCGCGTGGCTCCGGAGTACCAGCGCCAGTTCGTCGCCGCGCTCTATCAAGGAGACGGCTCCGACGCTCATCCGAGCAACGAACCCTCGCACACGACGACGAGCGAGACGCTGGCACGCCAGCTATCCGTGCTGTGGAACATGCAGGGCGTGCTCGCGAGTACGGAAGTGGGCGAGGATACCGACGGCTACGGCGACCAGTCCACGACCCGGTATCGAACGAAGGTCTACGGCCCGGATGCGGACGTCTTGGACGCGTTCGAGACAGCCACAGAAACCGGTGAACAACAGTACAAGCGGATTCCGACGTCTCTTCTGGAGGACGTTCGGGTCGGGCACGTCGACCGCAACACCGTTCCGGACTCCATTCCGGGGTTGTTACTCGGGACGGGCGTCGGTTCGTCACTCGAACACGCCAAAGTTTACCAGTCTCTCATCGAGGACGCACTCGACGGCGAATACGTCGAGAAGCCGCGATACGTCCACAACCTCAAGAAAATGGGGCTGCTGGACGAGGATCACCGTCCGTCGGAGGCGCTGACGGAGCTCTGGGGGACTGTACAGAACCTCCAGGGACTCACCGAGTCGGACATGTGCCTGCTGTCGGTCGAGGATGTCGAGGAGACGGAACCTCCGGAGTACGTCTACGACATTTCCGTGCCCGGGGAGACTGGGGCCGACGAGAACTTCGTCGTCGCCAACGAGGGAGCACTCTCGGTAAAAAACAGCCGCGGCCAGCAGGGGATTGGGATTTCTGCAGCCGTTCTGTACTCCCAACTTACGTCAGGTAAGCCAGCGAAAATAACGTCCCGGACCCAGGGCAGTTCAGAAGCCGAATACTTCGAGTTGATCGTCGACACCGACACGAACGAACCCGAGATAAGCGAGGAGAAGACGACATCCTGGGAGCGCCCACACGGGACGCGAATCGAACTGGAGATGGAGGGGAACATGCGCGCCCGCCAGCAACTCCACGACTACGTCAGGCACACAGCGGTCGTCAACCCGCACGCCCGCATCGAGATGCGCGAGCCCGACGCCCACTTCAAGTACGAGCGGGCGACCGATCAGTTGCCCGACGAGACCGAGGAGATCCGGCCCCACCCCCACGGCGTCGAACTCGGGACGCTCATCAAGATGGCCGAGGCGACCGACTCCTACTCCATCTCCGGATTTTTGCAGGAGGAGTTCACCCGCGTCGGGCAGAAGACCGCACGGTCGGTCATCGACAACTTCCGCGACCGCCACTTCGGCAGGGGGATGGCCTGGCGGCCGCCGGAGGCCAGCGTTGCGCCGGACGCGCAACGGGATGGAGACGGCGGAGCCGCCGACCTTGAGGCCGCCGTCGAGGATGCGGTCGCGAACAAGGGGGCCGAGGCGACCGCCGACTTCGCCGACCGCGTGGCCGAGCGCATCGACGGGATGGGACGGGTCGCACACCACGACATCGTCGCTGCCGTCGACGAGGTTGCCGGAGAGATTGAGGAGGCCTACGACACGACCTTCGGCGAGACGGTCCGGGAGAACGCGGTCGAGGCGGCCTGGGAGGCCGTGACGGCCGAACTGGTCTCGGACGTCTACGTTCTCGTCGACGAGGCGACGACGAAGCGAAAGGACGACGCCCACGTACAGGGGCTGTCAGAGCGCGTCGCCGCGAAGTTCGAGAGTCGCTCCGACGACCGCCGACACCGCGTGACCCGCGAGGACCTGGCCGAATACATCGACAAGTCCGCCGACGACACAGAGGAGTACGACGATGCGACCTTCGGCGAGACCGCCCGCAAGAAGATTACGGACGCACTCTGGGAGGTGGCAAAGCGGGTTCCGGACGACCCGCCCCGGATCTACGCGGTCGCGGAGGACCGCGACGCTGCCTCGGAGCTACTCTCGGCGATGCGCGAGACGGACATCATCGCGCCGCCGACGGGCTGTCTCGCGCCGATCACCGCCGACCTGGTCGAGGCGGGCCTCCGGAAGGGGTACGACGCGGACTTCTACGCGGCGGCGACCCGAGATGCGTCGGTCCACGGCGGCGACCCCTTCATCGTCGAGGCAGGGATCGCATACGGCGGCGACCTGCCGGCGGAGGGCGCGGCGGAGGTGTTGCGCTTTGCCAACCGCGTGCCGCTGGTCTACCAGCGGGGGGCCTGCGCGACGACGGACGTCGTGAAGTCGATCAACTGGCGCAACTACGGCCTCGACCAGCCCGGCGGGAGCGGCATCCCGAACGGGCCCGCCGTCGTGATGATCCACATCGCCTCGACGAACGTCCCCTTCACCAGCGAGTCGAAAGACGCCGTGGCGAACGTCCCCGAGATCGAACACGAGATCGAACTCGCGGTCAGGGAGGCGGCACGGGACCTGAAATCCTACCTGAACAAGCGCCGCTCGATGCAACAGCGCCGCGAGAAACAGAGCAAGCTCGGGACCATCCTCCCGGAGATGGCCGAGAAGCTCGCCTCGGTCACCGGCCGGGAGCAACTCGATATCGACGACACGATGGCACGCATCATGAACAACGTCCTCGTCGAGCAGGAACGGGCGAACGGAACCGCCGAACTCGCCGTCGAGAACAACGCGGACACGAACGCCGACCTGGAGATCACGGCCATCGTCTCCGAGGAACCCGACGGCGTCGACGGGGCGACCGTCGTCGAGATGGACGGCGAGTGGTTCATCAAGTGGGCGCCGACGGTCGACAGTGGCGACGAGGCCACACTGGAGTACGACCTCTCGGACGGCGCCGACTGTACTGTTTCCGTCGAAGGCATCGAAGACGAGAAGCTGACGGTCACCGAACAATGAGCGAGACAGACACCACAGAGACGAACGCACAGGCACGCGACCAGCTCATCGACCTGGCCGCACAGTTCTACGACCAGTTTGCCGGCGGGGACGTCCCCAGCATGGAGGTCCCGACCCGGACGAAATCGAACATCGAGTACGACGAGGACAAGAAGGTGTGGGTCTACGGGGACCGCACCTCGACACGCAGCGCCAAGAGCGTGCGTGGGGCACAGAAGCTGCTGAAGGCAATCTACACGATCGATTTCCTCGCCCAGCAACTGGACGAGGACCGGTCCTCGACGTTGCGTGAGCTGTACTACCTCTCGGAGTCGTGGGATGTAGACGAGGCGCAGTTCTCCGGCCAGGACGAATCGAACGACCTGATCGAGGACCTGGAGATCGTCTCAGGCGTCACGCGGGAGGACTTCCACATGCGCCCCGAGGAGTCGGGCGCGACGATCATGGGGCCCCTCCGATTGCGCGAGCAGACCCGCCGCGGAGAGCGGGAGATACACTGCCAGAAGGACGTCGGTGAGGGTGGCTACCAGATCCCGAACAACCCCGACACCATCGAGTTTCTGGCAAGCGACGCCGACTTCGTCCTTTGTGTCGAGACCGGCGGGATGCGCGACCGGCTCGTCGAAAATGGCTTCGACGACGAGATGAACGCACTCGTCGTCCACCTGAAAGGCCAGCCAGCCCGCGCGACGCGGCGGCTCACCAAGCGCCTGCACGACGAACTCGACCTGCCGGTGGTCGTGTTCACCGACGGCGACCCCTGGTCGTACCGCATCTATGGCTCTGTCGCGTACGGCTCGATCAAGAGCGCCCACCTCTCGGAGTACCTCGCCACGCCCGAGGCGGACTTCGTGGGCATCCGCCCCGAGGACATCGTGGAGTACGACCTCCCGACTGACCCTCTCTCGGATTCGGACGTCAACGCCCTGGAGTCGGAGCTGGAGGATCCCCGCTTCCAGACGGACTTCTGGGAGGAACAGATCGAGCTCCAGCTGGACATCGAGAAGAAGTCAGAACAGCAGTCACTCGCCTCTCGGGGGTTGGATTTCGTGACCGATACGTACCTGCCCGAGCGTCTCACCGAGATGGATGTGCTGTAAGAAGGCGACGCGAGGGCAGGTCGCCCGAGCGTC
>JAZKRS010000056.1:0-19383 GCA_036626435.1 Haloarculaceae archaeon | reverse complement strand
CACGACCCGGCGTGCCCTGGTGGGGGCAGCTTGCTCAATGAGTGGGACGAACCTGATTACGGTCGGAGTCGTGGGCGGCTACCTGCTCCTAGTCGCGCTGATCGGCTACTACGGATACACGCGCACCGGCAGCGAGACCGACTTCCTGGTCGCCGGGCGGGACGTGGGCCCGTTCGTCGGCGCGGGGACGCTGCTGGCTTCCCAGATCAGCGCCAGCACGCTCGTCGGAGCGATCGGCATCCACTACCTGTACGGGATCGGGTTCATCTGGGTCTGGATCGGGATACTGGCCGGCTGGACCGTCGCGTTCGTGTTCGTCGCGCCACAGCTGCGTCGCTTTGGCGGCATGACCGTCCCCGATTTCGTCGGGATCAGGTATGCCGACGACGGGGCCGACGGTGACTACGCGCGAGGGGTCAGCGCGCTCCTCATCGTGACCGTGTTCACCGTCTTTCTCGCGGCCCAGTACACGGCCGGCGGCCTCATCTTCGGGGAGCTACTTGGCGTCTCGCAGACGCTTGGCATCTACCTCACCGCCGTCATCGCCGTCACGTACACCGCCTTCGGCGGGATGCGGGCCAGCGTCCTGACGGACTTCGTCCAGGCGGTCGTGCTGGTGGGGGGGCTGGTGGTCGTGGTCCCGCTTGCGCTCGGTGCGGTCGGCGGCCCGGGGGCGCTTCTCTCACAGCTCCGTGCGATCGACCCCTCGCTGGTCGGGCAGGCGTTACCGCTGCCGAAAATCGGCGGGTTCGTGCTCGCGTCGGCGGTCGGTATCGCCGCCGCACCGGTCGAGATCTCCCGGTTTTACGCGATGCGCGACGAGCGGACTGTCCGGTCGGCCATCCAGCTCTCGCTCGTGGCCCAGGGCGTGATCGCCCTCGCGGTCGCGGCGCTCGGGCTGAGTGCGCGGGTCCTCTTTCCGGAACTCGACGTGCCGGACATGGCAGCCCTCGTCTTGAGTCAGGAGCTCCTCGGGCCGGTCCTCGGGACGGCGTTCATCCTGGCCATCCTGTCGGCAATCCTGAGCACGACCGACTCGGTGTTGCTCGTCCTGAGTGCCGGCATCGCCCACGACATCTATGCGGGGGTGTTCCGGCCGGACGCGTCGGACCGGCGGACGCTCCGGATCAACCGCCTCGCGGTTCCGCTCGTGGGGCTCGTCCCGGTCGTGCTGGCGGTGTTCAGGGAGTTCCTCGGCGGCCTGATCACGCTCATCACACTGTTACACCTGTCTCTCCAGGGCGCGATGCTGTTCGCCCCCGTCCTGCTCGGCCTGCACTGGCGACGCGCGACGACCGCCGGCGGCCTCGGCGCAATGGTGGCCGGGTTCGTGACAGTCGTCGCCTGGCACGTCGGCACCGAGGTCGTAAGGGTCGTCCCGGAGGGGCTGGCAGCGAGTGTCGGCGATCCAGTCGTCCCCGGCCTCGTCGTCAGCTTCGCGACGCTCGCCGGCCTGTCGCTGCTCACGGAACGGCCCTCCGTCCAGTCTACGTCGCCGTTCTTTTCGGAGGGGGACTGACTGCTCATACTAACGGCTATACGCCCGTGAGCGATTTCGACCCCCCCGTGGGGTCGACGATGCTCACGAAGGTGTAGCCGTCAGTGTCAAAAGACCCTGGGTGGGGGGTGGGACTTGGGTGGGGGTGGTGGCACACAGACCTCAGCAACTGGGCAGGCGCGATGTGTTTGCGAGATTCCGTCGGAGCGCAACTGTACCGGTTCCGAGTACTGAGGTCCATCAGGGATATCTCCAGACGTAGTATAAAGTGTTACTTACCGTCAGTTCACCCGGTGGGGGCGGATGTCTGGCCCGGTGACGTGCATCCGATTGAAGTACGTCTGCTTCGAGTGTGACACATGGCCGATCCCGGACGACAGAACGAGCGGACGATCCGGCAACTGTTCGACGAGGTGGTGAACGGCCAGCAGTACGACCGGATTCCACGGTACTGTGCCCCGGAGGTGATGATGCACCGACCCGGGGACGTGGTCATCGAGGGCCGTGAGGCGTACGCGAACCACTACCAGGAGTTACACGCCGCGTTTCCTGACTTCGAGACGGCACGTACCGACGTCGTCGCCGACAGCGATCGAGTGGCGACCCGCTTTGTCGTCACGGGAACTCACGAGGGAGAACTGCTGGGTCTGGAGCCGACCGGGACGCAGGTTCGGTTCTCCGCGCAGGTGCTGTTCCGACTCGCCGATGGCACGGTCACTGCCGAGTTCCACCAGAGCGACCGCACCAGCCTCCGCGAGCAACTACGGGAGGAATGACAGAAACCACGCCGACGCCACGGGACGTCGACTACCTACCTGTCGTAAATTTCGACCGTCTCCGGGGTGATGACGACGCGGTGCCCCCAGATGAACGTCGTGACGCAAGCGCCCTCGCGGGCGGACTCGACGAGCGCCTCGAGGGCCTCGAAATCGACCCACTCGTAGACTGGCTTCTCCTCGTCGGGGACAACGTCCGTGACGTGTTGGGAGAATGCTGTCATCACGGCGTCGAATACGGGCTCGTCTGTACGGCGGTACTCGACGATCGGAGTCTGTGCTGTCCCCCTCGTCACGACTGTGACACCATCGGGCGTTCCGTCGACGGGCGCTCCGTGGCGTCCGATTCCGTGTCGCCGAGTTCGTCGATGCGGTCGCGGGCCGCGTCAGCCCACTTCTCGAACCCGTGGAGCAACAGCGCGCGAACCTGTTCGGGCGGCCGCGCAGAGTACTGGTACAGGTGTCCACCGGACTGGAGGATCCGCCGCCGCCGGGTGACAAGCCCTTTCTGGAACAGGGTTCGGAGGGTGCGGTTGACGGTGCTGTAGTCGCGGTCGAGTTCCTCGGCGAGGTCGCCAGCGTTACTGTGGCTCCGGCTGCACAGCGCCTGGTAGACGTTGCGTTCCCCGACACCGATGTCGAAGACGACCTGCAACACCTCCACCAGCGTCGGGTCGCAGTCGACCCGCTCGTCGGCGCTCCCGGAGTAGCCGAAGTCAGGTTCCCCGTCGTCGGGCCGTGAGCTGTCCGGAACGTCGTCGACGAGCAGGTACTCCGAACGGTTACTCATCGTTGTCCGGTTCCAGATGTTCGCTCCCCCAGTCGTGCAACGCGAACAACACGGGAGCGAGCGCTTCGCCAGTCGGGGACAGCGAGTACTCGACGCGCTTGGGCTGGTCGCTGATCTCGTGTCTCGTGACGACGCCGTAGCCATCGGTGAGCATCTCGAGACTCTCGGCGAGCATCTTGCCGGAGATTCCCTTTATTTTGGATTTGAGATCGGAAAATCCCATCGCGCCCTGGGACAGGTGATACAGGATGAGCGCGTTCCACTTCCGGCCGAACAGTTCCGACACGTCGAGGAGCACTTCCCGTTGCCCGATGCGAAGCGACCCATCGTGGTGTTCTTCGAACTCGATTCCAGTACTCATGGGATGAACTAGGGGACAACCTACAGAATCATCAAATAGCTCCCTATGCCTGTTAGTGAATGTTCCCTAAGTATCTGGAACCGGACGTTCCCGGCTGAAAGTATCAGGGCTTACGTCGACCGGTATAACGGCTATAAGCCCGTGAGCGATGTCGATCCCCCGCGGGGTCGACTATGCTCACGAAGGTATAGCCGTCAGTATGAGGACGATCGGACCGCCTCGGCCCGTGTTCTGATCCGCTCCGAGGCGTTCACTGCGCTGGGATGTGCGTCGATACCAACGTACTTTGGGGCGGGTTTTTATTCGTCCAGGGGCGTGATATCTGGTATGTCAACGAGTCTACCGGGCGACGGTCAATTTCTCCGGGCGGTCGTTGCAACCACCTCTCACGGCGTGGTTGCGGTCGACTCCGCCGGGTCTGTGGTGTTCAGCAACGGCGTCCTCGAGGGCAGTCTCGGCGCAGATGCCGACGAGATACTCGACGCACAGATCGACGACCTCTGTGAGGGGGGGCAGGCACTCGACCGGATCCGCGGGGCGGTGACGTCCGGCGGGGTGATCGAGCTTGGATGCCGGACTGCCGACGGGGGTCGGGCCCGGCTCGTGGCCACCTGCGAGAGTGTGACCTTCGAGGACTCGCAGTATTTCATCCTGTGGTGTCAGGAGCACGTTCTCGGGGAGCGTAAGACCTCTGACGACAGCCGTCGTGACGAAAGCCGACCGGAGCGGGTACCGGTCGAGGAGTTGACGGCAATCGGGCGCGCACTGCTCCGAGCGGAGGACATCCAGACTGTGGCCGAAACCGGACTGGCTGGCGTCACACGGCACCTGGGGACAGATCTGGGGTGTATCCGGCTGGTCGACGGGGCGACAGACGACTTCGCCCGCGTGGCGACGACCGACCGGGCATCGGAGGCTCTCGCATCCCGGCCCACCTTCGACCTGAACAGGAGTCTCGCTGGCCGCGCCTTCCGGCGCGGGGAGCCGGTGCTCGATACCCCTCGTAGATCCGACGGCCCACTCGACCGGGCGAACCTGCACGTTCCCCTGGAGGGAAAGGGGACGCTGACGGTCTTTGGCTCCGGCGGTGACCTCACGAAGCAGGACGTCGAACTCGTCGAACACGTGGCGTCCCTCGTCGCTGCCAACCTCGCGCGTGTCGACGCTGGGCCAGCCGACAGCGACTCAAGCACCGACTGGGGAGCAGACGACCTGCCGATAGCGGACGTCGTCACGCACGCAGTCGAGGGGGATACCGTGGAGGATATCGGACGCAGGGTCTGTGAACGCCTGGTATCGGCTGACCGGTACGGGGCCGCGTGGTTCGTCTCGACAGACGTCGACGGCATGTGGCGTACTGTCGAGGCGAGCGCCGGCGAGACGGGCTCACTGCGGGAGGGGATAAAGCGGGCTGTGACCGAGGTCAGCGACAGCGACGATGGGATGGGCCACGCAGTCGAAACCGACGACGTGTACACAGTACAGCGCCAGCAGACAGTTCGCAACGGGAACGATGACGGACAGGCAGACCGCGAGGAGACTGTCGAGACGACGACTGTCGTTCCCGTCTCCCACGGCGATCAGACCTATGGCGTGCTGGTGTTGCGATCCGATTCCGATCGGGAGTTCGACTCCGGACGCCAGCCCGAGCTGGCCATGCTCGGCAGCGTCGTCGGCCTGTCGATCTACGCCGCGGTGAACAAGAAGCTCCTGCTCTCGGAGAAGGTCCAGCAGCTCGAATTCGAGGTGACCGACCCCGACTGTCTGGCCGTGACCGTCTCGGACGCGGCGGACGCCTCCTGTAAGATCGAGCACCAGACGGTCACGAACGACGGCAACCACCTCTGTTTCCTGCAGGTCGAGGGGACGACACCCGAGACGGCCCTGGACGCGACGACGGCAGCCGACTCGGTGACCGACTGTCGCGTCGTCGACAGCCAGGACGACGGCTGTCTTCTCGAGGTCGTCAAGAGTCGGTCGGGCGCCGAAGCGATGATGGACGTCGGGGCGACCGTCGTATCGGCGACGGCAGAGGATGGGATCGGGACGCTGGTCGTCGAGACGCCTATCTCGACCGACGTCCGCGAGGTGGTCGAGGCGTACACCAGTCTGAATCCGCGGTCACACCTCGTCGCCAAGCGCGAAATCGACCGGCCGGTCGCACACGCCGACTCCCTCACAGAAGATTTCGACGACGCCCTGACCGAGCGACAGCAGTCGGTCCTGACGACTGCCTACTACGCCGGGTACTTCGACTGGCCGCGGGGGAACACCGCCGAGGAGGTCGCCGACTCCCTCGACATCAGCCCTGCAACCTTCCACCAGCACATCCGGGCGGCAGAGCGGAAGCTGCTGAACCTGGTCTGTGACGATCAGGAGTAGCGACAGGAACGGGAGCCGATGACAACTGACGGGAATCGGCGACAATTTATCCTGCTGGAGCAACAGGTCATAGTCACAATGCAACTCAAACAACTGTTCGCGGACGACGACGCCGTCAGCGAGGTCATCGGCGTGATCCTGATGGTCGCGATCACGGTGATCCTGGCGGCGGTCATCGCGTCGTTCGTCCTGGGACTGGGCGAGCAGACGGGCGTTTCCCCACAGGCATCGTTCACGACTGACTACGATACCGACGAGGGCAACGTGACGGTCACACACGAGAGCGGGGATGCGATCGTGACGACCGAGTTGTACTTCCGCGGAGAGGGTTTCTGGAGTGCTGCGGATGATGGATCGGCAGGTAATGATAGCTGGGCAGGCTATCACTCCGAAGGGAACGCCACCGCAAGCGGCGAAACGGAGGGCCAGACCGCGGTCGCCGCGGGCGACCGGGCCGAGATTGGTGCTCAGAACACGTACGAGCTACGCGTCGTCTGGGAATCCAGCGAAGGCGACAGCTCGGATACACTGATCGAAGACGACGGACCACAGGCCTGATACTAACGGCTATAACCCCATGAGCAATGTCGACCCCGGAGGTCGACTCTGCTCACGAAGGTATCGCCGTCAGTATGGGAAGAGTATCCCATCTCATCGGGCACTTCCCCGCCTCCAGTCCGAGTGCGTCACGCACCGGAGGGAAAATCCGATAGGGGAAGGGCCACAATAGGAGGTATGGCTACCGATAACCCGGTTCTCGTCGCGGACGTCATGTCAGAGCCACTGGAGACGATTTCGGCGGACGCGACGGCCCAGACGGCTGCAAAGCAGATGCGCGAACAGGACATCAACGGCCTCTTTATTCCGGGGTCGACAGCGGGCATCATCACCACGACCGACATCGTCGACGTGATTGCTGCCGGCAAAGACCCGGCCGAGGTTGAGGTCGCAGACGTAATGACTGCACCGGTTGAGCGGGTTACCACCGACGTCGAACTGAACCAAGCCGCAGAGATGATGACGACGTACAGAATCAAACATCTGCCGGTCGTCGACGACCACGGGGACTACGTCGGGATGGTCTCCTCGACTGATGTGACCTCAGAAATCGAAGAGTCGTCATACTGACGGCTATACATTCGTGAGCAGTTCGATGACACCCCCACACAGGGCTGTACGTACTTGCCTCTCAAACTCAGATTCTGAGTTGGACATAAGCTATATTTCGTACCGGCGGTGAAAATTCAATCGCCCAACACGGGCACCACCGAAGATCACGAGAGATGGTAATAGGGTGGGTGGCAAGAACTCTCTCGTGGCCGGATATTGTGACTGCCTCCGTACCGGGCAGTTACTACTAAAACGTATCTCTATATAAACCTGAACATATTATTGTGAATCATACAACTTTGCTCTATCGAGTGCCCGATTGATACTGACGGCTATACCTTCGTGAGCATTACAGTTCGCCCTTCGTGCTCGGCGCGTCGGCGCGGCGCTCGTCGATCCGCGTGGCGTCGTCCAGGGCCCGGGCCAGCGCCTTGAACAGCGCCTCGGCCTCGTGGTGGGCGTTGTCGCCCTCGATGTTTGCATGCAGTGTCAGCCCCGCGTTGGTCGCGAGCGAACGCAGGAAGTGTCGCGCCATGTGGCTGGTCATCTCGCCCACAGCCTCCTGTGAGAACTCGCCCTCGAAGGCAAAGTACGGGCGGCCGCTGATGTCGACGACGACCTCCGCGAGTGACTCGTCCATCGGCACCGTGCGGTCGGCGAAGCGGCGGATGCCGCGTTTGTCGCCAAGCGCCTCCTCGAAAGCCCACCCGAGCGTGATGGCGACGTCCTCGACGGTGTGGTGGTCGTCGATAGCGAGGTCGCCGTCACAGGCGACGGTGAGGTCGTAGAGGGCGTGGGTCGCGAAGGAGTCCAGCATGTGGTCGAAGAAGCCGACCCCGGTGTCGACGGTGGCGTCGCCGTCGCCGTCGAGGTCGAGGGTGACCTCGATGTCGGTCTCGGCGGTCTCGCGCGTGACGGCTGCGGTCCGGTCGGTCATACCAGGCACGTGGCGGGCCGTCTATTTGGCCGTTGTGCCCTCGAAGGGGCGTCGAAGATACTCGATGGAAATGTATGCTGTGTCCCCCCGTCTGACGAGACCATCTCGGTAATTTTTCGCGTGAACCTGCCGTGTTATTGACGCAAACCTCGAACCGCGCACTGCTGACATTCTCCGAAAAGAAGGCTACCGGGCTGAGTACTCCGATTACGTACTCGATGAGGACGCTGACGATGAGGACGATATACTCCCATACGTCCAGCAGGAGGAACTGATGATTGTGACCGCAGACATCAAGAACTTCGCGCCGTTGGCCGACTCCCGGCACGAAGGGCTCCTGTTAGTGAACAACCAGCGAGCCTCAGCGTACGCGATTGCGAATGCTATTCTCGACATTGTCGACGCGTACGGGTCTCCAAGCAATCTGGTCGGGAAAGTCGAATCCGTCGACTCGTGGATTCAGGAATGAGTCATACTAACGGCTATAAGCCCGTGAGCGATTTCGACCCCCCGTGGGGTCGACGATGCTCACGAAGTTATAGCCATCAGTATCAGTAGCACCCGATCGATACGCAGGCGTATTGAGCACCAGTATCCGCCGAGCGAAGCGAGGCGAACCGCACAGGTTTTAAGCGCCGATATCCAACCACGCCGCAAGGTCGATATCTATGGAGATGCCACGCCGGATGAACACGTACTGCCCACACTGCAACGAACACCACGAACACGAGGTCGAGAAGGTTCGGTCGGGACGCTCGACGGGCATGAAGAAGGTCAACGACCGCCAGCGCGAGCGCCAGTCGGGCATCGGGAACAACGGCAAGTTCTCGAAGGTGCCCGGCGGCGACAAGCCGACGAAGAAGACACAGCTGAAGTACCGCTGTGGCGAGTGTGGCAAGGCCCACCAGCGCGAGGGCTGGCGCGCCGGCCGCCTCAAATTCCAGGAGTGACCATGGCGGGGAACTTCTACACCGTCGTCTGTCCCGACTGTGAAAACGAACGCCTCGTCTTCGGGAAGGCCGCCACGGAGGTCGCCTGCCAGGTCTGTGGTCACACGCTGGCCCGGCCGACCGGCGGGAAGGCGGCAATCGAGGGCGACGTCGTCGAGACCGTGGAAGCGCGATGAAGTACAGCGGCTGGCCCGAACCCGGCGAACTCGTCGTCGGGCGCGTCGACGAGATCGAGGACTTCGGCGTGTTCGTCGACCTCCAGGAGTACGAGGACAAGCGCGGCCTCTGTCACATCAGCGAAGTCGCCTCGGGGTGGATCAAGAACGTCCGCGACCACGTCAGCGAGGGACAGACCGTCGTGGCGAAGGTGCTCGACGTCGACAAGAGCGCCCAGCAGATCGACCTCTCGATCAAGGACGTCAACGACCACCAGCGCAAGGACAAGATCCAGGAGTGGAAAAACGAGCAGAAGGCCGACAACTGGATGGAACTGGCCTTCGGCGAGGACATAAGCGGCGAGGAGTACGCCGCGATCGCAAACGAACTGCTTGCGGCCTTCGGCTCGCTGTACGAGGGCTTCGAGGGGGCCGCAATCCACGGCGCCGACGCCCTCGAGGAGACCGACCTCTCGGAGGACGAGATCGACGCACTCGTCGAGACTGCACGCGAGAACGTCTCCGTCCCGTATGTGAACGTCACGGGCTACGTCGACCTCGAGTGCCCGACGAGCGACGGCGTCGACAGCATCAAGGAGGCGCTCGCGGCCGCGGAGGGCAACGGCGACATCCCCGAGGAGGTCGACCTCGAGGTCACGTACGTCGGATCGCCCGAGTACCGCATCGAGGTCCAGGCCCCCGACTACAAGACCGCCGAATCCGAACTCGAACGCAGTGCAGCGCGGGCGGAGGCGGCCATCGAGGAGATCGGCGGGACCGCACGCTTTCACCGCGAGCGAAACGAAAACGAGGAGTGACTGCGGGGCCGGTGGCGGCATGAAATCCGACATTCTGGTCTGTTCGGACTGGGAGAGCGCCCACGACCGGCCGGTCTATACGCTGTCCTCGGCCTGTCCGGAGTGTGGCGCCGACGCGGTCAACAGCGCCCCGGCGCCCTTTAACCCCGAGGACCCCTACGGCGAGTATCGACGCGCTCTTAAGCGGCGCAACCGGGAGTAGGCGGTATGGACGAATTCGAGATCGAAGCAGTCGCCGAGCCGGAGCTGACCGACCCGGTTCTGGTCGAGGGGCTACCCGGTGTCGGCCACGTTGGCAAGCTCGCCGCGGAGCACCTCGTCGAGGAGCGCGACGGGCAGCTGGTCCGGCGGATCTACTCGACGCACCTGCCGCCACAGGTGAGCGTCGACGAGGGGCTCACACAGCTCGCCTGTGCCGAGGTGCACGCCGTCGAGACCGACGGCCAGGACCTGCTCGTGTTGACCGGCGACCACCAGGCACAGGACACCGTCGGCCACTACGGGCTCGCCGACGCGTTCCTCGACCTGGCCGAGGACCTGGGCGCAGAGCGGGTGTTCGCGCTCGGTGGCATCCCGACGGGCGAGCTCATCGAGGAGTACGACGTCATCGGCGCGACGACGACCGGGGCCCAGCGCGAGGAACTCGAGGGGGCGGGCGTCGAATTCCGCGGCGACGAGCCCGCGGGCGGCATCGTCGGCGTCAGCGGCCTCCTGCTCGGGCTGGGGGACCGCCGCGGCGTCGACGCCGCCTGCCTGATGGGTGAGACCAGCGGCTATCTCGTCGACCCCAAGAGCGCACAGGCGGTCCTCGAGGTTCTTCAGGACATCCTCGGGTTCACCGTCGACTTCGGATCCCTCGAGGACCGGGCCGACGAGATGGAGGAGGTCGTCCGGAAGATCCAGGAGATGGAACAGGGAACGCCGGCACCCTCCGACGAGGACCTGCGGTACATCGGCTAACGGCCGGCTGGGCGTTCCGCCCGCGGCGAGCAATTCTTACTCCTCGCTGTCCAAGTACGACGCGTGTTCCACGAGGGAGTGGCGGGGCTGCCGTCGTGGCTGGTCACCGGCGCCGTGCTCGGGCTGGCCGGGAGCCTGCTGGCCGCGCTGGCGTTTCTGGCCGCCGGGCGGCTGATCCCCGGCGAGGAGCGGGCGCGCGGAGGCCAGCAGAGCGGCGAGTCACGGCGCCGGGCCGAGTTTCGCGAGTACCTGACTGCTATCGGGGAGCCCTACGCCGAGAACCATCCCGTCGCTGGACAGCACGTCGCCTTCTACCTCCCCAGGCGGGACGTCGCCATCACCTTCGACCCGCAGGCCTACTACCGCATCGAGGGCTCCGGGACGGCGGCTGTCCTCGCCGAACACGAGATGCCGGGATCGGTACTGATCGACCGGCTTCCCTTCGAGACGCCCGACGTCGACTTCGGGGACGACGGCGAGTCGGACGTGGATCCAGCCCGCGGGGCCTTCGCGGAACTCGGCGTCCCGGCCGGCGCGTCACCCGAGGAGATCGAGCGGGCCTACCGGCGGAAGGTCAAGGAGGTCCACCCCGATCGGGGCGGCGACGAGGAGGCGTTCAAGCGGCTCCGCGAGGCCTACACTGTCGCCAGGGATCAGGTCGAGTGATCGCTAGATACCCTTGCTCATCAGGTGACTCCGCAGCAGGTCGGCCTCCTTGTTGCCCGTGACGGCGTTGACGAGGACGACCACGTCGTCGCCGTCGAAGGCGCCCTGCTCGGCGAGCACCTGCGCCCCGCTGACGGCGGCGCCGCCGGTCGCGCCCATCGTGAGACCGGCCTCCGCGAGGGTGACGGCCCCCTCCAGGATCGCGTCGTCGTCGGTTCCGACCGCGGCGCCGCCGGTCGCCTCCAGCGCGTCGAGGGCGTACGCGCCGCCGGGCGGGTCCGGAATCTCGAGCGGGCCACAGATCGTGTCCGGGCCCTCCCACGGCTCCGGTGTCGACGTCCCCTCCTCCCAGGCCGACGTGATGGGCGCACAGCCACGCGCCTGCGCGGCGTACAGCCGCGGTTCGTCGTCGACGAGCCCCCACTCTGTGAGGTCCTCGCCGCCCTTCCAGAGGCCGACGATCCCGGTTCCGTGGCCGGTCGGGTGGACGATCGCGTCCGGCGCGGTCCAGCCCAGCCCCCCGGCAATCTCGTAGGCGAGCGTCTTCGTGCCGTCGTGGCGGTAGGGCGTCTCGAAGGGGGCGACGGAGTGATATCCATCCTCGGCCACCGCGTCCTCGAAGGCGCCGGCGGCGTCGGCGTAGCGACCCTCGACGACGGACATCTCCCCGCCGTGGACGTTCACCATCGCCTTGTTGACGAAGGGGGTTCGGGAGGGGACAAACGAGTGAGAGTCGAGGCCGGCGCGGGCGGCGTAGGCGGCCGCTGCCTGCCCGCCGTTGCCCATCGACGGGAGCGCGACGTCGGTCGCCCCGGACTCGCGTGCGGCGGTCACGGCCAGCGCCATCCCGCGGTCGAGGAACGCACCCGTCGTGTTGTGTCCCTCGTCTTTGACGTAGACCGCCCCGACGCCGAGGTCCTCGGCGAGTCCGGGCGCCTCGATTAGCGGCGTCTCGCCTTCCCCGGCGGTGACGAGTCGCTTTGCCGGGAACGGGAGGACGTCCGCGAACGCGGCCATCCCGTCGCCGACCCCGAACGTGTCTGCGGTGATCGCCTCCGGATCGACGTCGTAGCTCGGATCGAGCGGGCCGCCACAGTCGGGGCACCGGCCCACAGTTTCGGGGTCGTGGGTCGTGTCGCAGTCCAGACAGCGCAGCGACGCGAACGCCTCTGTCGTCTCCATGCGATCCCTGGGGACGCCGCCGACTAATCCCTGTCCGTTTTTGACGGTGGCGCTCACAGCTACGGCCATGACAGAGGCTGCGGTTGTCGGCGGCGGCCTGGCGGGGCTGGTCGCGGCCCGGACGCTCGCAAAGCGGGGCCACGACGTGACGCTGTTCGAGCGCCGCGGCGAGGTCGGCGGCCGCGTCAGAAGCCGCGGGGTCGACGGGTTCACGCTGGACCGCGGCTTCCAGGTGCTCTTTACCGCGTACCCGGCGGCCCGGCGGGAACTCGACTTCGACGCGCTCGAATTGCGGTCTTTTACCCCGGGCGCGACGCTCGTCCGCCCGGGCAAGCGGTCGATCCTCTCGGACCCGCTCCGGGACCCGGCGGCGCTGTCGGCGACGCTTTTCAACCGCGAGGTGACGCTGGGTGACAAGTTGCGGATCCTCCGGCTGCGTCGAGACCTCTCGAAGAAAGCCCTCGGGGACATCTTCGCCGGCGAGGACGCGACCATCGAGGCCTACCTCCGGGAGAGGGGCTTCTCGGAGAAGTTCCTCGAGAACTTCGCCGCGCCGTTCTACGGGGGGATCACGCTGGACCGGTCGCTGTCGACATCGCGGTCGGTCTTCGAGTACACCTTCCGGATGCTGACCGAGGGTGAGACCGTGGTTCCGGCGGGCGGTATGGGCGCGATTCCGGCCCAACTGGCGGCGCGTGCCCGTGCGGCCGGCGTCGAGATCGAACTCGACACGCCCGTAAGCGACCTCTTGCGGGAGGCGGGAGGTGTGGCCGTCGAGACGCCCGGCGAGACCGTGACCGCCGGGGCGGCCGTCGTCGCGACGGACCCGAAGGCGGCCCGCGAGCTGACCGGTCACGAGGCGATCCCGACGGAGGCACGGAGCTGCGTGACCCAGCACTTCGCGCTGCCGGACACCCAGCACCTGCGAACCGGCGGTCGGCTCCTGTTGAACGCCGCGGACGGGCGGCCGAACCAGGTCGCCCCGATGTCAGCCGCCGCGCCGGAGTACGCCCCGGACGGCCGGCAGCTGCTGACCGCGACCTTTCTCGGCCGCCAGGACGCCGACGACGGGGCGCTCGCGGAGGAAGTGAGGGGCGCGCTGTCCTCGTGGTACCCGGAAAACCAGTTCTCGGAGCTCGAACCCCTCGCGACCGACCGGATCGCGTTCGCGCAGTTCGACCAGCCGCCGGGCTTTTCGGACGGCCTGCCCGCCGTCGACGCGCCCGCGGGGCCGGTGTACCTCGCGGGCGATTACACGCAGTGGTCCTCGATACAGGGCGCGATGGCGAGCGGGCGAGAAGCCGCACTCGCCGTCGACGCGAGCGAGGCGTGAACGGCAGTGCCGACGGCCGACACCGCGGACACCTCCCCACGTCCTGGCGGGCGAAAGCCCGCAGATTTTCGCCCGTCAGTATCAGAGTCGGTGGCGAAAGTCGCCCAGCGGCGGGAAGATGAGCGGATCACCGCCGGACTGGTCGAAGACGATTGGCGCGCACGCGTCGGCGTCGGTCACCAGCGGCGACATGAAATCCGACGCCGACATGCCGTTGACCTCGACGCCCCGCAGGAGCCGGTTGAACGCCGGGAGCATCACGACGTCCGCCCCGCGGTAGACGTCTTCGGCCACGAGCGCACAGGGCTGGCGCCGCCCCTCGATGGTGATGGTCGGGTGGTCGTGGCCGACCACGTAGCGGTCAGCCGAAATCTCGGGATCCTGGTGGCCGTGACAGATCGCGGTGTCGCCGACAGTGTACGCCTCGGACGTCGGCCCGGACCAGGCCGAGTCGAGCATCGTGTCGTGGTTGCCCGGTGTGACGACCATCCGCGCGCCGAACTTGCGGGCCGCCGCTGCGAGCCCCGAGACGACCGACTCGACCGTCCGGGGAACGGTCCGAAAGGAGTGCAGCAGGTCCCCGGCGACGACCACCTCCGCCGGATCGTGGGCAGCGAGGAGCGCATCGAAGCGCTCCAGCATGTCCGAGCCGTCCCCGACCGGGAGCTCGACGTTCGAGGAGGGGCCGCGGCCGACGTGCAGGTCCGCGAGGACGAGGACGTCACCGAGCAGGAGCGCCCGGCCGTCGAAGGTCACGTCCCGGATCGCGTCCATACCCGCCGCTGGGGGAGGGCCGGGCAAGTGTCTGGCGCTCGCCGCCTACCGTGGCCGTCCGGCTCACAGGGCGACCGCGAGAGCCAGTCCCGTGGCCGCCGCAGCCGTCAGGACGACGGTCACGATCCGGCCGAGCTGTCGCGTGCCGATGACCCATGCGATGCCGGCCTTGACGAGGGTGTTGGCCGTCGCGGCGATGACGATGCCGGTGGTCGCGACGGGTTCGGAGACGGTTCCGTCGGCGGCGAGGCGGCTGAGGGTAAGGGTCATCGCGTCGACGTCTGCCAGCCCGGAGACGAACGCGGTCGCGTACACGCCCGAGGAGCCGAGGACTGTGTTCGCCTGTTCGGAGACCAGCAACACGACGGCGAAGATGGCGCCGAAAAACAGCGCTGGGCGGAGCCGGAAGGGGTTCTCGATCTCGGCCTCTGTCTCCATCGTTGCTGTCGCGCGCCAGTAGACCGCGACGCCGGCGGCCGCGGCGACGGCCGTCATCGCCCCCAGCGGGACGGCGACGTGGGGGAGCAGCGAGGGGTTGATTACGGCCACCTCGACGAGTGCGCGGGGGAACATCACGGTCGCCGCGACGACCGTCGAGAAGGCACAGACCTGATACAGCGTGGGGTTCTCGGCTGCCTGTTCTGCCATCGAGACCGCCGTCGCCGTCGAGGAGACGAACCCGCCCAGCATCCCCGTCGCTGCGATGCCCCGCTCCGCACCGAGAACCTGGCTCAGGAGGTACGCCGCGAAGCTCAGCCCCGAGACGAAGACGACCATCAGCCAGACGAAGCGGGGGTTGAGGCCGTACAGCGCCTCGACCTCGCGGTTCGGGAGCAGCGGCAGAACCACGAACACGACGAGGATGAACTTCACCGTGGCGCGGCGCTCGTCGTCGTCGATACTCTCTGCGAAGTCGTGGATCGGGTCCTTCGCCGAGAGCAGGGCGGTGACGACGCCGCCGACGACAACCGCCAGGGCCATCCCGCGCTCGGAGTGGGTCGCCATCGCGCCGAGCACCACGGTCAGAACCGCCGCCACCAGCGTCGTCAGCCCGATGTCACCCTCCAGTGTGACCTTCGCGGCGTAGGCGACGGTCAGCGGGAGGAAGACGGTCGCCAGCGCGATCGGAACCATCCCGGGAAAGAACGACTGGACGAGGGCGCCGTACAGCGCCAGCAGGGGAAACGTTCGGCTCCCGGCGAAGGTCCCGCCCGACTCGCTCCCCTCGCGTTCGAGGCCGATCAGCGCGCCCACGGCCGCCGCGATGAAGAGGCCGAGCGGAAAGGAGGGGAGAACGTCGACGACGCCAGCCATCGTCCCCGCTTCAGCGCCGAGGGTAGTGAATGTTCGGAAACCACCAACAGTTATCGGGGTTCCCACCCCGAGGTAGGACATGACGGACTTCTCGTCCCGCGTCGAGGCGGTATCGATAAGCGGCATCCGCGAGGTCTTCGAGGCCGCAGGCGAGGACGCGATCAACCTCGGCCTGGGTCAACCCGACTTCCCGACGCCCGACCACGCCCGGGAGGCAGCCCGCGAGGCCATCCGCGAGGGGGCGGCCGACGCCTACACCTCGAACAAGGGCACCCGCGAACTGCGCGAGGCCATCACAGCCAAGCACGCACGGGACAACGACCTCGACGTCGACCCCGAGCACGTAATCGCCACCGCGGGGGGCAGCGAGGCGTTGCACATCGCGCTGGAGGCACACGTCGATTGCGCGGGACACGGTCCCGCGGGAAGCCGGACGCAGTCCGGCGGTGCGGGCCAGAACGTCGTCATCCCGGACCCCGGATTCGTCTCCTACGACGCGCTGACCCGCCTTGCGGGTGGGGAGCCGCGCCCGGTCGAACTCCGCGAGGACCTGACGCTCGACCCCGCGGCCGTCGAGGACGCCATCACCGACGACACCGCCGCCTTCGTCGTCAACAGCCCCGCGAACCCCACCGGGGCCGTCCAGTCGCCCGAAGACATGCGGGAGTTCGCCCGGATCGCGGACGAACACGACGTCCTCTGTATCAGCGACGAGGTCTACGAGCACATCGTCTTCGAGGGCGAACACCGCTCGCCGGCGGAGTTCACAGAGAGCGACAACGTGGTCGTGGTCAACGCCTGCTCGAAGACCTACTCGATGACCGGCTGGCGGCTGGGCTGGGTGACCGCGAGCGAGGAGCGAATAGAGCGGATGCTCCGCGTCCACCAGTACGGTCAGGCGTGTGCGGCGGCCCCCTCCCAGTACGCCGCCGAGGCGGCGCTGTCGGGGCCACAGGATCCCGTCGACGAGATGATCGACGCCTTCGAAGGCCGCCGGGACGTGGTGCTGGACGGCTTCGAAGACATGGGTCTCCGCTGTCCCACGCCACAGGGCGCCTTCTACGCGATGCCGGAGGTGCCGGAGGGCTGGGTCGACGCGGTCATTGAGCGCGGCGTCGTCGTCGTGCCCGGCGAGGCCTTCGGCGAGGGCGGGGCAGGCCATGCCCGAATCTCCTACGCGACCGACACCGAGACGCTGAAGGAGGCGCTAGAAGTCATGGACGAGGCGACACAGGCAGTTCGGTGACGGGGCGAGACACCGACAGACGAATACCCCCCCAGGCCTGACAGGGAGCATGGACCAGCTCTCCCCGCACCACGTCCCAGTCTACGAGACGCGCGAGCAGCAACGCGACCTCTGGGCGGACTGTGCCCAGCGCGGCCAGCCCGTCGTCGCGGTCCGTGACGCCCGCCGCGGGTACATCGTCCGGTACGACCTCCAGCACCTCGGCGTCGAACTGGCCCCCGACGCCCTCGCGGGCCTGCGTCGACGGACGCGGACCTGGCGCCCGTACCCGACAGCCGACGACGGTGCGGCGGCCGATCCCATCTCTGAAGTGGAGGGCGTCGGCGGCGAGACTGGCCCTGTCTCCGGCGACCTCCACACCTCGACCGAGCAGGGGGCGCGCGACCTCGGCTCGCGGGTGTCCGCAGTCGTCTTCGACCGGTCGCGGTGGCGGTGAGTGCGCCAGCACGTCCCACGGACTTTTACTCGTGACAGCCGATATGTGGACTATGGCAATCGCCCGCGGGGAGTCCGGCGCCGCCGCGGCCGCCCGCGCACTCGCTTCCCAGGTCCATCCCGTGTTCATGTTGCCGGCGCTTGCGACCGCCTGGTTCGGTGCGGTTCTCGCGGGGCTTCCCTCGCCCGCACTCGCCGCGTTGCACGCGGCGGGGGCGTTTTTCGCACTCTATACCGCCCACGTCACCGACGGCTACGTCGACTTCTACGTCCGCGGTGAGGACGACGATCACCCGCTCTCGGAGCGTGGCTGTCGGGTCGCGCTCGGCGGCGCCTCGGCGGGCTTTTTCACCTGCCTCCTCGCGCTCGTCGCTCTCGTGGACGTCTGGGCCGGGCTGGTGACGCTGCCGGGCTGGGTGATCGCTGTCAATCACGCCCCGCAACTCGACACGAATCCGATCGGTGCGACCGTCGGGTACCCGCTGGGTATCGGATTCGCCCTCGTCGGCGGCTACTACGTCCAGGTGGCGTCGCTCAGCCCGACGGTCGTGGCACTCGCGGCGGTGTTCGTGATCATCCTCGCGGGCATCAAGGTCGTCGACGACGCCCAAGACTACGCCTACGATCGCTCGATTGGCAAGCGGACCGTCGCGGTCGCGCTCGGACGAGAGTGGGCACATTCGACCGCGTACGCGCTTATGGGCACAGGTTCGCTCGCAGTCGTCCTCCTTGCGCTCTCGCTCCCCGGCATCCCGCCGAGCGCGGGGCTGGCCGCGGGGGCGTTCGCGGCCGTCGCCGCCGTCGCCCGGCGGGCCAAACCGGAGCTGGCGACGATGCTTTTGATCCGTGGCTCGTATCTCTTTCTCGCCGTCCTCGTGGCGACGGTGTGGTTCCGACCGCTGGGCTAGAGAAACAGGAAGCCTGCCCTCGTAAGAACAGGATTCCCCGCGCCACCGTGCGCGGGGTAACATTCAACTGCGATGCTTGAATCCTGTCAATATGAGCGGGAATGCAGACGAAGACGAAAACGGTCCTGATCAGGTCGAACACACGACTGAAGAATCAGATGGGGAAGGAGGCAGTGGGAAGCTTGACGCGCCCGACTGGACCGAGACGCACTGGCTCGAATCGAGACGGGCGAAACAGCTCGTCGTATTCGATGTTATATTGACTATCATTATAGCAGCTATTCTGGTCCTGTGGTCCAGATCTGTACTGTTGCCTGTCGAAGATATAATCCCTATGAGTGACAATTCATCGGCGCTAGTCGGCGGTGGTGCCAATACATCAGCCGTCGTCTCCGGAGGCAATGCGCCTGGTCCCAGTTTCGAGATCACGCGGGGGAACGTACTGCTGTTTACGCTCCTGGGGGCACTCGGCTACGTCTATACACCGTTGTTCAAGGATATCGATCGCTCGGCCGGGGAGGTGTTGGAACTCAATTTCAGACTCGCCGGTGCTGTACCACTCGGGTTTGGCGTCTTTGTCTTGTCGGAATACCTCCTCCAGAACGGGGGGGTCGGTGTTCTCGGTCTGGCGTTTCTCGCTGGACTCTACGTGAATGCCTTCTATGAACGAATCGGTGCGATTGCAGATTACATACTTCCATCCGAGCGAGACACCGACGAAAACTGAATATACTGGCGGACAGAAGCCCTGATAGATGTTCGCCGGACGCGATTGCGGCGAACTCTAT
>JAZKRS010000055.1:0-20013 GCA_036626435.1 Haloarculaceae archaeon | reverse complement strand
ACTAGCCGGGCCCCTCCACTTTCATAGCTGATATTCGCCCCGAAATTACTATTACTGGTTTGACTGATAGAACGGACGATGGGGCAGTTCGCCGGGGATACCGTTCGCGTTCTTCACGTCGACGACGACCCCGCGTTCGCGGAGATAACCTCGACGTATCTCGAACGCGAGGACGGCCGGTTCGACGTCGAGACCGCACGCAGCGCCGAGGCGGGGCTTGAGCGGATCACCGACGACGAGTTCGACTGCGTCGTCAGTGACTACGACATGCCGGGCACGAACGGAATCGAACTGCTCGAAGCCGTCCGCGAGGACAACCCTGACCTCCCTTTTGTCCTCTTTACCGGCAAAGGCAGCGAGGCCATCGCGAGCGAGGCCATCGCCGCCGGCGTCACCGACTACCTCCAGAAGACACCGGGGACAGAGCAGTACGAACTGCTCACACACCGTATCGCAAACGCCGTCGAGCAGTATCGGGCCACGCAGCGTGCGGTTGATCTCGATCGCATTCGCCGCATCCTGGGGAACGTGAACCAGGCGCTTCTCCGTGCCGACAGTCGCGAAGAGATCGACCGCCGTGTCTGCGAGATCGTAAGCACCGCAGACCCCTACTCCCTGGCGTGGGTCGGGGGTGTCGACGGCGACCGCGTCGAGGTTCGGACCTCGGCCGGGCAGGAGGCGGACTATCTCGACGAGATAACTGTGACCGTCGACGAGAGCGCGACCGGACGCGGGCCCGTCGGGAGGGCGGTCCGCGAGGGGCGGGTCGCAGTCACCCAGAACGTCCAGGCGGATCCGGCCTTCGAGCCCTGGCGCGAGGAGGCGACAGAGCGGGGATACCGGGCGGTCGCCGCCGTCCCACTGGAGTACGGCGACGACCGCTACGGCCTGCTCGCCGTCTACGCTGACCGGGTCAGCGCCTTCGACGAACGGGAGCGGGAACTGCTGTCGGAGCTCGGGGGGGACGTCGCACACGCCCACCGTCGCGCCGAACTGCGTGGGAAACTCGAGAAACGCGAGACCCATCTCGAACAGGCACAGTCCGTCGCCGACCTGGGGAGCTGGCACCGCGACTTCGAGAGCGGCGACCTCTACTGGTCCGAGGAGGTGTACCGGATCTTCGGCATCCCGGAGGACGCCACCCCGACACACGATCGCTTCATCGAGGCCGTCCACCCCGAGGACAGGGACTTCGTCGAGCAGTGCTGGGCGGCCGCAAAGGGGGGCGAACCGTACGACATCGAACACCGGGTCGTCGTCGACGGCGAGACACGGTGGGTTCGCGAGCGGGCACAGATCGAGTTCGACGACGAGGGGGGTCCGATCGAGGGGATCGGCGTCGTTCAGGATATCACCGAACGCAAGGAAGATCGGCGGAAACTCGACGAGACGACACAGAAACTCGAGGCGCTGGACCGGGCGTTTCCCGACGTCGCGCTCCTCGTCGACGCGGACGGGACCTACCTTGGCGCCCTCACCGGGGAGCAGACCGAATCGTTGCTGTATCACGGCTATCAGGGTGCTTACGCGGACAGTCGAACTATCCGGGACACGTTTTCCGAGGAGGTCGCCGACCGGGCTCTGGGGGCCATCCGGCACGCCGTCGAGATGGGGGAGATCCAGACCCTCGAGTACCGGCTCGACGTGCCCTCCGGAGACCGGTGGTTCGAAGCCCGGATCGCACCCCTCGAGACGGACCCCGACGGCGACGAGCCGGTCGTCTGGGTGGCCAGAGACGTCACAGAGCGGCGGGAGCGCGAGCAGCAACTTGAACGGGAGCGGAACCGATTCACAGGGCTGTTCGAAAATATGGTCGGCCCGGTCGCGTACACCGAGTTCGAGGGCAGCGAACCCGTCGTGAAGGCGGTCAACGGGGCCTTCGAGGAGACCTTCGGCGTCGAGGGAGCGGACGCCGTGGGCCAGTCTCTCGACGCCCTCGTCGTTCCCCCCGACCGGGCCGAGCAAGCCGAGGAGATAAACGCTCGCGTGCGGGAAAACGAGATCTTTCAGGTCGAGGTGGAACGGGAGACGGCCGACGGGTTGGGGACGTTCAACCTGCTGTCTGTCCCCCTCTCGCCCGGCACGTCCCCGGCGCGCGGGTTCGCCGTCTACAGGGATATCACCGAGCGCGAACGCCGAAAGGTGGAAATCGAGCGCGAGCGCGACCGGCTGGCGGCCGTCTTCGACGCAGTCCCACACCCCATCACCGAGGTCGAACTGCACGACTGCGAGCCGATCGTCCAGAGCGTCAACGACGCCTTCGAGGAGGTGTTCGGGTACTCCGAGGGACAGGTGGCGGGACAGTCGGTCGACGAGTTCATCGTCCCCGACGATCGGACAGCGGAGGCCGAAACGATCAACCGGATGACGGAAGACGCGTCGACGATCGAACGCCAGGTCGAGCGAACAACCGCCGACGGCGACAGGCGGACCTTTCTCTTCCGGGCGGCGAGGGTCGACGAGACCGGCGATACACACTGGCTCAGCACATACATCGACATCACGGAGCGGGAACAGCGCGCGCAGGAACTCGAGCAGCAAAACGAGCGCCTCGACGAGTTCGCCAGCATCGTCAGCCACGACCTGCGGAGCCCGCTGCACATCGCTGGGAGCCGGCTGACGCTTGCACGTGACGAGTGTGACAGCGACCACCTCGACGGTGTGGAGAATGCGCTCGGCAGGATGGAGGGACTCATCGAGGACCTGCTGACGCTCGCACGCTCAGAGCGCCCAGTCGTGGACAGGGAGGCGGTCGCTCTCGCATCCCTCTTCGAGAGCTGCTGGGGAATCGTCGAGACGGCCGACGCGACGCTTGCCGTCGAGACCGACGCGACGATCCGTGCCGACCGGTCCCGGCTCCGGCAACTCGCGGAGAACCTCGTGCGAAACAGCGTCGAACATGGGGGCGCGGACGTGACCGTCACGGTCGGTGACCTCGACGGTGGCTTCTTCGTCGCTGACGACGGTCCCGGCATCCCCGCCGAGGAGCGCGAGCAGGTGTTCGAGAGCGGCTACTCGACCGTCGACGGGGGGACCGGAATCGGGCTCGACATCGTCTCGCAGGTCGCCGATGCACACGGCTGGACGGTCGAGGTGATCGAAAGCGAAGGCGGGGGTGCACGGTTCGAGATCACCGGCGTCGACAGCGAGTGACGTGCGTGCCGGCCCGGCCGCTCAGAGCACCGCGTCGAGTGCGGCGAAGATGCCGTAACTCACCAGCAGCGCGCCGGCGAGCGATCCGACCCACGCGAGGACGGTGTAGCCCATCTTCGCCCCCGAGACCTCGCCGCCGTCCTCGCCGCGCGCCGCGTAGCCGCTCCCGATAATCGCCGAGACGATGATCTCGTTGAACGAGACGGGGATGCCGAAGAAGACGGCCGCCTGGGCGATGGCAAAGGAGGGGATCAGCGCCGCAATCGAGCGCCGGGGTCCCAGCGAGGAGTAGTCCTGGGACAGGGCCTTGATCATCCGGGGCGCGCCGGTCCAGGAGCCCAGCAGGAGGCCGAGGCCGCCGCCGAGCAGCAACGCGAGCAGCGGGATTCCAACCGACCCCGAAAGCGGCACGAGCGGGCCGATTGCGAGCCCGACCTGGCTCCCGCCGGCGGAGAAGGCGACCAGCCCGCCGAGTGCGAGCAGGAAGTGGCGCTGGCCGGCGGCGGGATCCGAGCGCACGTCCAGACCCACCAGCACGGCGACGATAGCTGCGACGAGCAGCGACACCCCGGCGTGGACCGCGAGCCCGCCCCCGACGGTGCGGACCGTGGCCTCGGCGACCGAGAGCTGTCGGTCGGGCGGGCCGAGAAAGACGAAGCTGATGTTCGCGAGCAGGAGGCCGATCACGCCGGCGAGCAGCGGCACCGCGACCCGCTCGGCGACGCGCTCGGCGCGGAGAAAGCGGGCTGTGGCGTAGGCGACACCGCCGCCGACGAAGGGGGTGGCGACCCACAGGGCACCGATCTGCTGGTATTTGCCCCACGCAGGGTCGCCGCCCAGCGCCAGGCCGACGCCGACAACGGCGCCCGTGACGGTGAAGGCGGTCGCGATAGGGTAGCCGGTGAACACGCCGATCGCGACCAGCACCGCTGCGGTCACGAGCGCGACAATCGCGGCTGTCGGCGAGAGCGTGACGCCGCTGATGAGTTCCTCACCGACCGCCTCGGTGACGTTCGCACCCTGCATGACTGCCCCGAGCAGCCCCAGGATGCCGACGTAGAAGCCAGCCCGCATCACGGAGATGGCGTTGGCCCCGACCGCAGGCGCGAAGGGCGTCGACCCCGACGACCCCGCGCCGATGGCCCACGCCATGAAGAGGCTGGCCGCGCCTGCCACGACGAGAAGTCCGAGCGTTCCCGAGACGGGCATCAGACCGACGTACAGGAGCGAGGGTAAATAGCTTGCCGACACGGCGCTGTCCGGTTCGCGGCTGCCGGGTCGGAGTGGATCGGTCTGCCGGAGAGTGTGCGAGGCCCAGCGCCTCGCTCCGCTACACGCCCAGTTTCTCGGCGAGGTCGTGAAAGGAGTCGATTTCGACGTCTGGATCGCCGTCGAACCGCCCCCAGGGGTCGTCGTAGCGGTTGAGCCACGCGCCCTGCATACCGGCGTGGATCGCGCCCTGGATGTCGAAGGCCGGGCCGGCGACGTGGACCATGTTCTCGATCGGCGTGTCGGTCCGGTCGGCGGCGTGTTCGTAGATCCCGGCGTCGGGCTTGAACGTCTCTATCTCGTGGGCGCTGATCGTCTCCTCCACGAGGTCGCCGATGTCGGCGTGCTCGACCATCGAGGAGAGCATCTCGGGGTTGCCGTTCGAGACGACGTAAACGGGGTAGCCGCCGTCGCGCAGCCGTTCGATGCCGTCCCGGACGTCGTCGAAGACATCGAGTTCGTGGTAGACTTCGAGGATCTCGTCGCGCTCCTCGGCGGAGAGGTCGACGCCGTGGGCGTCGAGCGCGTACTGCAGGGCGTCGCGGTTCATCTCGTAGAAGGGCTGGTAGGCGTCGATGTGGTTCGCGATCATCGTGTACGCGATCGACTGCATCCGCCAGAGGTTCGACACCGGCTCGGGGTCGTCGACGCGGTCGGCCAGGCGCTTCTCGGCGGCGCTCGGGTCGACGAGCGTGCCATAGGAGTCAACCGTGACTGTCTCGATGCGGTCGGTGCCGAGTGACATATTCCCCACGTCTCGTTCCAGCATAAAAGAGGTTACACCAGGTGTCAGCGCGAGGAGGGGAGAAAACCGAAGATCAGTTGGTCTTCGAGTCCGCGCGCTGTTCGGTCTCGGGAGCCTCGACGCCCTCGGCGGCCTCGACGGACTCGGTTTTCTTCTCGGTGTCGACGTGCCAGCGGTCGACCTCCTGCTCGTAGTCGGCGAGACGGTTCGAGACGCGGATCTTCATGTCGTCGTCGTTGACGTTGACCTCGAAGACGTAGTCCGGGCCTTCGCCGCGGCCGACCTGCTGGAGGTTCGCGCTGATGAGTTCGTTGTCGAAGTAGTAGGGCGCGATCTGAGTCATCACGTTGCGATAGACGGCGCCCTCGACGACCCGGATTGCCTTCCGGCCGGCGGAGTCGGCCGCGCGCGCCACGTAGTCGAGACTCTCGCCCCACTTGTCGACGGCCTCGTCTGGCTCGTCGAGACTCTCGTAGGACTCCGCCAGCTTCTCCCCGGCCGTCTGGAGGTCCTCGTCGGGCTCGACCCCCTCCTGTTCGCCTTTTCCCTCCTCGACGCTGGCCTGCTCGGCGGTCTTGTCGCTGACGTCCTCCTCCAGGCGCTCGTGGGCCTTTGGACGCCACTCGTCGAAATCCTCGAGCCCGTCCTCGTCGACGTCGGTGTCCCCCTCGGCGGCGATTTCTCGCAGTGCGCGGGTGATCCGTTCGCCGTGTTCGACAGCCTCGGTCCAGTCGCCCCGGATCTTGAAGCCCGAGACGCTCTCTTCGAGTTCAGCCATGAGTGATGTGCCTTCCTCCGCCAGCGTTCACGGCCGCAGTGCGAGTCGGCATCTGCTTGCCGTCGGTTGTAACTGCACCCGAATAAGCTTTGTCGCCCGCACCGAACGATATCAAGGGAATATAAACGGTGGCGGTTCGTCCACCCGCGTGATGACCATCGAAGACCACGAGCATGCGTCCGTGATCACGCACGCGCTCGCACAGCACACGCTCGTCGACCTGCGTAGCGTCGACACCGAACAGGTCGCCTTCCGGAAGGGGCTGGTGAAGCTGGGCCGGATCTGCGGGTACGAACTCATCGACGGCCGCCTGGACACAGAGACCGTCTCCGTCCAGACGCCGCTGACCGAGACGGTCGGGACGCGCGTCCGGGGGATGGACGACGTCGTCATCATCAACGTTCTCCGGGCTGCGACACCGTTCGTCGAGGGGCTCCTGAAGGCGTTCCCCCGCGCCCAGCAGGGCGTCATCTCCGCCAGCCGCAACGAGGAGGCCGGCATGAACCGCGACGGCGAGTTCCCGATCGAGATCCAGTACGTCAAGCTCCCGGAGATCAAGGCGGAGGATACGGTCATCGTCGCCGACCCGATGCTCGCCACGGGGAGCACGATGTGTGCCGTCCTCGACGAAGTGACAGGCGGCGAGGCCGACCCGGAACGGCTGTTTGTCCTGTCGGCAGTCAGCGCCGAAGCCGGCCTCAGACGCGTCGAGGAGTCGTTCCCCGAGGCGGAACTCGTGACCGTCAGCGTCGACGACCACCTCGACGACGACGGCTACATCGTCCCCGGCCTGGGCGACGCCGGCGACCGGGCGTTCCGGACCGCGTAGGCACTGTCGACGTGCCTGCCTGCTGCGGTCGATATCGACGCGCCCCGAACCCCTTTGTTTCATCTGGAGATTGGTACAAATTCGGCCGTCACCCCTCGAACTCGCCGGCAAGTGTCGCGCGACCGCTGGTGGCGCTTCGGATCCTGTCCCGGAGGGCGGCGGCGTCCCCGACCGGGGCGCGGATCTCGAAGCGGACCTCGGCCTCGTAGGCGGCCTCAAACTCGACGCAGGCCGACTCCAGCAGGCCCCGGACCGACCCCGAGTCGTCGTAGGACACGGTGACCGAAAAGTGCTCGTGGGGGACCTGTTCGACGGTGCCGGCATCGTCGAGTGCCTCGTTGACGGCGCGGCCGTAGGCGCGAGCCAGGCCGCCGACGCCCAGTTCCGTCCCGCCGAAGTAGCGCGTGACGACCGCGACGACGTTCTCGACGCCCTCGCCCTGGAGGACGTTCAGCGCGGGCTTGCCGGCGCTTCCGGTGGGTTCGCCGGCGTCGCTCTCCCACTCCCGTAGCGGGTCTGTCCGGACCCGGTAGGCCGGGACGTTGTGCGTCGCGTCGGCGTACTCCTTTCGCACCTCTTCGACGAACGATTCGGCGGCGTCGACGCTTCGGGCGGGCGCGACGTGGCCGATGAACTCCGAGCCGCGGATCTCGAAGCGGGTCTGCCCGCGGCCGGCGACAGTCCGGAACGTCTCGCTCACACGCCGAGGTTGGCCAGCGGGTCGCTTGTGGGTTTCGTCCCGCTACTCTCGGCTGCCCCAGACGCGCTTGTCGGGAATCCGGACCCGCATGTCCCGTCTCACCCGGATCTGACAGGACAGCCGCGGGTACCCGAAGCGGGCGGCGAGCGCATCAGGCCAGTTCGATGCGGCGGACGAACTCCATCTCGCGGATCTCGTTTATCAGGTCGCCGGGCAACCCGGCGTCGGTGACGACGTAGAGCCGGGGCTGGTCGGTGAACTCCGGGTCCTCGCTGATCGTCTGGCGGATCGAGATACCGCGGTCCGCGATGGCCGTCGTGACGCCGGCGACGATGCCCTCCTCCCCGGCGTCCCGCGGTGTCACCGTCAGGACAGTCAGATCGAGAACCGGTGCCAGATCCATCAGACTCGGGATCGCGGAGATGTTCTGGAAGATGGGCCGGAGTTCGTCGTCCGCGAGGATGGCGTCGGTGGTCGCATCGACGACCCGGCGGTCGATGTCTATCTCACGGGCGATGCCGGTGTTCGGTATTTCGATGCCCCCCGAGACGACACGACCCTCGTCGTTGACCGAAAAGCCCCGTTCCAGGAGCAGGCGGATAACTCGCTGCTGACTCGGCGAGTCCGAGAACTTCTCCATAATCTCATCGAACACTATGCCCACTTCCATTGTGTTTTCAGCAGTTCTTCTGACATGGCGTTCTACCGACTATGTAGCACACCCCAATTGAAAAGGGTGTGTCAATTCGCGATCCCACTCCGGGAGTCCGGCGCCCGGACGGCCCCGTCTACGACGTCGGGGGTCGTGTAGTCATCCTGACGGCTATAACTTCGTGAAGATATTCGACCCCACGGGCTTATAGCCGTCAGTATCAACCACCTGATGTTGTCTATCCAACTTCGCACATTTTATAATTTCAGTAATATTGCGTCCACTATGGGATCTCATACCACTCGGCGTCGGTTTCTTGCCCTGGGTGGGTCCGCGGTGATGGGGACGATCTCCGGGTGTCAGGACGACGGGGACACCACCGGGGAAGAGACGACAGCTATCGAACAACCGCCGGACTCGACGGCCACGGAGACGATCGTCGTTTCGCCAGAGACGATCAAGACGTGGATCGATGCTGGCCTCGTCAACAGCGACCCGTCCACAGACGCGGAACGGGTTGTCATCTTCCGGGTCGGTGACATCGATTCGTACGAAGACGGCCATCTTCCCGGCGCGTTTCCGTGGAAACCCCTCCACCAACGACGCCTCGAAGCCCTCGCACCGACCGCACCGATGGTACCAGCGGGGGACGTCATGGACTCCCTCTTACAGCGGTCCGGGGTTACGGAGACGACCACTATCGTCCTCTCGGGCTCGAATCCGCTCTTCGCCGCCCGAGGCTACTGGACGTTGCGGTACTGGGGATTCCCGAGAACGCGGATCAAGGTTCTCGATGCAGGCTACCCGCTTTACGGGGAGGCCTACAGTCTCGAAAGCGGTGGCGAACCGGACTCCCCGACGACGGACTTTTCGGTCAGAGATACCGACGGCCTCAACGACGACCTGCGCGTGTCGCTGGGGGAGATGATACACCGCGTCGATAGCATCACCGGGGGTCAACGGGACGACGTGATCATCGATCAGCGATCGTACGCTGTCGCCACGATCGCCAGCGCTACCGTGGTCCCTTCCTCCAGCTATCACGAGGGATCTCACTTCGACAGCGTCGCTGCCTGGCGGAGCGCCGACGAACTCGAATCTATCCTTTTCGAGGATGCAGACATCCCCGATGGTGGCCCCTTCATCACGTACGGCAATACAGGCTACCAGGGGGCGATGGGCTTTTTTGCCCTGGACGGGGTGCTGAATCTCGACGACATAGCCCTTTACGACGGATCCTTCGAGAGTCAGTGGAAACATTACGACGTCAAGGCCGATCCAGTGCCGAACGACGCCTGGCGGGTCGATATCGAAGGCCGTACCGAAGGCCATACCGGCGAGAGCAATCTGGCGGTCGACCCGGAACTCAACGACGCGCTCACGTCCGTCACCAGTGAAGACGCAAACCAGATCGAACGGGCCGACAGCGCCTACATGAGGGGGAAACCGGAAACGGTGACGGCGGCATGATGGACGGCGATGGCGGCGTGAACAGTTCGGTAGAAATATGCGCTGTTTGGCTATCCTTGTCTATTGAGATTGGCTTTGAACAAACGTGTATTAGCCAGGGGTGGGATTTGAACCCACGAACTCCCGATTACAAGTCGGGTGCTTGGACCGCCCAAGCTCCCCTGGCGCAGTCGGGACTTATCGGTCGCCCTTTGAGTGCGTGTCGCTTTCGACGTGCTTTTCGAGTTCGACGCGGTGGACGTCGTACCCCTGCTGGCGGTAGAACTCGCGTGACTGCTCGTTTTGGGCCATCACCTCGAGGGAGACGACTTCCGCGCCGCGGTCCAGCAGCGTCGACTCGGCGGCGTCGAGCAACGCGGCCCCGATCCCCTCACTGCGGCGGTCGGGAACGACGTAGAGGTTCTCGACGATACCGCGCAGACAGTCCTGTTCGAAGGTCCCTCGCTCGAGGGTGAACATCACGAACCCGACCAGCGCCCCCTCACGCGCGACCAGGGTCGCGTCGCTGACGACGTGACGGGATACTGTCTCCCGGATTGCAGTCCGGTTCTCCCCGGGGAGTATGTGAGAGCCGTACTCGCGCTGGCCCTCGGCCAGCCTGACCCACATGTCGGTGACCGTCTCTATGTCGCGGGTCCCTGCGGGCTCGATGGTCGGTGCCATCCCGGGTACCACAACGGGCGGCGAGAGAATAAAAGGCCGTGCCCCCGGGTCGATAGGCGAGAGTAGCAGTAGAACTGACACAAAATGAGCCATTTTTATAAGCACGTGCCCTCTGGAGATGTGTATGTCGAAGGATATCGACAACCGCAAACTCATTCAGGGACTCGAACGGCGCGACGTCATCAAGGCAGTAGGCGCAGCTGGCATGATCGGCCTCGCCGGTTGTGGCGGCGACGGCGGCGATGGCGGCGACGGCGATGGCGGCGACGGCGGCGACGGCGGCGATGGCGGCGATGGCGGCGACGGCGGCGATGGCGGCGACGGCGGCGACGGCAGCGACGGTGGAAGCACCGACGGGGGCGACGGCGGCCTCGAAATCAACGTCTCGATCGAGGACACGCAGACCGACCCGAACGCCGGAACCGCGGCTGCAAACTCGCTGGTCAACGCCGGCGTGCCGTTCGTCTGCGGATCGGCATCCTCGGGCGTTAATGTTCCCGTCTCCCAGCAGGTGTTCATCCCCAACGAGGTCGTCGGCTGTTCGCCGTCGTCGACGGCCCTGTCGGTCACGAACCTGGAAGATGACGACTACATCTTCCGGACTGCGCCCTCCGACCAGCTCCAGGGGCGCGTGATGGCCCAGGTGTCGGCCCAGCGCCTGGAAGGGAGTTCGGCGGCGACGCTTTTCGTCAACAACGACTACGGCCAGCAGCTCTCGAACCGGTACAGCAACGTCTTCGAAGACGAGTTCGACGGCGCCGTCCAGGCCCAGGTCGCGTACAACCAGGGTGAATCCTCCTACACGTCGGTCATCCAGGAGGCGCTCGCAGACGGGCCCGACGTGGTGAACGTCATCGGCTATCCCGAGGACGGCGCACAGCTGTTCCGTGACTACTACAGCGCGAGCGACGGCAGCGAGGACATCATCGTCCCCGACGGGCTGCGCGACGGCGCGCTCCCGGCACAGGTCGGCAACGACATGGCGAACGTGATCGGGACGGCACCGGCCGCTGGCGGCCCGAACCGCGACGCGTTCGTCCAGAAGTACGAGGACGAATACGGCGAGGCCCCGGGCGTGTTCACCTCCCAGTCCTACGACTCGATCGCCATCGGCATCCTCGCCAACGTCGCCGCAGGCGAGAACTCCGGCGGGGCCATCCGCGACCAGATGCGCAACATCGCAAACCCCGACGGGACCGAAATTGGACCGCAGAACTTCCTCGAGGGCGTCGAGATGGCCGCGAACGGCGAGAACATCAACTACCAGGGCGCCTCCTCGGCGACGAACTTCGACGAGAACGGCGACCCCGCCTCCGCGGCGTACTCGATCTGGGAGTTCGACGGGACCGACAGCGAGACGACGAGCCAACTCGACGTCCAGAACTTCGAAGGGGCAAACCCCGAAGGCGCCGGCCCGTCCGCCGACAGCATCCCCGGTGGTATGGGACGGACCGTCGAGGTCGGCATCCTGCTGCCCGAAACCGGGAACCTCGCCTCCGTCGGCGGCCCCATGATCCAGGCCGCGGAACTCCCGGCAATCGAAGTCAACAACGCCGACATGTAGGCGCAGGCAGACCACCGCAGATCGAAAGCAGTTTTTTGCCAGTCACCCGCCGAGGAAGTCCTGCCGGACCGTCTGGTCGTTCAGCAGCGTCGTCCCCTCGTCCTCGTATCGGTTCTCGCCGTTGACGAGGACGTACCCGCGGTCACACCGCCGCAGGGCCTCCTTCGCGTTCTGTTCGACCATCAGCACAGCGGTCCCGTCGTCGTTGATCCGGTCGATGCGGTCGAACATGTCATCGACCAGATCCGGCGCGAGCCCCGCCGAGGGCTCGTCCAGCAGGAGGAGGTCGGGTTCGAGCATCAGCGACCGGCCCATTGCGACCATCTGCTGTTGGCCACCCGAGAGGTTACCGGCGTTCTGGTTGCTGCGGTCCCGGAGGATCGGGAATCGGTCGTAGACGGCCTCCATTGCCTCGGTCGGCACCTCGTCGAGGATGTACGCGCCCATCTCCAGGTTCTCCTCGACGGTCAGTGAAGAGAACACGTTGTCGTTCTGGGGGACGTACCCGATCCCCTCCGTGATGATCTCTTCGGGGACTTTCTCGGTGATGTCCGTGTCGTCGAAGTAGACGTATCCAGCCATGTGGGTGGTCAGCCCGAAGACGGACTTCATCACCGTCGACTTCCCGGCGCCGTTGGGGCCGACGACCGTGATGTACTCCCCGTCGCGGACGTCGAGTGCCACGTCGGTGAGGATCTGGAGGTCGCCGTACCCGGCGTCGAGGTTCCGAACCTTGAGCAGGCTGTCCTCCCAGGTGTCGACGGTGGTCTTCGCGCCGCCGGCGTCCCGGGAGGCCGGTTCGGCGTCGCTCATACGTCACCTCCCAGATAGGCCTCGATGACCTCCTCGTCCGACCGGATATCCGCCGGCGTGCCTTCGGTGAGGACCTGTCCCTGGTGGAGGACGATGATCCGTTCGCAGTTGTCCATGATCAGATCCATGTCGTGTTCCACGATGAGGAAGGTGTATCCCTCGTCCCGGAGGTCGTGAATGTGATCGAGGAGTCGTTCCTCCAGAGACGGGTTGACCCCGGCGAAGGGCTCGTCCAGCAGGAGCATCTCGGGATCGGTCAGGAGCGCCCGGGCGAGTTCGAGCAGCTTTCGCTGGCCACCCGAGAGGTTGCCGGCGTACTCGTCGGCGAGGTGATCAATATCGAAGAAGTCGAGCATCTCCCAGCAGCGGTCGAGGTTCGTAGTCTCCTGTTCGACGACGCCGCTCCGCGCGAACGGGAGCAGCGACCGCCACATCGACTCCCCGGTCTGGCCCTTCGGTGCGAGCATCATGTTCTCCAGGACAGTCATCTCTTCGAGTTCCCGCGCGATCTGGAACGTCCGGACGAGCCCCCGGTTGGCTAACGTGTGTGTCGCGAGACCGGTGATGTCCTCGCCGTCGAAATAGACCTCCCCCGCAGTCGGCTCGTAGACGCCGGTAATGCAGTTGAACGTCGTCGACTTGCCTGCCCCGTTTGGCCCGATGAGGCCGGTCATGCTCCCGGTCTCGACCTCGAATGACGTGCCGTCGACGGCGACGATACCGCCGAACTCCTTGCGGAGCCCCTCGACCCGGAGTGCCACGTCGGCTATTTCGCCTGCATCCGGATCGCTCTCCGCCGTGCTTTTTTCGGCAGACTCGGCGCCGGCCGTCTGTGCTCGCTCGCCGGCATCCACACCCATCTCCGTGTCACTCATCACTCACACCCTCCGACTCGGCCGGGTGCCCGCCATCTGCCGCTGTCGCTCCGGCCGCGTCACCCTGTCCGGGGCTGCGACTCAGCGAGATGCTCGCGGCCTCGTCCTTGCGGTGGCCGAGCATCCCGTTGGGCCGGTTGTGCATCAGCCAGATGAGAACCAGTCCCATGAACACGGGCTGGAGTTGGCGGACGCTGTCCACGACGTAGAACAGGAACGGCACGATATCGAGCGATTCGAAGATCGGCGCCATCGCCCCGCCGAACCCCGAGGGTGCGTCGATCTCGACGAGACTCCCGACCAGATTCTGGAAGTACCGCGGGCCCTGGAACAGCACCGCAGCGAAGATGGCACCGCCCATGACGCTGCCGGTGTTCGAGCCGGCGCCGCCGATGATGAGCGCGATCCAGACGAAGAACGTCAGGCGCGGCCGGAATGTGTTTGGTGTGATTGCGCCCGATTGCATGTACCACAGGACGCCGCCAAGCCCCATCAGGGCACAGCCCAGCATGAACGCCTTGGTCTTGAAGACGTTCGTGCTCTTGCCCAGCGCCTTCGTCGCGTCCTCGTCCTCGCGAATTGCCTTCAGTACGCGGCCAAAGGGCGAGTGTCCGAGCCGTTGCAGCGTGACGTAGTAGATGGCGACGAAGGCCAGCAAGATGACGCCATAGAGGAGGCTGTTCACGACCGCGTCCGCGTTGCCGCCGATTACCGGTTCGAAGACGGCGACGATCGCCTCGTGAACCGGACCCAGCCGGGTCACCCCGAGGAGCGACTGCAGCGGGTCGAATGGGAGGAGCAGCCCCGACCCGCCCCCGAGCCCGATCGTCCGGTCGGCCAACTGGAACTCCTGGAACGTTCTGGAGAGCAGCGCGAACCGGACGATCTCGCTGAACGCGATCGTGACGATGGCCAGGTAGTCCGCCCGCAACCGCAACGCGGGCAAGGCGACGACGAGCCCGAACAGCGCGGCGACGACCGTCCCGGCGAGCATCCCCACCCACAGCGGCGCACCGAAGCCGCCGACCTGACTCGCCGTCTCCGCCGCGGGCTTGGAGACCACGGCCATCGTGTAGATGCCGATGGCCATGAACCCGACGATGCCGATGTTGAAAAGCCCCGTGTACCCCCAGTGGAGGTTCAACGCGAGTGCCAGGAGCCCGAAGACGCCGATGTAGAAGGTCAGGGTCGCGATGGAGTTGAGCTGACCGCGGATCTCGAACCCGAGCGCCATCCCGACTCCGAGGTAGACGGCGTAGATGGCGACCAGGAGCGCGATCACCTTCGTCGTGTCGTGGTCCCAGAGCGCAGCCAGCAGGTTCCGGGACTCGGCCGATCCGCTCATGCTGTCGACCTCCCGGCGAAGATGCCCTGGGGACGGACGATCAGGATGACGATCATCACGGCGAAGGCCGCCGCGCGTGCGAACCCGCTGGGGATCCAGATCGGCGCCAGGTTGAACGTGATACCGATGATCAGCCCGCCGACGATCGCGCCGTAGATCGAGCCGATGCCGCCGAGGATGACCGCCGCGAAGACGAGAAGCAGGAGCAGCCAGCCGTCGAAAAAGCCCAGCGTCCCCTTCCACAGGACGAACATGTAGCCGGCGACGCCGGTCAGCCCGCCGCCGATGATCCAGGTGTACCTGACGACGCTCTCGGTGGGGATGCCGGTCACACGGGCGAGGTCCTCGTTATCTGACATGGCACGCATCGCCTTCCCAAGCTTTGTCCCCTGTAACAGCAGGTGGACGCCGAGCATGAGCGCCCCGGCCACGATCAGAAGCGTCACGTCGTGTGTCCCGATCTCGATCGCCCCGCCCGGGACGCCGATGCTGAGTGATGGCTGTTCGGCGGTCACGCCGCGTTTGGAGTCGCCGAAGACGAACAGGATGAGGTACCGCAAGACGAAGGCGACCCCGATGCTGGTGATGAGAAGCGTGATGCCCGACCGGTCCCTGATCGGCTTGTATACGGTCCGGTCGATGAAAAGCGAGAGGGCGATGGTTCCGACCCCGGCGACGACCAGGCCGGCCAGCACCGCCACCGGCGAGGACAGCGCACCGACGTTGAGTGCGCCGCCGAACACCGACCCCCCGGCCCCGACTAACAGGAGTGCGCCGATGCTCCCCTGCGATCCGAACCCGCCGGCGACGAGATAGGAGACCGACATCCCCGAGAAGGCCCCGCTCGTGAGAAGATCGCCGTGTGAGAAGTTCGCGAAGTTGAGGATGCTGTACGTCAGCGAGAGCCCGATGCCGGCGAGGCCGATGACGAGTCCCCGCATCAGCCCGTCCTTGAGGATGAGGCCGAACCGGGCGATGTCAAGGTCGCCGGTGATCAGCTGCCGGACGAGGTCGAACAGGAGGACAACGAGCACAAGCCCGAGTGCGAATCCCAGCGGATTCGAGTCGAGCAACTCCCGGCCGCGCTCGTACGATTTACCTACACTCATGTCCTACCAGTCCCGGTGTACGAAGTATAAATTCTTCGTTGTCCGCAACCTTCCTCGCAGATAGACGGCCCCGAGACCGGCCAATTCCGGAAAAGCGGCATCCGGACGGGTACGTCGAAGGGCGCCCGTTCGTGGGATTCGACGGCTCACATGTCACGGCAATCAGGACAGAGGAGCTGGCCGTTGAACGCCGCGAGGTCCCGGGTGAGGGTGCCACAGACCTCACAGATGCCCTGGTCCTGGAAGGTGTCCTCGGCTTCGGTTTCCGCGTCGACGGCCATGGCCGTTCCCACCCCGGAGTCGACGGAGGCCTCCGGCATCTCCTGGCGATCGCCCGGCTCCGGTGCTCTCGTCGCGAGCAGGTCGTGTTCCGTGATGACGCCCAGAGGCTCGCCGCCGTTCGTGACGACCAGCCGGCGGGCCTCGCGGGCAGACATCCTGTCGGCCGCCGCATCGAGCGACGCGTCGGGTTCGATCTTCGGGATGGTCTCGGTCATCGACTCCTCGACTGTCGCGTCGTATGGGTCCGGCCCCTCGACCAGCATGGCCAGCACGTCGCGCTCTGTGACGACGCCCACCGGCTCGCTCCCGCGAACGACCACCGCCGTGTCGGCGCCCTCCCGCAGGAGCAACTCGACCGTCTCGACCAGGTCGTCGGATTCGCTGACGCCGACGTACTCCCGGTCCATCACTTCCCGCACCGTGACTGCGGTGTTCATATGCCGAAGGTTAACACACAAGCGACAAAAAGGTATCTCCAGTACGCTTAAGACGATCTACACCGTAGTGGTGTGGTCGGGCGCATTCTGAGACCGTCTGAGGTTACCACCCAGTCTCAACCGTGGTCCCGTCGTCGCGACACATTTCGAGGGCGTGCTTTGCGTCCATCCCGGCACCGGAAGGGGAGCGGTCCCGGCCGACCCCGACCTTGAGAGCGACGTCGACTGTCTCCCGGACGTGATCGACGGCATCCCTGTAGTCGGCCGGTTCGAGATCCGGACAGACTGCGATGACGTTGTCCCCGCCGACGAAAAACGAGAGCGACTCGTGGGCCCGGCGCATGTACTGCATCAGCTCCGCATACCCCTGTTCGATGTGGATGAAAGTGTCGAACTCGTTGATGCGGTCGGTGTACTTCTCGGTGACGCCGTCGACGTCGAAGTGAGCGATCTGGACGTCATCGCCGGTCCGTGACCCCTCGTCGACGACCTGCCCTTCGAGGACCTCGCGCCTGTTGTGGTCCTGGGCGCTGCCCGCATCCTGGAGCTGCTGGGTCGCGGTTCCCAGCGCGGACACGGGCGAGCTGTCGGTCGCCACGCTCAGGCTCATCGTCACCGGGTAGCGGTTCCCGACGGACTCCTGGATGAGTTCGTGGTCGGCCATATCCAGCCCGTTCGAGACCGCGACCATGTTGTCGAATCGGGCGAAGAAGACGTAGCCGTCACGGTTGCCAAACAGCTGTGAGAGGTCGGCATACAGCCGCGACTGCAAGGTCTGCAGGTCGACCTCGCGGCGCGGCTCCGGGGTGACCGTCCAGGGGCCGTAGTTGTCGATCTGGATGTGGGTTACCTGCGTGTTCGTCACGGGGACTCCTTAGCGCCGGTCGGGCTTCTTTCTTTGGAAATGTCGCGGCGGCCCGCTTCACGCGTGTTCGAGCCGGTACGGCCAGTAGTCGTCCGCTCGCATCTGTTCCCCGACGACCTGGTGGAACTCGGGGAAGTCGGCGAACTCGGTGTCGTCGTCGATGCCCCCGAAGATGTCGGCGACGCTGACGACGCGCTCGTAGTCGATCCGGACGGGGTGGTCTCCGTACTGCTCGACGTACTCCCCGGCAGTGAAGGGGAAGTCCTCCTCCTCGTCGACCTTCTTCGCGAGGATGGCATGTCCGTACTTGCGGCGCCCCTCGCTGCCCTCCTCGCCGTCTGGGTCGTGTGGCCAGTCCATGTGTGGACGTTTGCCGACCCACGCAAAAGGATTTCTCTCTGCGTCGTGCTCCGCGAGGGAACTCGCCTACCGGGAAGGGGTGTCGAGTTGCGATTCGCAGTCGGGGCTGGCGGCGACACACAGTATTTATTGTCACGCGCGGACGCTGGAGCGATAGGCCGTCTCCGTGATCGTATCCATCGTCTCACTGCTGAAAAAGGAGCTTCACTGGAGCAGGCGGAACGTCCTCGCGCTCGTGTTCATCCTGCTTTTGCTCCCGGCGACGTTCGCGTACACGAGCGTCGCATTCCAGACGGTCATCCCGCGGGACGCGCCGATCGCCGTCGTCCCACAAGACGAGAACGTCTCGACGGAAGATCTGACCCTCGTCGGCAGCGGCGTCGCGGCCTTCGCCGAGCCGAAAAGTGCCGACTCGCAAGCCGAGGCAGAGCGGATGCTCCGGCGGGAAGCCGTCTACGCCATCGTGACTGTCCCCCCCGACATAGACGATCCGGGCAACTCCAACGCGACGTTCGTCCTCACAGTCGACGGGAGCGTCGTCCCGTTCAAGGAGCCCTCGACTGCGATCCGTTCGATCATGGAGTTCAGGCTCGACCGGATCCTGGACGCAAACATCAACGTCCAGCGCCGCGTCATCGGCGCGGACAACTCCCTGCCCGAGTACCTGGTGCCGATCTTCCTCATGGTGGTCATCATGCTGTTTGCGTTCACGTACGTCCCCTACAACCTCGCGCGGGAGGCACACGTCCTCGACCGGCTGCGCGCCGAATCCTCGCTCGAGGCGGTCGTCGGGGCGAAGTTGATCTACTTCACCCTGCTGATGCTGGTTCCGATACTCGTGTTCCAGGGCGCGGCTGCGTACTTCGGCTACGCGGTGAACTCGATCGCGGTCGGCGCAATCGTCACGCTCCTGCTCACCTTCCTGTTTCTCGCTGCGATCAGCATGACCGTGATGGTGCTCCTGCGGTTCAGCACGCTCGGGCGCTTCCTCAACGTGGTGTTGCTCATCGGGCTCCTCGGGTTCTCCGGGCTGGCCTACCCGGTGGGCTACTTCTCCCCGCTCCGGAAGACACTGGTCAGGATGGCCCCGACGCACTACTCGATGATCATCACCCGGAGTTCGATGCAGAAGGGCCTCGGGCTGGGCCTGTTCGCCGACTGGCTGCTCGCGCTGGCCGGCTTTGCGGCCCTGACGCTCGTCTGCTTGAAGCTCTCGGCGGTCTACTACCGGAGGGCGACCTGATGGCGCTCACTGTCGACGCGGTCCGGAAGGTGTACGGCGATGTGGTGGCCGTCGACGGCGTCTCGCTGTCCTTCGGCGGCGGCCAGTTCCACTGCCTCATCGGCCCCAACGGCTCCGGGAAGACGACGCTGTTTCGCCTGTTGGTTGGGCTGGCCCAGCCCACGGAGGGTGATGTCTCGACTCCGGACGGGACCATCGGCTGTGGGTTCCAGGAGCCCAACTTCTATCCCGATCTGACCGTCCGAGAGAACATCGACGTCTTCGCTGGCCTCGTCGCCGCGCCGGATTCGGGCTGGCGGGAGACGCTCGTCTCCGAGCTACGACTCGGCGGCGCGCTCGACCGGCCCGCCGGGGATCTTTCCGGGGGCTATGCGCGCAAACTCGACCTCGCGCTCGCGTTGCTCAAGCACCCGGATTACCTCCTGCTTGATGAACCCCTCGGCGCACTCGACGACGTCTCCAAACACCGCCTGCTCGCGTTTCTCGACGGCTACGCTGCCGACGGCAACACGGTGGTCGTCTCGACCCACCACGTCACCGACTTCGAGCCCTTCCTCGACCGCGTGACCGTCATGTACGACGGGGCTGTCATCCTCGACCGGGAGCGCGAGGCTATCGCGGTCGATCAGTATGATTCGCTCCAGGAGTACTACGTCGCACTCGTGCTGAACCGCGAGGACAGTGTCGGGTGACGCGTTGCTGCTCGCGTGGTCGCTCGGAGCAAACGCGGTGGGACTGGGATTTGAACCACGCCCGGACGTGCTCGCTTCGCTGCGCGTCCGGTCTACCTCAAATCCCAGGTGTCGTTCGGCGCGGCGCGATCTTGCGCCGCGCACTCACGGTGGGACTGGGATTTGAACC
>JAZKRS010000054.1:0-20314 GCA_036626435.1 Haloarculaceae archaeon | reverse complement strand
GACGGCGGTGACGGTGGCGACGGCGGCGACGGCGGCGACGGCGGCGACATGCCGAGTTCGATCACGATCCCGGGGATCTACGACGAGAGCGGAGGGACCTCCGACGTCGGCCGGCCGACCGCACTCGGGTCCAGGGACTCAATCGCGTACATGAACGAAAACGACACCCTGGGTGCGGAGATCGACCACCCCAACAACGACTACGCCTACGAGGTGCCCCAGGCCCAGCAGTACTACGACCAGTACACGTCGGGCGAGGAGCCGCCGTGTATGATCGGCTGGGGGACCGCCGACACAGAGGCGCTGTCCGGAGCGGTCGCCGAGGACGAGATCGTCTACATCTCGGCCTCCTACTCGGCGAACCTGCTGACCGAGGAGGCACCGTACAACTTCTTCGGGAATCTGGATTACACGAGCCAGGGGCGTGCCCATCTGAAGTGGATTGCCGAGAACGAGGGCGGTGCGACCATCGCGTTCATCTTCTCGAACAACCCGTTCGGGCAGGCACCGGTCGAGGGTGGCAAGCAGTACGCCGAGGAACTGGGGCTGGACGTCGCGCCGGACATCAACCTCCCGCTGACGGCCAACTCGGCCGAATCACAGCTCCGGCAGGCCCGCGACGCCGAGGTCGACTACCTCATTCACCAGAATACGGCCGCGCCGATGCAGGTGTTGCTCTCCGACAAGGACAACATCTACCCGGACGTGACCGTCTGTGGGTTGACCTACACGGTGGACGAGTTCCGCGTCGCACAGTCCCCCGACGTGTTCGAGGGGGCCCGCCTGGCCAACGCGTTCCCGACCTTCGAGGAAGTCCTGGAATCGGACACTGACGGGGCCGAGATGATCCGCGAGAACTTCGAGCGCGAGGGCCGCGACATGGACAACGCCGAGGAGGCGAACCTCAACTACGTGCGGGGGGCCATTCACGCGCTGCTCGCGCTCAAGGGCGCACAGAACGCGATGGAGATGGGCCTCGACCCGACTGAGGGGTCGAACTTCCGCGAAGGCATGTTCGCCATCGAGGACGACGACATGTGGGGGCTCGCCGAGCCGTTCACGTACTCGGAGGACGACCGGCGGCCGACGATGACCGGCCGGACCTACGAGGTCCAGGACGGCTCCCTGGAGTTCGATACGACGATCGAACTGCCCCGGCGTGACGACTGGATCGGGCTCTGATGACAACGAGCGAGCGCGAGGCGGCGTCGACCGCCGCCCGAGAGTCGGTCGTCGAACTCGACAACGTCGAAATCGTCTACGACCGCCACTTCCTGGCGGTCCAGGGCGTTTCCATGTCCGTCGAGGAGAGTGACATCGTGGCGCTCCTTGGCCCCAACGGCGCCGGGAAGTCGACGATCCTGAAGATGATAAGCGGCATCGGGCGCAGCGAGCGTGGCGAGGTTACCCGCGGGAGCGTCTTCTACGACGGCGAGGACGTGACCAACGACGGGGCAAACCAGATGGTCGACCGCGGAATCACCCACATCCTCGAGGGTCGGCGCGTCTTCGAGGATCTGACCGTCGAGGAGAACCTCCGCTGTGGCCTCTACCGTGAGGGCCGGCGCTTCCGGTTCGAGAAGGACGACTACGAGATCGCCTTCGAGTACTTCCCGCAACTCGAGGACATCCTCGATCTGAAGGCGGGGTACGCGAGCGGCGGCCAACAGCAGATGCTCGTCGTCGCGCGGGCGCTCATCCACCGGCCCCGGCTCCTCCTGCTCGACGAGCCGTCGCTCGGACTGGCTCCGAAGCTCGTGCGTGACATCTTCGACACCCTCGTCGAGATCAACCGCAAGGAGGACATCACGATGATCATCGCCGACCAGAACGCAAAGCGGACTCTGGGGATCGCCGACTACGGCTACGTGATGGAGAACGGCCAGATCGAGCTCCACGACCCGGCCGACGAGCTGATGCAACGCGAGGAGATAAAGGAGTTCTACCTCGGAACGTCGAGCGAGGACTCGCGGTACAAGGACATCCGTCACTACAAGATACGAAAGAGGTGGACCTGAGCATGGATACGGTGACTGCGACCGAACGAGGGCCAGACCAGCCGCCAGTCCGGGGAGGTGAGGCCAGTGAGTACTGAGGAGGCCGGGGCCGGCGCCGATGTGAGGGCATCGACAATCCGTGGCGGGCCGGCCGTCCCCCCGGAGGAGGCGGCGATCGGCTGTCGCGAGGTCACGAAGACCTTCGGCTCGATCACGGCTGTCGACGACGTCGACATCGGCATCGACCACGGCGAGTGGGTGTCGATCGTCGGCCCGAACGGCGCCGGCAAGACAACCCTCCTGAACGTGCTCAACGGGTTCTACGAGCCCGACCCCGGCGCGACCGTCTACCTCGGCGGCGAGGACGTCACCAGGAAGCCCGAACACTACCGCGCTCGGCAGGGGCTCGGCCGGACCTTCCAGGGACTGGAACTGTTCGAGAGCGAGGACGTCCTCGAGAACGTGATGACGGTCCGGGCGGTCAGGGAGCGGCCGAACCTCCTCTCGGCGATGCTGTACTACGGATCGGGCCGCTCCCTCGAGGCGAAGAACATGCGCCGCGTCGAGGAGATACTCGACTACCTGGAGCTGTGGGAGTACCGCCACTCGACGGTCGCGACACTGCCGCTCGGGGTCCAGCGCCGCGTCGACCTCGCCCGGTCACTGGCACTCGAACCCGACGTCCTCCTCCTCGACGAGGCCATGAGCGGGCTGACCTTCGACGAGAAGTACGACATGATCCGATTCCTGACGGATCTCCACGAGGAGGAGGAGCTGACGCTCGTGATGATCGAACACGACCTCGAGGTCGTGACGTCGGTCTCGGAACGGATGATCGTCCTGGAGAAGGGCGGGATCATCGCCCGTGGTCCGCCGGCGGAGGTAACCGAGGATCCCGAAGTCGCACGCGTGTACACGGGGGTGGACTGACGGTGGCGACCGAAGAGATGGAATCCGCCGACGGCCCCCACTCTGGCCTCCGTGTCGAGGAGGTCCTGTCCGCACCGGCAGGCGAGGACGTCCCCATCGTCTCCGATCGCGCCCTGCCGGAGATACTCATCGACCACTCCAGGGAACACCCCGACGAGACCGCGCTCCGCTGGAAGCGCTACGGGGTCTGGAAGGAGTTCACCTGGGAGGAGTACTACGAGCGGGTCGAACACTTCGCACTCGGCCTGGCGGAGTACGACTTCGGCAAGGATGACATTCTCTTTACCATCGGCTACAACCGCCCACACCAGCTGTGGGCGTGGCTGGCCGCACAGTCGCTGGGCGGCATGGCCGCGCCCAACTACGAGGACATGCTCCCGGAGGACATCCGGAAACAGCTGGAGCTCATGGAGCCGCGAGTGGTCTACGCCGAGGACCAGGAGATGGTCGACAAGATACTCCTGGTCGCCGACGACGTCCCTTCCCTGGAGACGGTCGTCTACCGCGACGAGAAGGGGATGTTCCGCTACGAGAACGGCGAGAAGGACACCCACGGCCTCGAGGTGGTCGCTTACGACGACATCGAGGCCCGCGGCCGCGAGCGCCTCGAATCGGGCGCGGTCGCCGAGGACTACCTCCACGAGCGCATCAAGGACATCGATCCGGAGTCGCCGGCGGTGCTGACGCCCACCTCGGGCACGACCGGGATGCCAAAGCGGGTGCAGCTGTCGCATTTCAACTTCATCAACCTCGCCAACGCGGCCATCGAAATCGACCCGCTCCCGCGGGAGTCGGATTACTTCTCGTACCTCCCAATGGCGTGGGTCGGCGAGCAGATGATACTGATGGCTGCGGCCTTCGTCGGCGGGTGGACCGCGAACTTTCCCGAACAGCCCGAAACCGAGGACGAGGATCTGCGCGAGATCGGCCCCGAGATCATCTTCTCCTCGCCCAACGGCTACGAGGCGTGGGTCGCGGACGTGAAGGCGAGAATCGAGAACACCACCCGGCTGAAGCGGTTCGTCTACGAGAAGGCTATGAGCATCGGCCGGACGTACGCCGACTACATCATCGGCGACAGGAACAACGAGGATCCTCCGGCGTGGCTCCGGGCGGCCCACTGGCTGTCCTACTGGGTGGCCTACCGACCCATCCTCGACAAGATCGGCCTCAAGCGCGCGAAGAACGTCTACACCGGCGGCGGCCCGCTGGGCGAGGACCACTTCGAGTACTACCACGCGCTCGGCGTCCCGCTCAAGCAGATCTGGGGGCAATCCGAAGTCTGCGGGTTCGTGACAATGCACCGCGATGCGGACGTCCAGGTCGACTCGGTCGGCGAGGCGTTCCCGAACGTCGAGGTGGGCATCACGCCGGGGGGCGAACTCCTCGTCCGTGGGCCCGTAGTGACCTCGGGCTACTACGGGATGCCCGAGAAGACCGAGTCGGCTATCGAGGACGGCTGGCTCCACACGGACGACTTCGGGGCCATCACCGACGACGGCCACGTGAAGGTGTTCGATCGGATGGACGACGTCATCGAACTCGAGGATGGCACCGCCATCGCGCCGATCTCGGTCGAGACGAAGCTGAAGTTCAACCCCTACGTGAAGCAGGCGATGGTGATCGGCGACGGCCACGCGGAACTGACGGCCGTGTTGAACATCCGCTTCGACAACGTCGCCGAGTGGGCCGACCAGCGGGACATCCAGTACACGGGCTATCGCGACCTCACACAGAAGGAGCCCGTGCTGGAGCTGATGCGCGAGGTCGTCGCCGAGACCAACGAGGACCTCGAGGACCCAATCCAGCGGTTCGTCGTCCTGTTCAAGGAGTTCGACGCCGACGACGGCGAACTCACCCGGACCGGCAAGCTCCGGCGGGAGGTGGTCATGGACCGGTACGTCGACCTCGTGACGGGGCTGTACGACGGCAGCGATCAGATAGACATGGAACTCACGATCACGTATCAGGACGGGCGCGAATCGGAAGAGAGCGGGACGATGCGGGTGGTCGACGTCGACGAGCCACTCGCAGAGTCAGTCGACGCCGAGGCGGAGGTGCGGTAGATGGTCGACGTCACCACCTTCGTCGACATCACTGTCTCCGGCGTCGGCCTGGGGGCGCTCTATGCCCTCATCGCGATGGGCTTTGCGCTCATCTACAAGGTGACCGGCGTGCTCAACTTCGCACAGGGGCAGATCGCCATGGTCGGCGCCTACGGCGTCGTCGTCATCGGGACCGGCGCGCTGCTGGAGGCCCCGCTGCCGGCGTGGGTGGCGGTCGTGGGGACGATTGCCCTCGGCGTCGTGCTGGGAATTCTCCTCGAGCGCGTCATCTTCCGGCAGTTCATCGGCGAGCCCGTGCTGTCGGTTATCATCGTGACGCTGGCGCTCGGGGGGATCCTCTCCGGCTTCATCGCCTTCCTGTTCGGCCGGAACTTCCGTGGCTACCCCGACGAACTCATCTTCGACTGGTCGATCGGACTCCCGCTGGGCGCCTCCATCCAGGCCGCCTACGCCATCGCAGTGTTGCTGGCGCTCGTGGTCGTCGCGGCGCTGATGCTGTTCTTCCGGTCGACGGTTACCGGATCGATACTCCGTGCGGCGGCCACCGACGAACAGGCGGCGATGGTACTTGGGGTCTCCATCGAGCGCACCATCGCGCTCGCGTGGACGATCTCGATCGCCATCACAGCAATCGGAGGAATCTTGCTTGCGATGTCGAGTGGCGGCGCCGGCTTCTCCATCGAGGCGACGGGCATCGTCATCTTCGCCGCCGTCGTCTTCGGGGGGCTGGACAGCGTCCTCGGGGCCTTCATCGGTGCCCTCGTCGTGGGGCTGCTCGAACAGTACGGCTCCTTCTACTTCGAGGGCGGCAGCGCGCTCATCGACTTCGGCCCCGGATTCGGACAGATACTGCCGCTGCTTTTCCTCCTCGTGGTGATCATCGTGAAGCCGTACGGCCTGTTCGGCACCGAACGAATCGAGAGGCTATGATGTCCGGGACAGATAACATGTACGAGAGACGCTCGCGAGCCAGTTCGTGGCACTCTGACGGCACAGCACCGGCTGCCCGCGCAGCCGCGATGACCCCCCGACAGAGGGAGGTGACCTGAATGCCCTGCGGGGAGTACTTCACGGACTACGAGTCGCGGATGGGACTGGTTCCCTGGCGCACCATGCGGATTGCGCTGGTCCTTGGGCTCCCGCTCCCGTTTATCGCACCCTTCGTCCTCGGCGGCGGCGGAACGGTGTCGCTGCTCTCGCAGGCCTACATCTTCGCAATCGCCGTCCTCGGGTTGAACGTCATCCTGGGATACGCTGGCGAGATCGTCCTCGCCCAGGGGGCGTTCATGGCCATCGGCGCCTACACGACCAGCCAGATCCTCGGGACGGGCGTGGGCCTCCTGCCGGCGCTGATCGCCGGAGGCCTCATCGCGGCACTCGTGGCCGTCGCCTTCGGCCTCCCCTCCTTCCGGGTCAAGGGCTTCTACATCGCTATCTCGACGCTCGCGTTGCAGTTCATCGCAGAGTGGTTTTTCAACAACGGGCGAGCTGATTTCATCCACGGGGGCTCCCAGCAACAGTTCCCGTCGACGGTCGGCCTCCTCGGCCCCTTTGCCGAGGTGGGGACCGACCTCGACATCTACTACCTCGCACTCCTCGGGATGCTCCTCTTTGCGCTCCTGTCGCTGAATCTCTCCCGGACCGGAATCGGGAAGATGTTCCGGGCGGTCCACGAGAACGACCTCTCGGCCGCGGTGCTGGGCGTCAACGTCTTCCGGAACAAGCTGATGGCCTTCGGCGTGGGCGGGTTCATGATCGGCGTCGCCGGCGGCCTCTTCGGGTTCTACATCGGCTTCATCGATCCGAGCTACTTCACGCTCGATCTCACCCTCGAACACTACGTGATGTTGCTGTTCGGCGGCCTCGGGCGCGTCTGGGGCGCCCTGCTCGGCGTGGGCGTCGTCACGCTGTTGCAGGACACCCTCCAGAACGTTCTGCAGGTCGCCGCCAGCGCGACCGGGCTGAACGCGACCGCGCTCGTGCCCGTCTTCTTCGGGATGATCATCATCGTCGTGCTGGCCGTCGAACCGAAGGGCGTCCTCGCCGCGCTCGGGAAGATCAAGGAGTATCTGCGGAAGTGGCCCTTCGCATACTGACGGACGAAAATCCTGGGGGATTTTTATGTCGTCTCGTCGTGCATACAGGTGATGTACAACTCCGAGACGCTGTCTGCCGTCCGGGAGCAACTGGAGCGGGCGGCCGACCACGATTTCTACGCCGAAGCGTTCGCCAAAGCGGACGCCGAACCGGGAGAGGTCGACTCCTGGGAGGCGTTCCGGGAGATACCATTCACCACGACAGGAGACCTGGCGGCGGACTTCGACGCGGAGCCGCCGACCGGAACCCTCTACGACGGCGCGGCGATGGTCACGTTCTCGCCGATGGGCGGGGATCTCGCGCCCGTCTTTGACACGTACGATGACCTGACTCACCAGGCGGAGATCAACGCCGAAGTCCTGGAACGGGCCGGGATCGATCCGGGCGACCGCGTCGTCAACACCTTCGGCTACGAGCTGTTCGGCACCGGATACGTCCTCCACCGCGCGCTGGAGGAGCTTGGCACGGAGGTGTTCCCGCTCGGACCGGGCGACACCGAACAGACCGCGGCGACCATCCAGCAGTACGACGTCGACGCGCTGGTCGGCAATCCGAGCTTCGCGCTGGAACTCGGGTCGGAGGGCGCGTCGGTCGACACGTTCGTCGGCGCGGGCGAACCGTTCACGTCCGTCCCCGGCCAGCGAGAGGCCGTCAAGGGGGCCATCGACGCATCGACGGCCGTCGACTACTTCGGGACACGTCACATCATGCCCGTCGCCGCCGAGACCGCCGAGGAAAACGGCCTGCACGTCGTCGACGACTACGCGATCGTCGAGATCGTCGACCCCGATACGGGCGAGGTTCTCGAGGCTGGCGAGCGCGGCGAGGTCGTCGTCACCCACGTCCGCAAGGAGGGTGTCCCGCTGGTCCGGTACCGGACCGGCGACCTCGCGGAACTCGAACGCCGTGACGGGGAGGTGGTCATGCCCGACGGCGTCATCGGCCGCACCGACCAGCGCCTCAAGGTCAAGGGCGTGAAGGTGTACCCCGAGAGCATCGAGACCGTCCTCGCCGGCTTTTCGGGGCTGACCGGCCAGTACCGCATCGAGGTCGACCAGCCCGAGACGACCGACCATCTGACCGTCGTCTGCGAGGGCCAGGCCGACGAGACCGAACTCGCCGCCGCCCTCGGCGACCGGCTGCTCATCACGCCCGACGAGATCCGCGTCGTCGAGGAACTCGACGAGGGTGGGGTCGTGGACAGTCGGTACTGATACTGCCGGACGAAAATCCACAGGATTTTCGCCCGCTAGTCGACGCTCTCGCCGAGAAAGCGCCGCGCAGTCCGCGAAAAGATGTCGCGCTCGACGGCGGCGGGCAGGTCGCGGCTCAGCAGGTGGGCACGCTCCCGCTCGTAGGGGTAGGGGATGTTGGGGTAGTCGGAGCCGTACATGATCGACTCCGAGAGGTCGATCAGCGTCTCGTCCGTGATCGAGGACGGATCGAAGTCCATGTACCTCTCCGCGACCGACGACATGGCGAAGGTGGTGTCCAGGAAGACAGTGTCGTACTCGCGGGCGACAGCGAGGAACTCCTCGACCTGGTAGGTCCCCATGTGTGCGGCACAGACCCGAACGTCGGGGAACGACGACAGGAACGAACGGAAGTTCTCGACGCCCACGTTGGGATCGCCCTCGAACATCGGTGCAGTCCCGGCGTGGAGCACGACGGGGACGTCCCACGCCGCGGCGGCTTCATAGGCGGGGTCGAGTCGCGGGTCGTCGGCCGGAAACCCCTGGACCGGCAACTGGAACTTCAGCCCGCGTGCGCCGCCCTCGAAAGCTTGCTCGACGATCCCACCGACGTCGTCATCCCCCGCATGGACTGTCCCGAAGGGTATCGCGCGCTCGGAGGGCCCCACAGTCTCGCAGATCCAGCCGTTCAGGTCTTTTGCTACGCCGGGCCGGTGAGCGTACGGGAGTGCGACGAACCGTTCGACGCCGGCCGCAGCCAGCGTCCCCTCGATAGAGTCGAGATCAGTCGGGTGGTCAAAGCCCCACCCTGCGGCGTCGTTGAGCGCCTCCCGGATCGCGCGCATCAGGCGGTCGGGCATCAGGTGGACGTGGGCGTCGATCACCCTGTCGACGGGGAAGTCACTCATGGCTCAGCTTGTAGACGCCGGTGCCGGTTGCACAGACGTCGTCGCCGGACTCGACCTCGACGTGCGCGACGCCGATGTTCCCGCCCGAGCGCTGGATGGTTGCGTTGGCATACAGCGGCTGTCGCCTGGCGGCAGTCAGGTAGTTGACCCGCAGGTCGACGGTCGGCGTGTAGTCCTCGCACTGGCCGACGAAGACCGCCGCACCTGTGAGGTCGACGAGCGAGCTGATGACGCCGCCGTGGATCGCCTCGACGTCCGGGTTCCCGACGAGTGATTCCTCGAAGGGGAACTTCGTCTCGGCCCGCCGCGGCGTCACGAGGATGACCTCGATGTTGTGTGCCCGGTGGAACGGGATCTGATCGTACAGCTCCCTGACGATGGCCGTCCGGTCCGAACCGTCGTCCCCCGACGGCGTCCTCTCGCCTGTCGTCCGCGACTCGTCTGGCTGGTCGTCCATGGAATCTCAATCAGGGTACGACGGCGAGGGCAAAAAGGTGTCCGAAACCAATAACACGACGCTCGCTTTGCCAGCAGGTATGAAGGATGCCGTCAGGGGAAACTTCGACGAGAGCGTCACGGCCTACGACGCCTACGAGCGTCGGACGCGCCGGTTCTCGTCGCTCGCGCGCCTGCTGTGGGCCGAGATGAGACGCCGGTCGGAGCGGTCGCTGGATACGGTACTCGACGCCGGAGCTGGGTCGGGGGCGAGCACGGGGGTGCTCGAGGGCGGGGCGTCGACGCTCGTCGCACTCGACATCAGCCGCGGGATGCTGCAGGCGAACGACGCAGGGACAGGCGTACAGGGGGACCTCGACAGCCTTCCCCTAGTCGGCGGATCACTCGACGCTATCGCGTACACGGCCTCGCTGTTTCTGGTCCCAGAGCCAGAGCTCGCCATCCGGGAGGCCGCGCGGGTTCTGCGGCCCGGTGGCGTCGTCGGCGCCGTCGTCCCGGTCGGCTGGTTCGACGACGATGGGCGGGACGTCTTTGCGTCGCTGGGGCGTGAGTCCCGGTCCCCGGCCGATCCCGACGACGTGATCGGCGCCGTCTCGGAGGCGTTCGATACCGTCGAGGGAACCTGGCGGTTCGCGTCGACTGCCGACGACATCCGCCTCTTTCATACCATCCCCGCCCTGGGGGCGCGCCTCTATCCCCGGGCGACGACTGAGGACCGCGCCCGGAATGTGCGCGACCTGCTCGAACCGGTCGATGGGACCTACGAGGAACGATGGCGCTGGGTGGTCGGCTCGTCATAGTCGGAGCTGTCGCGAAACACAGAACTAACGCATAATTATTAAAGTACTTATATACATTACGAACATAGAAGAACGGTGTCATCAGATCAAGAGACATCGTTCCAGTCGGACAGAAGGGGTTTTGTATGTATCTGGGAGACAGAAAAACCGAATAGGAATAATTAGATATATTGTAATTAGCTATAGCAATACAGAACTTGTCAGGAAAAGGCGCCGCGCCCGTCTTTCTCCTCGATGCGCAGTTCGTACCAGGCCGAGTCCATCTCAGATATCGGCTGGTTGAATATCTCCAGGGCGGCCTCCTCGCCCACCTCGGAGAACCGGGTAGCAGCGAGTGTCAGTTCCTCGTCGGGGAGTTCCCTCAGGGGGCCCCTGACGACCACGCTCCGCCACTCGTTTTTGCCCATCCACGAGTACACGGTCAGCGAGGCCGTCTCCGTGTCCGCCAGGAAGTCACGCTTCTCGCTCGTCTGGCCCATGAGAAACCGGAAGATGCACCGATCCCCGTCGAAGGCAAAGGCAATGGGGATCGTGTACGCCTCCCCATCGCTTGCAAACCCGAGCACGCCCAGCCCCGACTGTTTGAGGTAGTCGTCAATCTCGGCCTCGCTCAACTGGTCCCCGATCTGTCTGCTCATACCCATGATACCGCGACCAGCAGTATCAATCTTGGCAACCACCTACATGGTGGAAGCTGACAGGTGGAGGGGTGGTCACACGACGAAGACCGGGCGGCCCGCGTTCTGAACGACGCGGTCCGTGACGCTCCCGATCTGGTCGGTCTCGGTGTGAGAGTGACCCTGGTACCCGAGGACGATCATATCGGCGTCGATCTCGTCGGCGTAGTTGATGATCTCGACGTAGGGCTTGCCGTGACAGGACCGCGTCTTGACTTCGACTTCGAGGGACTCCGCCCGTTCCTCGACGGACGAGAGTTGCTCGTTGCCCCACGCCTCGGCCTCGTTCGTCTCCAGTTCGGTGCTGCTCAGCGCCGGCTCGGCGTAGCGGTCGGTGTCCACGACGTAGATTGCGTGGAGTTCGGCCTCGGAGCGTTCGGCCTGCTCCAGCGCGTGGGTGATTGCGCGGTTGGCCGGGGAGCTTCCGTCGGTCGCCACCAGTATTTTGTCGTACATACCTAACGGTCGAAGTGATGGATACAATAATAGCTCGGGAATTCCCGGTCAGTGATATTAGGGTCCGGCGTCAGCTACCAACCGGAGCGTGTCACAGGATTCTTCTCGTTCCCCGGTGAAATGTCCAAAGTGATAGATACAGTCTGCCAGTGTTCTGGGACATCGGCGGGGTGATACTGGACCAGGGCTCGGTCCAGCGAGGGCGCGAGCTGTTCGTCGCGGGGCTGTCCGTCAGATTCGACCTGCAGCCGACCGAGGCGAGCGAGGTCTGGGACAGGGAACTGGGCGCGTACTTCCGCGAGCGCGACGGAAACACCTTCCGGCCGGCACACCGGGGGTACCAGCGAGCCGTCGAGGCGGTCGTCGGCGAACCGGTACCCGTCGACGAGTGGCTCCCGCTGGTGACTCATACTGACGGCTATACCGTCGTGAGCATCGTTGACCCCGCGGGGGGTCGAAATCGCTCACGGGCGTATAGCCGTTAGTATCACTCCTCCAACATCCAGCCGAAGCGTTTCTCCCAGAACTCCTCGTCCGGGGGCTTCTTGCTCTGGCCGTGCGTTTTCCGGTCCCGGATGCGCCGCTCCAGAACGTCGCGTGCCTCGTTCAGGGCCTGGCTGGCCCCGTACCCTTCCCCGGAAGCGAGTACCAGGCCCCTGTCAGTGTGGAGCCGAATCCGCGCGAGGAGAAGGGGGGTTCCACGCTGTGTCTCGTCGTGTTCGTGGAGGTGGATCTTCGCGTCCAGGACGCTCATTCCGTGATCCCTGTCGTCGAACTTCTCGACCATCGCCACAATGTCGTCGTAGGTTATGTCGTCCAGCAGGTCGGCGCCGTAGACCTGTACGGCCCGGTTTCCCCCCGCCTCCCAGGTGAGCGAGGCGAGGACGTCGGTCTTCGTGAGTATTCCGTGTGGCGCCCCGTCTGTCGTGACGATTAGCGACGACCCGCCGAACTCGAACATCTCCTCGACGGCCGTATCCAGCGTCTCGCCGGGGTGAATCGTCCGCACTGGCGAGGCCATCAGGTCGCGGACCGGCAGGTCGAGCATCCGCTGGCTCTCGCCCTCCCGGGCACCGAAGCCGCCACGACCCGCGCGCCCGCTACTCTGGGACACCTCGCCCCCGAACGAGTCAGTTCCACTCGCGTCCCCGCCCTGACTCTGTCGCTCGGGTCTGATGGTCAGGGACACCATATCGTAGATGCTCAGGATCCCGACTGCCTCGTCGTCTTCGACGACTGGCAGGTGTGTGAACCGATTTTCCCGGAGTTCGTGGAGCGCCTCCCCGATCGTCGCGTCCGGTGCAATCGAGACGAGTTCGGCGCTGTACGCGTCCTCGACTGTCGCCGCATCGAGGAAGGGCAGAACCTGGCGGAGGATACTGTCGGCGGTGACGACACCAACCAGCTCCTTGCCCTCGAAGGCCGGGAGCAGGTGGGCGTCGCTGTCGATCATCAGCTGTGCGACCTTTCGGACCCCCTCGTCGGGCGTGAGGCGTGGAACGTGCCAGACCAGCGACCCCAGCTTCTGGTTGGGCTGGTGATGTGAGGTGGCCAGCTGTCGCCTCGTGACGACCCCCTCGAAGGAGTCGCCCGCGACGACGACACCTCTGGTCGACTGGTCCTCGAACGCGCCGGCGAGTTTCGACACCCGCGCCTCGGGGTCGAACGACAGGTAGTCTGTCGAAATAGCGTCTCTTATGTCCATAGCTCTGTGGAAATCGAGTTCGCGACTGCGTTGGTTGGCGCGCGCACGGTAGACTCTATGACCACACTTGTGTGTACGGGTGTCACGGGTATAATTACCGCGCCCGTTCTCCCGGGGCGAGAATCGGGCCGGGCTTGAAGTACCTGCTCGACCGTCAGGTCGGACGGGTGGCCTTGATCCCGACGAACGAGCCCTCACCGTACCCCTCCTCGACGGGCTCTGGCTCGTCGATGTCGTCGATCCAGCGATAGATTGTCTGGACGAACTCGCGGTCGGTGAAGCCGGCGTCGTCGAGTTCGTCGACGAGCTGGTCGGTAGAGACGAACGTCGCCTCCCGGTAGAAGGGGTTCGCCGCCTTCTTCTCCTGGTAGATGCGCCCGACCGGGCTCTCCTTGTCAATGTATCCGATCACGAGCGTGCCGTCAGGCCCCAGTATCCGCCTCGCTTCGGCCAGCGTGGCCGGGATGTCGTCGACGAAACAGATCGTGGTCACGATCAGCGCGGTGTCGAAGGTGTCCGCCCGGAACGGCAACGCTTCTGCGACCCCCTCTACGACCTCGATGTCGCGCGAACGAGCGCGCGCAAGCATCTCATCGGCTGGATCGACTCCGACCGTGATGTCGAGCGGAGCGGCGAACCGGCCGCTGCCGACGCCGATCTCCACCCCGTAGCCGGGGTCCGGGAGCAGCCGTCTGAGGGCGGTTATCTCCGACTGGTAGGCGTACGCGTAGGTCTCAAACCAGGCCTCGTATCGGCCGGTGTGTTCCTCGAAGGGATCTGTCGTGGGCATGGCTCAGATACACCCCTGTCCGACATACACGTCCGGGCTGTCTTGTACCCTATCCCCCCCTCTCGAGGTACGCCATTGCTTCTTCGTCGCTGACCTGATCGAACCGGTCGTAGAACTGGCCCACCCCTCGGAAGCTCTCCGGGGTCTCGAGGCAGACGACGTCGTCGACGTCCGCCTCCAGTTCGCTGATCGTGTCGGGAGGCCCGACGGGCACCGCGAGGACGACAGCCGAGGCCCCGGCGTTGTGAACACGCTCGAGACACGCCCTGACGGTCGATCCGGTCGCGACGCCGTCGTCGACGAGCACGATTCGCTGTCCCTCGAGATCCAGTTCGGGCCGGTCCCCCCGGTATCGGTCCGCCTTCTGTCGGGCATTCTCCGCCTCCTCCTCGCGCTTTCGCTGGAAATACTCCTCGTCGCTAACTCCTCTCTCGATCGCCCGCTCGTTGCGCCAGACGCTCCCATCGCTCGCGACGGCGCCGATCGCGAACTCGGGGTTGTCCGGAGCCCCGATCTTCTTCGCGACGACGACGTCCAGGGGTGCCTCGAGTGCATCCGCGACGACTCGCCCCAGCGGGAGTCCACCCCGCGGAATGGTGAGCACGACGTCGGCGCCAATATCCCGGTCCACCAGGGCGTCCGCGAGTTGCTCCCCGGCGTCTGTCCGGTCTTCGAATCGGTTGGTCCGACTCATTGTCAGGTGAAGTTACACTATTGAGACGCTTGTAGTATACGGCAGTTCCCACAAGTTGGGTTTTCACTCCGCGGGAACAGTCGTGCTAATTAACACCTCGTCTCGTCGATCATTAGAATGTATGAACTTCGATGAATTCACGGGTGAGATTCAGCATCGATTGGAGCTTCCGGGAACGGGAGAGACTGTTCGGACGATCCGGGCGACGCTGATGACGCTCGGCCAGCGCATCCCCGAGGGGAACGCGGAGGACCTCGCAGCCTCCCTCCCGATGGAGATCAGGTGGTATCTGACGGGTGCCGTCCACGAGCACGGCCAGCGATTCGACTGGAGCGAGTTCGTCGAGCGCGTCAGCGAGATCGAGAGCGCGGACCCGGCGGACGCAGCCTACCACGCACGGGTCGTCGTTGACCTCGTGGCGACAGCCGTCCCGGAGTCTGACTTCCAGCAACTCCGCGACATGCTTCCGGAAGCCGAAGACGACGAGAACTGGGGAAAGCTCTTCGAGGTGGTCGACGCCGACGGGTAGGCCGGCGTCGAGACCCCCTCTGATACTGACGGCTATACCGTCGTGAGCAGAGTCGACCCCACGGAGGGTCGAAATCGCTCACGGGCGTATAGCCGTTAGTATACCGGTCGACGTAACTTTTGATACGTCTCAGCCGGATGTTCCAGGCTGAAAGTATCAGGGCTTACGTCGACCGGTATATGAGCAGCGACAGATCGTGTCACCGGGGATTAGCCTTTACTCCCCGGGCATCGCTCGTCCTGTATGGAGTCTACCCGGATCGTCATCATGGGCGCCGCAGGTCGGGACTTCCACGACTTCAATACCGTCTTCAGAGACGACGAATCGACCGATGTCGTCGGGTTTACACAGACGGAGTCACAGAACATCGGCGAACTCGAGGACTCTCCGGAGCGCCGGTATCCGCCGGAACTCGCCGGTGACCGCTACCCCGACGGGATTCCGATCCGTCCGGAGGCCGAACTCGAGGCGATCGTCGACGAGCGTGCGGTCGATACGGTGGTGTTCTCCTACTCCGACGTCTCCCACGACCACGTGATGCACCAGGCCTCCCGGACCCTCGCCGCCGGTGCCGACTTCCGTCTGATCGGCCCCGACGAGATGATGCTCGAGGCCGACGTGCCGGTTATCGCAGTCGACGCCGTCCGAACCGGCTGTGGAAAGTCACAGACGACCAGGTTACTCGCCGACCTGCTGACCGACCGCGGCACGGACGTCGTCGTCGTCCGCGAGCCGATGCCGTATGGCGATCTCGTCGTCCAGCGAGTCCAGCGGTTCGGGGGGCTCGAGGAACTGGACGAGAGCGAGGTCACGATCGAGGAGCGCGAGGAGTACGAAGGCCACCTCGAACGGGGACACGTGGTGTACGCCGGCGTCGACTACGAGGCGATACTCGATCGGGCGGGGGCCGAAGCCGACGTCATCCTCTGGGACGGCGGCAACAACGAACTCCCGTTCTTTAGACCGGACGTCCACTTCGTCCTGGCCGATCCGCACCGACCCGGCGCCGAGTTGGGCTACCACCCGGGCGAAACGAACCTCCGGCTCGCGGATTACGTCATCATCAACAAGGAGAACACGGCCGAGGAATCCGCCATCCGGGAAGTCGAGGAGAACGTCCGGGAGACGAATCCCGCCGCCGAGCTCGTCCACGCTGACTCGACGATCACCGCCGATGGGGACGCAATTGCCGGCAAGCGGGCCCTGGTCGTCGAAGACGGGCCGACGGTCACGCACGGCGACGCCCCCCACGGGGCCGGACTGATCGCCGCCCGGCAGTACGGAGCTGCGGAAATGATCGACCCCGGGCCGGCTGCCGTCGGATCGCTCCGACGCGTCTTCGAGGAGTACGACCACCTCGATTCCGTCGTCCCCGCGATGGGGTACAGCCAGGACCAGATCCGAGAGCTCGAGGAGACGGTCCACAACGCCGATCCGGACGTCGTCGTGTCGGGGACGCCCCACGACCTCGGGCGACTAATCGACGTTGCCGTCCCGATCGTGCGGGTTCGCTACGAACTCAAAACCAAGAGCGTGTCACTCGACGAGATACTGGACCGCCACGCGGACGTGCTGGGGCTGTGAGCGACGGGCACCGGTTCCGGGCTACTGTTGGAGTGACGGTCGCTCGTGGATGTGACCCTCGCGTTCCCGGAGGTGTTTCGGATCGCGGCCAAAGCGGACCGCAGTGACCTCGGCGGCGATGGACTGGGCGATGTGAAACGGCGTGCCGCCGCCCAGATCCAGCCCCGCGGGCGTGTAGAGTCGTTCCAGTTCCTCGCCGGTCAGCTCCCGCCCGTCCCCGCTGAGGTCCTCGCGGATCTCCTCGAAGCGCTCGTGTGGGCCGAGCAATCCGATGTAGGGAACGGACGTCTCGAGCAACTCTTCGAGGGCGATGCGGTCGTCGATGAAGTTGTGTGTCATCACGACCGCGTACGTCGTCTCGTCGAGGTCGAGCGCATCCCGGATGTCGGCCGGGGATGTCGAGACGACCTCGTCGGCGTCGGGGAACCGCTCCTCGGTGGCGGCCGCCCCGCGGAAGCTGGCGACGGTGACGCGGAAGTCGACCTGCGAGGCGAGGTCGGCGACCGGCGCGACATCGTGTCCGGACCCGAAGATCACCAGGTCCGGCGGCGCGGTCACGGCGTCGACGAACACCTCGACGCGTTCTCCCTCGCGTTCGAGTTCGAGCGTATCCGACGTCTCCGTCGAGAGCAGTTGCGCTGTGGGCTCTTCGAGGTCCGCGAGCAGCCAGTCGGGCCAGCCCGGTCCGTCGAACGACAGCGATCCGTCTCCCGGGACGGCGTAGGCCCGGTCGCCGCGCCTGGTCTCGGCCCCGCTGGCTTCGAGTACGGTCATTGCGGCGATGTCGTCGCCGCGGCGGTAGGCGTCGACGACCGGCCGGTAGCTGTCCTCGAGCGGTTCGAGCAGGATGTCGATGACGCCGTTGCAGCCGACGCCGAGCCCCCAGACGTCGTCGTCCCCGGTGAGGTCGAACTGCTCGACGCGCGGGCGCCCCTCCGCGATGACGTCCTCGGCGATCGCGAGCACCTCGTCTTCGAGACAGCCGGCAGTGATGGAGCCGATCCCGTCACCCTCCTCTGCGATGACCATCTTCGCGCCCGGCCGGCGATAGGCGTTGCCGACGACGTCGACGACTGTCGCCAGCACAGCACGCCGGTCGTCGATGGCGTCGCCGACAGCGTCCATTACCTCCGTTTCGGGCACGCTCCAGTCGCCTGCAGTCATGTGTGGTCTCCCCAAGCGTGCGAGCGGTATAAGTTCATGGTTCGGGTCGAGAGCGAACGGGGGCTACGCCTCAAGAGCGAGGCCGGCCCGTTCGCTCACGTGCACGAGAGCGCGCTCGGTGTAGACTTCCAGAAGCTGGGCACGGAATTCGGCGGAGGCCTGGAGGTCGTCCATCAGCATCGACGTGTCGAGGCTGTCGCCGGCGTGCGCGGCCGCGTCGGCCAGTGCGTCCTCGTCCAGCCCCGCGCCGGCGAGTGCGTCCTCGACTGCAGTCAGGCGGACACCGTGGTCCATCGCGCCGTTGGCCGCGACGCGGGCTGACTCGATCACCTCGCCGTCGGTCTGGAGGGTGGCCGCGACGCCGATGAGCGCGTAGCCCGAGGATGGGCTCGGCTTCTTGACGTACCCGGAGACGGTCTCGGACACCTGGTGAGAAACTTCGATCCGCGTGAGGAGTTCGTCCGGTGCGAGATCGGTCATGTACATCGCGATAAAGTAGTCGTCGGCGTCGATTGCCCGCTCGCCGTCGGGGCCCTGTGCGATCAGCGTTGCGTCCGCGGCCAGGGCCGCCGCCGGCAGGTCCGAGGCGGGATCGGAGTGGGCGAGATTGCCCCCGATGGTCCCGCAGTTCCGGACCTGTGTGTCGCCGATCTTGCCTGCTGCCTCGGCGACAACCGTCGCAGAGTCCCAGAGTGTCTCGTCGTCCGCAATCTCGGCGTAGGTGGTGTTCGCGCCGATTTTTGTGGTCTCGTTGTCGTGTTCGATGCCCGTCATCGCGTCGATGTGGCCGATGTCGATCAGCACCTCGGGGTCGGCCAGCCCGGTCTTCATCGTCGGGAGGAGGCTGTGCCCGCCCGCGAGCAGTTCCGCGTCCGGGTACTCGGCGAGGTACTCGAGTGCCTCCTCGACGCTGTCTGCGCGGACGTAGTCGAACTCGCCGGGGTACATCAGTCGTCGGCCTCCGTGGCGACGCCGTCGTCGCTCATCTGCTCGGCTGCGAACTCGACAGCTTCGACGATGTTCTGGTACCCGGTACACCGACAGAGGTTCCCCTCCAGAGCCTCCCGGATCTCCTCGCCGTCGGGGTCGGGGTTGTCTTCGAGGAAGTCGGTGGCTGTCATCATCATCCCCGGCGTGCAGTAGCCACACTGGAGGCCGTGTTCCTCCCGGAAGGCCTCCTGCATCGGGTGGAGAGACCCATCCGCGGAGAGGCCCTCGACGGTCGTGATATCCGCGCAGTCTGCCTGTACCGCGAGCATCGTACAGGACTTGACCGCGTTCCCGTCGAGGTGAACAGTACACGCGCCGCACATGCTGCTCTCACAGCCGACGTTGGGACCCGTATACCCCAGCTCGTCCCGGAGCGCGTGGACCAGAAGCGTCCGCGACTCGACTGTCAGTTCCTGTTCGGTTCCGTTTACCGTGAGTGTGATGTCGTGTTCGGCCATGTGTAGGGTCGGTCGCCACGAGCGTGGCAGTCCGGTGGTTCGATCGCCGCGGCCGGCTGTGCAGGGATGCGCTCAGAACATCCCGCGGACTCTGTCTCTGAGCCCACCGGATTCGTCCTCGGCAACTTCCGTGAGCTGATCCTCCATGTTGCCAAAGAAGCTGTTGACGACGCGGTTCGCAACGGGGTTTATTACCCGCTGTCCCATCTGGGCGATCCGGCCGAAGACGTCCGCCTCGGCGTGCCACTCGATGTCGACCCTGTCGTCGCCTTCGACGAGTGACATCCGGGAACTCATATCGAATGAGCTGCCGCTCGCGTCGCCCTGACCCGAGGCGCCACCCTCGGGGTAGTCCCAGTCGTCGATGGTGACGGTCGTCCGGAAGCTCGGGCTGACGGCGCCGACACTTATCTCCATCAGCGTCGCGTAGTGCTGTCCCGACTCGAAGCCCCGGTCCGCGACATCCTCGGGGTCGGCCTCGGGCAGGATGGGCGGGTCCTCGTCCGGCTCGTCCTCCCGGAGTCCCTCGAAGTCCACGTCGTCGGGGTCCTCAACCTGAGTCAGAAACTGACACCCCGGCAGGGACTGCTTGATCATGTAGGGATCGGAGAGGGACAGCCAGACCTCCTCGGCTGAGACGTCCTCGATAGTGAAGGTGCCCTCGAACTCCATCGGTCACCACACCTCTGTCCTGCCGCCTGTGAGTCGGTCGATACTCGGTATCATACTACCTCCATCCACACGTTCGACCTCTAAAAGCTTTCGCGTGCCGGTACTTTCCGTCTCACGCCAACCCTTTTGACGCTCTCATCCCAAAGGC
>JAZKRS010000053.1:0-20905 GCA_036626435.1 Haloarculaceae archaeon | reverse complement strand
TCGAAGAGCGCTTCCGATAAATACTGGCGAAAATCCGCAGGATTTTCGTCCGTCAGTATAATCAGGCGTCGGGGCCGCGCCGGTAGCTCTCGATCCCGCCGGGGTGGCCCTGCGGGTTCTCGATGCCAACGAGCCGTCCCCCGGTCGGCGACGCGTACAGCGCAAAGAGCAGTTCGTTCACCAGGTAGTACCGGAGCCGGGCGGGTTCGATCCCCTCCGGGTCCGGGTCAGCCGTGTCGACGCCCATCTCCCGCAACAGCGAATCACGCCGCTTCTCGGACAGATCCACGTACCGCTCCGATTCGTGCTCGGTCGCGTACGCGTCGAGGGCCTCGATAGCGTCGGCGATGCCAGCCGCGCGCTCGGGGCGGTTCTCGGTCAGTCCGGCGACGTACGCTTCGACGAACTGCTTGACTCCCTCGATTTCCGCGGGATAGAGAGTTCGGGCAACCGCGACCAGCGTCTCCCGTTCCTCGGAGCCGAGCGCGTCGTCGTCCCAGGCGAGTGCACCCAGTCCGCCGGCCGCGACGCCCGCGGCTGTGAGCGCGACGAGCGCGTCGCGGCGGGTGAGTTCGTGGTCAGTCATCGGTCGTGGCGTTCCCGTCCGTGGGCGGTTCGAACCGGGTCTCCAAAGAGATTCCCTCGCGGTGGCCGCCGGGGACGTACGCGGCCTCGCCGCCACAGCGGGTCGGCGACCTGCAGACTTCGGTCCGTGGCGTGAGAGCGCGGTAGGTCCCGTTCCGGTACTCGACCGGGGCGGCGAGGTCGTAGCTGAATCCGGCGGCGGAGCCGTAGTCGACGAACAGGCGTAGATCGAGCGTCTCCCGACCATCCACCGGAAGGACGACCGCCTCGTCGATCGACGGCGAGTCGACGACTGCCTCCCCATCGGCGAAGGTCACAGTCAGGTTCGCACGCTCGCCCGGCGATCGGAGGGGGGCGTACCCGTTTCGCATCGTCGAGGCACGCAGCGAGACGCTCTCGGCAAAGCGCGGGACGCCCGCGGAAACGGACAGCCGGACCGTTTCGCCCTCCGCGACGTCGATCTCCTGCAGACGCGGCGTCACGGCTTCGCCCGCGTGGGGGAGCCACTCGCCGCGGTAGGTGTAGCGGTAGGGGGTGCGCTCCGGGAAGGCGTCGAGTACCGCGAACTGTCGCTCCTGGATGGCGTAGACCGCGTCGCCGTCGTAGCCCGGGTCGTTGCGGAGCGCCTGGAAGGGGTGGTTCAGCCAGTCGCCGTACGGCGTCGGGAGCAAGACGAGCGCGTTCTCGAACTCCGCGCTCTCGAATGGTTCGTAGGCCCGTTCGTACTGTTCGGTCACCTCGTAGTTGTCCGCGAGCGGCGACGCGACCGCGCCGACGGCCAGCCCGGAGGCGAGGAGCGCGACGAGCGTCAGGCCAGCGCCGGCCCCGACCGCTGCCCGGCCGTCGAGGCGGGCGAGGAGCGGGCCGTACCGCCGCCAGCCGGCGACGAGTGCGTGTGCGCCAAAGGCGGCCGTCGGGACGACGAGCCCGACGTGGTAGTACGGGCCGAGAAAGGAGATCAGCCCGTCAGTCGGATCCGAGAGGTCCCCGAGCATGTTGACCGTCCCCCAGAAGTACAGCTGGCCGAGCGGGATCGAGACGAACAGGCCCGCGACGGCGAGCCTGCGCCGGTCGCGGCGGCCGCCGGGGGCGAGTGTCGCGCCGAGCCCAACGACAGCCAGGAGGCAACCGAGCGGGGCGGCGACCGACCACCTCGTGACGTACTGTGCGAGGATCCGGGCGTTGGCAGCGAGTGCGAGCCGGAGGTCGTAGACCCGGCTGTACCCGACGATCTCGTGGTAACCGAAGCCGAGGCCGTCCAGCGGCGCGAACGCCTCGTAGGGGAAGGTCGCCGGGGCGCCAGTCAGGAGGGCGTTGTACCCGAGCGTGACCGCGACCCCGCACAGGCCGAGCGCGGCGGTGACCGCGTGACTCCTCACTGTCGGCCGGTCGAATCCACGGATCGTCCAGAGGGCCTGGGCGACGAACGGCGCGGCGAAGAGGACGGCCGTGTACGGCCGGGCGAAGAAGGCGACGCCGACTGCGAGGCCGGCCAGCGCGGCGAACCGGCGGTCGCCGGTCCGGTCGGCGCGCAGGTACGCCCACGCGAACAGCAGGTTCAAGGCGAGCGTGGGGACGTACGGGAGGAAGACGGAGGCCTCGACGAGGAAGGTCGGGGAGGCGAAGACGAGCAGGCCGGCGACCAGGCCGGTCGGCCGGTCGAATGCCTCCGCGACCGTGGCGTAGGTCAGCCCGACGACTGCGGCGGCGACGACGCCCAGCGCCACCCGGTAGCCGCCGAGCAACTCTCCGGCGGCGAAGATCGCTGCCGGGACGGGCGAGTACTTCGGGTAGAGTTCGCCCCCGTCGACGACGAAAAACCACGGCCGGAACGGCTCGACGACGGGTGGGTCCAGGGTCAGCTGTCCCTCCAGCAACATCGCGGCCTGCTGGAGGTAGACGGCCTCGTCGTGGTTCGACGTGTGGTACGGGAAGACCTCGTGTGCGAGGACGAAGACCGTGACGCCGGCCATGACGGCGAGGGCGGCCGCGAGACGGCGGGCGGTGAGGGCGGCGACCAGCGAGCGCGAAAGCGGTCGGTCTGTCCGGAGCCACGCGGGGCGCATCTCACTCCGTCGGGTACCAGGCCAGGGGGTGGTCGGCCACGATCTCGACGGCGACCGGCTGGCCGTGTTCGAAGGTCTCGACGTGGTTGTGGTGACACCGGACCACGCCGCCTGCGGTCAGTTCGACGCGGTAGATGAAGGCCGGGCCGTTGTACTGGCGGTTGACCACCCGGCCGTCGGCGGCCGCTTCGGGGGCGGGCGTCGCCTGGAGGTCGTCCGGGCGGACGAGGACGTCGATGCGCGCGCCGTCGTAGGCCTCGACCGGGCCGTTGATGCGGTCTGTCGACAGCGTTCCAAGCGGCGTCTCGACGATGTCGCCCCGGACCCGACCGGTCAGGAAGCTCGCGCGCCCGAGGAAGCTCGCGACGAACCGGGACTTGGGGTTCTCGAAGACGACCTCCGGCTTCCCGACCTGTTCGAGGTGCCCGTCGTTCATGATCGCGACGCGGTCGCTGATCGACAGCGCCTCCTCCTGGTCGTGGGTGACGGAGACGGCCGTGACGCCGGCCTCCTTGAGAATCTCCCGGACCTCCTCGCGCATCTCGACGCGGAGGCGGACGTCCAGATTCGAGAACGGCTCGTCGAGCAGGAGGACGTCGGGTTCGGGGGCGAGCGACCGGGCCAGCGCCACGCGCTGTTGCTGGCCGCCCGAGAGCTGGCTGGGCATCTTTTCGCGGTGGGGGCCGAGCCCGACCAACTCGAGCAGTTCCTCGACGCGCCCGCCGGTGGTCTCGGCGTCGGCCTCTCGCAACCCGAAGGCGATATTCTCCGCGACGTTCAGGTGCGGGAACAGGGCGAAGTTCTGGAAGACCAGCCCGACGTCGCGCTCCTCGGGGGGGACGAACCGCCCGGCCCCGGCGAGCGTCCCGCCGGCGATCGTGATGGTCCCGGCAGTCGGCTCGTCCAGCCCGGCGATGAGCCGGAGGGTCGACGTCTTGCCACAGCCCGAGGGGCCAAGTAGCGTGAGCAACTCCCCATCCCGGACAGAAAGCGAGAGGTCCTCGACCGCGGCCTCGTCGCCGAACGCGCGGCTGACGCCGTCGAGTTCGAGCACTGGCTCGCCGTCGGCTGCCGGCTCCGTGGCGCGCTTCGAGACGGGGTCGGCCCGCGGTGGTTCGTTACGTGACATCGTATCCGCTCCCTCGCAGGATGACGAGCATCGACAGGGCCGAGACGCCGACCAGCACCAGTGCCGGCACGGCCGCCTGTCCGTAGTATGCCTGTTCTTGCACTTGCCAGATGTAGGTAACAAATGTTTCGAAGCCGGGCGGCCGGAGCAACAGCGTGGCCGGCAGTTCCTTCATCGTGGTCAGGAAGACGAGCGCGGCCCCGGCGAAGACGCCCGGCGTGACCTGTGGGAGGACGACCCGGCGAAACGACCGCAGCGGGGAGTCGCCCATCGACCGGGCGGCCTCGGCGTGTTTCGGGTCGACCTGCAGTATCGACGACTCGAGAGTACCGACGGCCTGTGGGACAAAGCGCACGACGTACGCGAACACGAGCAGGGCGACAGTGCGGTACAGCCCGTTGACGTACTTGAGCCCCAGGAACACGAGCGACAGGCCGAGCACGACGCCGGGCATCGCGTAGCCCACGTAGGTCGCCCGCTCGGGGAGGGCGCTCAGCAAGGAGTCGCTCCGTGCAGAGAGGTACGCGATCGGCAGCGCCACGAGGACTGCGACGGCCGCGGCCCCTGCCGCGACGAGCACCGAATTCCAGGCATAGGCCCACTCGAAGGAGAAGCCGCCCCCGGCATACCCCGGCGACGAGCGGAACAGCCACATCACGAGGATGCCCAGCGGCACCACGAGGCCGAGGAAGGCCACGGACGAGCAGAACGCGAGTGCGGGGGCCTTCCAGCGGCCCAGCGAAATCCGCCCGGCCCGTCGGGCGCTCGTGCTGACGTGTGCCCCCTCGCGGCTCGCGTTCAGGCGCGCCTCCCACAGCAGGATGAGAAGCGTCATCACGAGGAGCAGAATCGAAAGCAGCGCCGCGAACCCGCGGTTGTGGTTGGTGTACTCGACGTAGATCATCCGCGTGAACACGTCGTAGCGCATGATCTGTGGCGTCCCGAAATCCGAGAGGGTATAGAGGGCGGTCAGCAGCGCACCAGCGGCGATGCCGGGCTTTATCTGGGGCAGCGTCACGCGACGGAAGGCCTGAAAGCGGGAGTGGTTGAGCGTCCGTGCGGCCTCGATGACGGTGCCGTCGAAGGACAGCAACGCGGCCCGTGTCGTGATGTAGACGTACGGGTACGTGAAAAGCGTCAGCACGACGACGGTCCCGGGGAGCCCGTACATCGTCGGGATTCGCTCGACGCCCAGGGGGGCGAGGACGTCCTGGAGGACGCCCCGCGGGCCGAAGGCGGAGACGAACGCGAACGCGCCGATGTAGCTGGGGACGACCAGCGGCAGCGCGGCCACGATCGTCCAGAACCGACGGAAGGGCAGGTCGGTCTGGACCGTCAGGATCGCGAGCGGGACGCCGACCAGCAGCGAGGCGCCGGTGACCGCCGCGACGAGGATCACGGAGTTCAGGGCAATCTGGGCGGTACCGGGATCGACCACCAGCGAGACGGCGCGGGCGGGTTCGACCTCCGCTGCCCGCAACAGGACCCAGGCGACCGGCGAGAGCAGCAACAGGGCCAGGATGACTGAGACGGCCGTCAGCGAGGCGGGCAACACTTCGCGGATCCGCCGGTAGACGGCGGCGCTTGCCCGCGTCTGGTGGCCGTCCTGTGTCCCCATGTTAGAGTACGTCTGTCTCCCTGAGCAGTTCGAGCGTCGGATCCACGTTCGCGAGTTCCGCGAGATCGACGTCCGGTGGGTTCAGTTCGTCGATGCTGGGGAGGCCCCCGACGGGTTCGACGCCGGGGACGGTCGGGTACGCGAAGGTCCGGGTGGCGAAAAACTCCTGAGCCTCCGCGGAGAGGAGGTGTCGCAGGAAGTCGACCGCGAGCTCCTCGTCGTCCGTCCCCTCTATAATCGTGGCGCCGGAGACGTTGATGAGCGCGCCGGCGTCGCCACTCGTGAACGCGAGGTCGACCGGGGCGTCCCCCCGGCTGTTTCGAACCCGTAGCGCGTAGTAGTGGTTCGCGAGCGCGCCGGCAATCTCCCCGTCCGCGACGGCGTTCGACGCGAGGAACTCGTTGTTGTACTCGATCGCGCCGAGGTCGCGCATGTCGAGCAGCCAGTCTCTCGTCTCATCCGCGCCACGGGTGAGGCGCATCGCGGTGACGAACGACTGGAAGGCGCTGTACGTCGGCGCCCACCCGAAGGACTCCTCGAAGGCCCCGAACTCCGGAAACTCCTGGACCGTCTCTGGCACGTCCGGGCCCGAGAGCTGTTCGGTGTTGTACGGGATGGCGCGTGCGCGCCCGGCGAAGCCGACCCACTCGTCGGTCCGGAGTTCGGCCGGCACCGCATCGGTGGCCTCGGAGGGGAGCGAGGCCGCGGCACCGGCCTCAGCGACTGCTCCGAGCGAGCCGGCGTCGACGGCCATGAAGACGTCGGCCGGGCTGGTGCCCGCTTCCGATTCCTCTACGATGGTGTTCGCGAGGTTCGCCGAGGCCTCCAGTTGCGTGCTCACGTCGAACTCCGGGTAGACGTTTCCGAACAGTTCGATGAGATCCATGTACAGCCCGCCCTCGCCGCCACCCAGGTACAGCGTCAGCTCCCCGGAGAGATCCGGCAGCTCGGTGATCGAGGTTCCGCCGGGCTGTCCGCGCGTTTCCACCAGCGGCCCCGACCCCCGGAAGTTCGCCAGATCCGTCGGATCGTCCGCCCCACCGCCGTCCCCGCCGTCGCCGGTCGAGGCGGGACACCCGGCCAGTGCCCCGGCCCCGACCACACCCGCGACCGCGACGAACCGACGCCGCGAGAGGCGGCCCCCGCTACCCGTCGGCTGCGGTCCATCCGTGCCGGAAGGTTCGTCCATTGTCATATTTTAGGTCGGCCTTAATTTTTAACCCTTTCTAGTCGTCCCCGAGGCCGGTCACGCGTTCGGGGGAGGTCTCGGCCGCACTCAGCGCGTCGAGACAGTCCAGCCACTCGAGCATGTGTTTGCCGACGAAGTTCAGGAACTGGCCGTTCTCGTATGTCTCGAAGCTGCCGGCGGCGAGTTCATGTCCGATCGCCTCGAAGACGCCCGCGTAGGTCGAGGCGTCCGATCCGGCGTCGTCGACAATCGCCCAGAGGTGTTCGTTCAGCTCCAGCCCGTGGACCTCGTTGGTGAGGTCAGCGAAGGTCGACCGCGGCGCCTTGTTGTGCTCACAGAGCGGGTAGCCGTTGTAGATCTGCTTGTCGAGGACGTCGCAAGCGCGTTTGAGAAACACGCCGGACCAGATGTCGTCGAATCGGCCGACGTCCCAGGGGTTGTCGTCCATCGGGAGCTGGTAGAAGGCCGGGACGACCTCCCGGCGGAAGGCGAGGTTCATCGAACAGACCGTCAGGTACTGACCCGGCGCGGCGACGAAGTCACCCTCGAAGTCCGTCGCGCTCGTGCGTGTCTGGGCCTGTCCGTCGAGGTCACCGTCGGTCAGGATGCGGACGGCATCGAGGTCGGGCACGTTCGTCCACAGGCCCTGGGAGGCGACCACGTCGTCGACGTGTGTCTCCCCCGTCTCGACGGCCTCGTCCATGGCGCTGTAGGGGTAGCCCCGGGGGTAGAGGCCGTGTTCCTCGGCGTTCTGGTAGAGGACGTTCACCCACCGCTCGTCGGATCTGACAGCCTCGATCGGCCCCTCGTACCCGAGGTTCCGGAGGTGGCGGCCGAAGAAGTCGAAGTCCGGGTGAGGAAGCGTGTCGTCGTCGAGGAAGACGCCGTACTCGAAGCCCTTCGCCCACATGTACAGCAGGCCGAAGGAGGTCTGGGCGTGGCTGGCCTCGGGGACGAGGTGTGCGTACTCGCCGACGCCGTGCCGGTCGAGCCACGCCTCGCGGCGCGTCCCGTCGAACACCCTTCCCGAGAGACCCTCCTCGTCGAGCATCCGCTCCATCGCGCCCGTCTCGCAGAAATCTTCCGTCACGAGTACGACGTGTAACCTGTCGGTGTCGAACCCGTGCTTCCGGGCGTTCTCGACGTAGGCCCGGACACAGTTGTACTCGCGGATCGTCGGAACGATGACGCACACGTCTCGGCCTCCGGAACTCATGGCGTACCCCGAGAGTCTTTAGGCCGACCAAAAATAACTATCGATTTAGGTTGGCCAAAAGATCGGCGACCGAAACGAACACAACGGGGCCGGGAGAGGGGAGGGCATGGACGTTGCGATACTCGGGGCGTCGATGACGAAGTTCGGCGAGCGCGACGCCTGGATACGCGAGTTACTGGTCGAGGCGGGCGAGGCCTGTCTGGCCGACGCGCCCGTCTCCCGGGACGCGGTCGAGCACCTCTACGTCTCGAACATGGCAAGCGGCGAGTTCGAGGGACAGACCGGCGTGATGAACGCGCTGGCTCACGACATGGGTCTGCTTCCGGCCTACGCCGAGCGGGTCGACCAGACCTCCGCCTCGGGCGGGGCCGGGATCTACGAGGCCTGGCAGTCCGTCGCCTCGGGGGCGAGCGAGATGACGCTGCTCGTCGGCGGCGAGAAGATGACCCACCGGACGACCGCGGAGTCGACGGACGTCATCGCCTCTATCACCCACCCCGCCGAGTACGTCCACGGGCTCACTCTGCCATCGTTTGCCGGGCTGACGGCCCGCAACTACCTGGAGCGGTTCGACGCGCCCCGGGAGAGTCTGGCGAAGGTCGCCGTGAAGAACCACGAGAACGGGACCAGGAACCCCAAGGCGCAGTTCCAGAAGGAGATCGACGTCGAGACGGCGTTGGCGAGTCCGATCGTCGCCGACCCGCTCCGTCTGTACGACTTCTGTCCGGTCACCGACGGGAGCGCGGCGCTGCTGTTCTGTCCGGTCGAGGTCGCCGAGGCGTACACCGACGAGTACGTCCGGGTCGCCGGGGTCGACGGCGCGACGGACACCCACGTCGTCCACGAGCGCGAGGACCCGACGGTGATGGGCGGCGTCGTCGAGAGCGGCCGGGGTGCCTTCGAGATGGCAGACTGCGGTCCCGAGGATGTCGACGTCGCAGAGCTACACGACATGTTCACGATCCTCGAGTTCCTGCAGATGGAAGGCCTCGGGTTCGCAGACCGGGGACGGGCCTGGGAACACGTCGAGGAGGGACGGACCGCCATGGACGGCGACCTCCCGATCAACACGTCGGGCGGGCTGAAATCGAAGGGCCACCCGCTGGGCGCCTCCGGCGTCGCGCAGGCGGTCGAAATCTACGAGCAACTGCTCGGCGAGGCGGGCGACCGACAGGTCGAGGCCGACCGGGGGCTGGCCTGTAACGTCGGCGGCTTCGGCAACTGCGTGATCACCACGATCCTGGAGGTGTCCGGATGAGCGACGGCAGCGCCGAACTCGCAGCCCACCGCTGCCCGAACGGCCACCTCACGTACCCGGGTCACGCGGTCTGTCCCGAGTGCGGGGCGGAACAGACCGGGACCGTCGACCTCTCGGATCGGATCGGCGAGGTCGTCACCTGGACCGAGAGCACGGCGACACCCCCCGGGGTCCGGACGCCGAACATCATTACGATCGTCGAGTTCGACGTCGAGGGAGCGTCGGTCAGGGTGATCGGCGGGGCCACCGACGACGTGGAGACGGGCGATCCGGTCCGGCCGGTGTACGTCGAGCAACTTCGAGACCCGGACGCGGGTATCCGCCACCCCGACAGCCACGGGTGGGACGGGTTCCGGTTCGAGCCCGTGGAGTGACTGCGACGCCTCTCATAGTGACTGCTGTAAGCCATTACCGATGCGACCGCCGGACAGCAGGCGATCGCTCCGGTAAACTGTTACAGCAATCACTATCACCCCCCCTCGCCGTTCGGCTGGTCCCCGTCCTCGACGTCGTCCTTGATCGACTGGAGTTCGGACTCGACGTCGACCTCCACGACGTCCCGGTCGGGCCGATCCCCCGTCACCTCTTCCCGACGAGTTGTCTCCGGGACGTCCGACGCCAGCTGCGCCTCGATATCCCGCTGGATCGAGCGCGCCTCGTCGAGCAGCTGCCGCGCCCGGTCGTCGGGCGGACGCGCAGCAAGCGCGTCCTGGAGATCGGCGAAGGCCGCATCGAGCCGTGCCAGCGTCTGGCGCCCGACCGCCTCGGCCCGTTCGCGCGTCTCGCCTCCGGCGCCCTCTCCGGCCCGGGTGCCGTCGGTAGCCAGACGGAGGGTCCGCTGGAGGAGTTTCAGCGCCCGGACGTTGGTTTCCAGCGCCAGGACGATCGCAGGGATCGTCACCTCGCTCGTAAAGCGGGTGAGTTCGCGGGGCGTCGGCGGTCTCAGCGGGGGGCGGCCGCCGGGTTCGAGTTCGGAGCCCAGCTCCTCGACTGCCCGTGCCAGCTCCCCGATCTGCCGTGGCAGGTCCTGCCGGCTGTCGCTCATACCCACTGTAGGGCCGCCGGCCACAAAAGGCTGTCAGCGCCCGGCTTTCTCACTGCTTTAGGATCACCCAAATCCTTATTACTTTAGGGTCGCCTAATCCCGATCGATGACAGCTCTCGACGATGGTTCACAGGTCGGGCGCAGCGCCGAGACGGGGACGCGGGAGGAGCCTCCGACGCCAGCGGTGTCGGTGTCCGCGCACCAGTCCGCCCCGGGGCGGGTTGTGTTCGTCGAAGATGGGAACAGCGACGCCTGGATCGCCACGGATTTGACTGTCGGTCTGTCCCGATAGAGGGGTCGACTACAGCTCCCCAGTGAACACCTTGACCTCGCCGTCGTCAGTCAGACCGACCGTCACCTCGGTATCGAGCCTGTTCTGTGACGTGTCCGACTCGAGTTCGTTGTACAGGTGGGAGTACAGCTCCGGGCGGCAGTACGATATCTTGATCCCGGTCTCGTCGCCCTTCGAGTAGACGTCGCTGACCAGTTCGTCGAACTTGGAGCCCGCCGGGACGGTGAACCGAACCGGGGACCGGAGCGTCCGCACCAGTTCGAGGGTCCCGCGTGCCTTCCGTACGTTCTCCTCTGCGGCCCGTTCGATGGCACTCACGTTCGAGTCCGTCGTGCCGAGGCGGGTTGCCACCTCCTGCTGTGTGTACCCCTGTTCGCGGAGTTCGAGGACCTCCACCTGTCGGTCGGTCAGGATTGTTTGCTCGACAGCGGTCATAAGTAGTAAAACGGAAGTGTTTGAGTTAAGCTTATTGGATAACCGTAAATGGTTTCTACTATGGGCGAGGAGCTCTCGATGGACCGCCGAACGCTGCTCAGGGCGGTTCCGCTGTCGATCGGCGGCTTCGCCGGCTGTTCGACGTCGATGGGGGGGACGGACCCACTTTCTCTGCTCTCTGCCGGCAGCCTCGCACAGACATTCGACGCACACGTCGGGCCGGCGTTCGAAGCCGAGACGGGGATCACCGTTCACGGGGAGTACTACGGGTCCAACGCCATCATGCGGATGGTCGAGGACCGGACCAAACACCCGGACGTGATTGTGAGTGCGGATGCGGCGCTCCTCCGGGACCGGCTGTACGGCGAGGTCACGGACTGGGACGTCGAGTTTGGGGCCAACAGCCTCGGAATTGGATACAACGACGAGACCCGGTTCGGGCGCCGTCTCGCAGATGGCGACCCGTGGTACGAACTGGCTCGGGCGGCCGACGCAGGGGATGTCGCAATCGCCGATCCGGACCTCGATCCGCTGGGCTACCGCGCCGTCCAGGCGTTCGAACTCGCCGAGCGCGAACACGCCCTCGACGGGTTCAGAGACGACATGCTTGGCCTGGTCTACGAGGAGCCCGAGGAGCCACAGATGATGGCCGGCGTCGAGACCGGGTCGCGTGCGGCCGCAATTGTCTACCGGAACATGGCCGTCGACCACGGGATGCCGTTCGACGAGTTCCCCGACGAGTACAGCTTCGCCGACCCCGGGCTGGCCGACCACTACGCCACGGCCCAGTACACGACCGACGATGGATACACGACGGAGGGGCGACCGATACTGTACAACGCGACAGTCAGCGACGAGGCGGACGAACCGGAGGCTGGCGAGCAACTCGTCCAGTTCCTCCTCGACAACCCCGACATCCTCGACGAGGCGGGGCTGACCGTCGGCACGGCGCTGCCGCGGACCAATGGGGGCGTTCCGAGGGCAATCGACGCATGAACCCCCGGAAATCGCTCCCGACCGTGCGGACGCCGGAGTTGTTCGTCCCGGCTCTGCTGGGCGGTCTCATCCTCGCCTACTTCGCGCTCCCGTTCGTCGCGTTTCTCTCCCGGACCGGGATGACGAACGTCGTGGCCGGCCTGTCAACCCCGGAAGCACAGCGGGCGATTCGCAACTCGCTCGTCACGGCGCCGGTCTCGACGGCGGTCGCGACGATCTTCGGTGTTCCCCTCGCCTACGTTCTCGCCCGGCGGTCGTTTCCCGGCAAGCGACTCGTCGAGGCGCTCGTAATCCTGCCCCTCGTTGTCCCGCCAGTCGTCGGCGGGGCGATGATTCTGACGGCCGTCGGGCGGTTCACGCCTATCGGCTCCGTCGCCGCTGGGGCCGGCGTTTCGCTCACCGACAGCCTGATCGGCGTCGTCCTCGCCCAGACGTTCGTTGCCGCCCCCTTCGTCATCATCACCGCCCAGGCCGGCTTTGGCGCCGTCGACGAGCGCCTCGAACAGGCCTCCCGCTCGCTCGGGTACGGGCCGCTGGCGACGTTCTGGAACGTCTCGCTGCCGCTCGCACGCGGCGCGATCCTCGCAGGGATCGTCCTGACCTTTGCACGGGCGATCGGCGAGTTCGGCGCGACGATGATGGTCGCGTACAACCCGCGGACGATGCCGACGCGGATCTGGGTGGAGTTCATCGGTGGCGGCATCGACGCGATTGTCCCGCTCGCGCTCGCGTTGCTCGCGCTCGCAGTCCTCGTCCTGACGGCAATCCAGCGCGTTGGCGACGTCCCCTCGGTGATCGACCGATGATTCTCGAACTGGACGGTCTCGCACACCGGTACGACGGCGAACAGGCCGTCCAGGGCGTCTCCTTCGGGCTGGAGTCGGGCGAACTGGTTGCGCTGCTCGGCCCGAGTGGCTGTGGCAAGACCACGATCGTCCAGGCGATCGCCGGCCACGTCCGCCCGACTGCAGGGCGTGTCTGGCTCCGCGGGGCGGACGTCACCGGGACGCCCCCCGAATCGCGGCAGGTCGGCCTCGTCTTCCAGCGACCGACCCTGTACCCCCACATGACCGTCCGCGAGAACGTCGCGTACGGGTTGACCCCGCAGAACATCGACCGCGACGAGCGCGACGCCATCGTCTCCGAGCACCTCGGTCTGGTGGATCTGGAGGGGTACGACGGGGCCTACCCGTCGGAGCTGAGCCGCGGCCAGCAGCGCCGCGTCGAACTCGCACGGGCGCTCGCCCCACAGCCCGACGTCCTCCTCCTCGACGAGCCGCTGTCCGGACTCGACCGGAACCTGCGCGAACGGCTGCGGGGCGAAGTCGCCCGGATCCAGCGCGAAACCGGCGTGACGACGCTGTTTGTCACCCACGACCAGGAGGAGGCGATGGCGCTGGCCGACCGGATCGTCGTGATGAACGACGGCGGCGTCGCCGGGGTCGGGGAGCCACGCGAACTCTACGAGTCACCGCCGTCGCCGTTTGTGGGCTCGTTTCTCGGGCGGTCGAACACTGTCCCGGCGACCGTCGTGGGACGCCAGCCGCTCGCGGTCGAATTCGGCGGGACGGAGGTCACGCTGCCCGAAGCGGGCGGGGGCTATCGACAGGGGGCGTCCGTCGTGTGCCACGTCCGTCCGGACGAGATCACGCTCCGCTCCGGCGCTGGCGACACGAGCGACCGCGAACTGGCGGGGACGGTGACCCGAGCCGCGGACCTCGGGCGACACTACGACGTGACCGTCCGCCTCCCGACTGGCGGTACGCTCGTCGTCGAACAGGCCGCCAGCCCGCCGGAAACCGGCGACGAGGTCGCTGTCGAGCTGTCTGAACGGGGCGTGACTGTGTTCGCGGAGGGAAATCGGTGAACGCCGGACTGGCGAGTGCAGATGCGAGGCCCGCTACGCCAGGAAGACGTGGCGCGGCCGGTCGGCGAGGACATCACGCCCCCAGTCGACCGTCTCGCTGAAGGCGTCCGACCGGAAGAAGGCCATGGCGTCCTCCTTCGCGTCCCACTGGCTGGCGATGAACATGTCGTTCTCGTCCTCGTAGCTCGCTAGCAGCGCCGTCTCGCGGTGGCCGTCCATGTCATCGAGCATCTCCCCGACCGACTCGAAGGTCTCGACGAAGTCCTCGCGGTGTTCGGGTTTGACGGTGTAGAACATCCCCATCGTGCCGAAGCCGTCGCCCTCGCCCGCCCAGCCGACGATGCCGGGCAAGTCCGCCAGGAAGTCACTCGCCGTGTCGGCAGCGTCTTCGGTGGCCCACAGGCTGACGACCGCCAGCGCCTCGCCGTCGATGTCCTCGTAGACGGTCGTCCCCTCGTGGGTGTCGTAGCGGTCGAACCCGTCGCCGAGACTCTCGACCTCCTCGATCAGCTCCTCGCGGTCGGCCTGTGAGTACAGCACCAGCGCGTAGATGTCCTCGCCGTGGGGCTTGCCGGCGTAGATGTCGAGGTCGGCCAGCTCTTCGCGGATACCCTCGGCCTCGTCTCCGGTCCCGGCGGCTCCGGCGGCTTCCGCCCCGTCGGCGCTCTCTCCGAGCGGCCCGCGCACGCTCTCGCTGACGCCGGGGAGGTCGGTCAGGAACCCTTCAGCGGTGTCGGCCGCTCCCTCGTTGGTCCAGACGCTGACTACCGTCGAGCGGCCGCCCTGGGCGCGGACGACGGTCGTGACGTGAGAGTCGTAGTGCTCGAAGTTCCCGCGCAGGCCGTCGACCGCCTCGGCGAGTTCGTCGGCCTCCGCGTCTGAGTAGAGGACGAGCCCGTAGTCCCCGTCGTCGTAGTCGCTCCCCGCCTCGAGGCCCAGCGTCGTCAGCAGCGCGGTGAGATCCTCTTCCTCGTCGGCCTCGGCATCGTCGGACTGGCCACCCTCGGCGTTGCCCCCGGGATGGCTCCTGTCGTGATCGCCAGCGTCGTGGTCCGGGCCGCCGTGTCCGCCCGACTCGTCCCCACCGTCAGCGCTCGCGTCGGCGGGGTGGACCGGCCCCGCGTCGGCCACGTCCCCCTCCGTCCCGTCAGTCGGGACGGGGTCGCCCGCCAGCAGCGCCGGCAGGTCCTCGGGCGGGAAGCGCCGGCCCACGTAGAAGGGGCCGAAGTCGGCGTACTGGGCGGTCGATGGGTCAAAGCGCATCTCGTAGAGCAGGTCCTTCATGTCGACGAGGTCGTCGCCCCAGAGCGTGACGCCCCACTCCCAGTCGTCGATTGCGATGGCGCCGGTGATCATCTGCTTGACCTTCCCGGCGTAGTCCCGCCCGATGTCGCCGTGGGCGTCCATGTGCTCGGCGCGCTCCTCGAAGGGAAGGTCGTACCAGTTCTGTTCGGGCTGGCGACGCTTGTCCATCGGGTAGAAGCAGACGTGGGTTGCCTCGGGGATCGACGGCTCCAGCCGCGTGTGGATGTAGTTGTACAGCCCCGAGTCCTCGTCCAGGTCGCCCGTGAAGTAGTCACGCGCCTGCTCGGAGTACCCCGACGCCTCCGTCACCGAGACGAACGACGTCGTCCGCTCGGTGAAGCGGGCGAAGTCGGTGTTCTCGAAGCGGCGCTCGATGGCGCCGAGGTCGGCCGTCGTCGGCCGGAGGTGGAGCACAAGGAAGTCGGCCTTGTGACCGAGCACCGAATAGAGGGCTGAACTCCCCTCCTCCGCGTCCTCGACGGCGAGGTGTGACTCCAGGTGGTCGATCCCGTCCTCGATGGCGCGGTCGCACTCGCGTTCGGGCGCCTCGCGCCAGGCGTCCCAGTCGATGCGACGGAAGTCGTGGAGCGCGTACCATCCCTCGTCTGTCGGCGGCGGGTCGTGTCCCTCTGGCATACCCCATCGTTAGGATGGAACAATAAGGAAGCTTGTCCTTTCAGGACATCGCGTTCGTGATGACCGCGACTTCCTCGCTCTCGAAGGCGGTGTAGTAGAGGCGGATTTCGTAGATGTCGCCGTCGAAGTGCTGGTTGTCCTGCTCGAAGTCTTCAGCGATACGCATGTCACCCATGTTGACAGTCCTGTTGTGCTCTCCTGTTCCTTCCTGGTTGCCGTCGACGTACAGGGCGTACTCCTCGCCGTCGTACGTGCCGACGGCGACGTGGCGCGTCTCCCGCTCGACTGTGTCCGAGGCGATCACCTCCTCGTCGAATTCGACGGCGTAGTCGATCGAATAATTGTTAGAGCTGGTAGCTCCGTCACCGGCCTCGCTGGTTTCCAGGTACCACTCGTTTGTGTTCCCCTGGAACTGGTGTTCGACGAGTTGACTGACGCCGTCGTTGCTGCTGGTGTTCCCCCGCTGTTTGTACGCGACTGCCACGGTGAACTCTTCGACGTCTACTGGTGCGCTGAGGTTGGAGACGTAGACGTGATCATCAGCGCCGCCGTCGAACCGGAGCGCGTCCCCCGTCCTCCTCGGGTACTCTGTCCCAGTCACATTCGCCTGCGTAATGTCCCCGTCGTTGCCATTACCCGACCGGTCTTTGAGTGTGTCGTTACTGCCGCTGTCGAAGGTGTAGTAGGCGATGAAGTCGCCAATCTCCGACCGGGAGTCGATCTCGCGACTGATGAGGACCTGTCGGTCCTCGTCCTCGGAGACGACCGTGATCGTGTCGCCGGGGGCCGTCGGCACCAGCACCGGCTGGCCGGCGGCGTCGCCGTCGATGGAGGCGATCGGCTCGCCGTTCAGTTGCACGATGACGTCGGTACCGAGCGCCTGTGGCGTCATCTTCAGACCCGCTGCCGTCCGCTCGTACTCGAATGCCGCATCGGGTGTTGGAGCGCCAGTATCCTCGAGAAACGCAAACGTCAGGGTGATCAACGCGACTGCGATGACCAGCGCGACTGCCACCAGCAGGATGTTACCGACGACGGGCGTTGCGGCCCGATCGCTGTCATCCAGCCACATCGAGCGAACCGACTCGTTGCAGGCACAAAAACGTTCGACAGTCCCCTCGGAACGTGAAAATCCCAGCGCTCCCGCTCACGAGAGCAGCTGTGGCCCAAAGAGCATCAACAGGAGCGCCACGATCATCGTGAGCGTGATGACCGTCGTGACGACCGTCGTGAGGCTCCGGGGGTTCGATATCGGGAGCCTGGCAGCGACGGCCTCGGTGCTGGTCCGGAGGATGTGCCCGCCGTCCAGCGGGAACGCTGGGATGCAGTTGAAGATGGCGAGGTTGAAGTTGATCCACCCAGTCCAAAAGAGGATGTTCGCGACTGTGAACAGCCCTCCCCCGAGGAATCCGAGTGGACCGCTGACGGCGTAGAAGTTCGCAATCTCGGCGCTGAAGCCAGCGAAGTTGTACCCGAGATCGGGTACCATGACGCTGAGGAAGGGCATCACCAGTACCGCGAACACGTTGGCGAACACCGAGCCGAACAGCGCCCCGTCGTAGTCACCCTCGCCGCCGCCGAGCATCGCCAGGAACACGTCCGCAGGATAGGGGTCGACGCCGAAGTCGGTGACGGTGATGCCAGTGTAGCCGCTCCGGAGGGCGACGCCGAGGAAGGCCGATCCGTCGGATTCGCCGAGCGTGACGTCGAACGCCCGGCGCTGACCGTCGGCGAAGGCCTCGACGGTGACCGTCTCGCCCGGATCGTACCTATCGAGGACCGTCCCGAGTGCAGAGGCGTTGACGACGCGCCGGTCGTCGATACGCGTGAGGACGAGCCCCGAGTCGGTCGACACCTCCGTGTCGTCCATGGCGTCCGCCATCGGCCCGCCGTCCTCGACCTGTGCGACGAACGCGCCGATCGGGATCGTCGCAGAGCCCCTGTCCGTGTCGACCCGGGCGACGGTCCGGCTCCCGAATGCAGCGGTCAGGTCACTCTCGGTCGCGACCGCAGTGTCGTTGACAGATGTGACACGCGGCGGACGGTCGCCGCTGAACGCGATCCCGTCGACAGCGCCGGGAACGACCCCGGTTATCGTGATCGCACGGCGGACGGTGACCCTCTCGCCGTCGGCGAGGCCCGCGGTTACTGCTTCGCTGTCGACTTCGGCGAGTCGGGCCTCCAGATCCCCGGGCCCGTCGAGTTCCGTCTCGTTGATGCTGACGATGCGGTCGCCGTAGCCGAGGCCGGCCTCTGCGGCGGCCGACCCGGAAAGCGAGTCGCCCACGGGGACGCCCGGCGCGACGCCGATAGAGGCGACGATCGGGCCGAAGAGGAGCGCGAACGTGATCGCGGTCAGCGCGAAGTTGTTCGTGACGCCGGCGGCGAACATCCGCGTCTGTGCGCCGCGGTCAGCCTCCGACCGGCTGTCCTCGTCGGGTTCGACGAAGGCGCCGATGGGGATGATCGTGAACAGCGCGAGTCCCATCGACTCGATGTCGATGTCCTCGACCCGACAGAGCAGGCCGTGACCGCCCTCGTGGACGATCATCCCGAGGACGAGCCCGAGGATGATCTCTGGTGCGACCGAGAGCGGGAGGAACTCGTTGACACCGGGGATGACCAGGGCATTCTGGGGGTTCTGGACGGGCGTCCCCTCCGGCTGGTTGGCGACGTTGACCGCCGCAAGCAGGAGAAACAGGAGCATCCCGACCATGACGACGAGCGCGATCCCGACCCCCATGTTGGCCCAGGCGCGCCAGAACCGGCGCCGGTCGGCCAGACGGTCGAGAACTGCGCGCCCGCGCTTCGTGTGGAGAGTCGTGATCGGGCCGGAGACGCGAACCGAGTCGGGCAGGAGGCCGCGTGCCTGCAGCGCCATCGCTCCCAGCGTGTAGGCGACGAGCCCAGCCAGCACCCAGACCAGCGTGCTTGCCATTGTCCGATGGTCGGGATTGCCACCAAAGAGCGTTTGGTTCCCCGCCGCCCGGAGCCGGTTTCCGGGCGCTACCGCTCGCGCCGGAGTCGGTCGACGACGAACTCCCGGTCCAGGTTGGCGAGGAATGGGCCGAGCTTCGGCCCTTCGTCGTCGTCGAAGAAGAGTCGGTAGCCGGCCGCGAAGAACTCGCCGACGGGGATGTCGTGGCGCCTTGCAGCCTCGTAAATCTCGCCCTGTATTTCGTCGCCGTCGTGTCCCTCCGCGATGAAGTCGGCGAGTTCGTCCAGGGCCCGCTCGGTGGCCTCCTCGAAGTCGACGTCGGGCATCTCCCCGCGCTTGAGCTCGTAGTCAAAGGCGTTGCCCGTCCGTCGCGCCCACTCGCGGGCGCGCTCGACGCGGGCCAGCGCCTCCTCGACAGCCCACTCCGGGGCATCCTCGGGGATGTGTCCCTCGCGGCGGGCGATCTCCTCGCGCAGGGCCAGGTCGTCCGTCATGCCGAGGACGGCCGCGAACGTATAGGGCACTCGCACCCGCCCGTCGCGGACCTCGTCGACCAGCGCCGGATACGCGCGTTCCGCGAGTTCCTGCTCGTGTTCCTCGGCCCCGATCTCGCCGAAGTAGATCCGCTCGAGGCGGTCGAACTCGTCGACGAGCGCGTCGATGCCCTCGACGCTGAAATCGCGCTGTTTCAGGGGCTCCTTCGCGAAGAAGTACCGGAACACCTCGGGTTCCAGAATATCGAGTACCTCGTCGACGGTGACGACGTTCCCGGCCGAGGAGGAGAGGGGTTCGCCCTCCAGCGTGAACCACTCGTAGACCATCGGCACGGGTGGCTGAATGCCGAGGACGCGCTCGGCGATGGCTTCGCCGCTCGGCCAGGAACCCTCGGCGTGATCCTTCCCGAAGGGCTCGAAGTCCACGTCCAGGACACCCCACTGGGCGGGCCACTCGAAGCGCCACGGGAGCTTCCCCTCCCGGAGCGTCGCGACACCCTCGTGGCCACAGCCCTCGATGACCTCGTCGCCGGCCTCCCGGTCGGTACAGACGTAGGAGACGGTTCCGGCCTCGAGGTCGACGCCGGTGACGCCCTCGGTGAGGTGGCCGCAGTTCGCACACTGCGGGACGAAGGGGACGTAACCCTCGTCGACCTTGGCCTGGTACTCGGCGAGGACCGCCCGGGCCGCGTCTGCGCGTTCGAGAATCCGGCGTGTCACGCTCTCGAACGCGCCCTCCTCGTAGAGGTCGGTGTTCGAGACGAACTCGACGGGGACGCCGACGGCCTCGGCGTGGCCCGCCAGCAGGTTCGTGAAGTGGTCGCCGTAGGAGTCACAGCACCCGAAGGGATCGGGGATGTCCGTGTACGGCACCCCGAGGTTGCGGCCCAGCGCGCCCGCGTCCACATCGCCGAGGCCGACGATGTTGCCGTCCAGGTCGGCGAGCGTCCGGGGGACCGCCCGGAGGGCGTCCCTGTCGTCGGCGGTGAAGACCTGCCGGACCTCGTGGCCGCGGTCTCTGAGCGCCTCGGCGACGAAATAGCCACGCAGAATCTCGTTGAAGTGGCCGATGTGCGGGACCCCCGAGGGCGAGACGCCGCCCTTGATGACGATGGGTTCGGCGGGATCGCGGGCCTCGACGGCGTCGGCGGCGGCGTCGGCCCAGAACGCGCGGTCCGGGCTCGAGCCGACTTCGTAGAGGTCCTCGTCGGTCATGCCTTCCCGGGAACGATGTCGGTGCCGTCGTGCTCGCCCCGGATCGCACGCGGGACTGCCTCGGGGTCGGTCCCGTCGACGACGACGGCGCGGAGGCCGGCCCGCTGGAGGAGCTTCGCCGCGAGCAGATCGACCGGGACGTTGATCCCGGCCTCCAGCTCGCGGTCGCCGACGAGTTGGACCAGTTCGTCGGCGGTCAGCCGGTCGTAGGCCGTCGCCTCGGGATCCTCCGAGGGATCGGCGTCGTAGACGCCCGCGACGCTGGTCGCGTACACCAGCAGGTCGGCTTCGACGTACTCCGCAAGTGCCGTGGCGACGGCGTCGGTCGTGTGTCCGGCCTCGGTCCCGCCCATGATCGGGACATCGTCGCGGCGCATCGCCGCCCTGGCGTCCTCGTAGCTCTCGGGCGGCGTCGGTGCGGCGCAATCGTCGAACGCCCCGATGAGGAGACGGGCGTTCAGCCGCGTGGCTGCGATGCCGAGCTGGTCGAGTTCGATCTCGTTTGCCCCGAGCTCACGCGCCGTCCTGATGTACTCGCGGGCGGTTCCGCCGCCGCCCACGACGATCCCGAGGTCGTGGCCCCCGCTGTCGGGGTCGTGGCCCCCGCTGTCGGGGTCGTGG
>JAZKRS010000052.1:0-20955 GCA_036626435.1 Haloarculaceae archaeon | reverse complement strand
CCTACACACGACATAGCGAAAATTACGCTGGTGAATGGTACGCTTCGGCGAGACCGTCGAGTGCCTCGTGGCGTTCGGTCGTGTGTGGGGCGGTGAGCGGCGAGACGCTGACGTGTCCATCCACGATGGCACGGCGGTCAGTCCCCGGCGGGTCCGGGATGTCGCCCGCCGCCATCATCCCCCAGATGTGATCGACCAGCTCGATACTCCCCTCCTCGTGGACGGCACTCATCTCGTGGACCCGGGACGGCCGCGTGACGACCATCTCGCCGGTCGCCTCGCGGTCGACGGGTGCGTTGACGTTGAGGTAGTCGGCCTGGTCGAAGACGCCAGCGCCGAGCGCGTGGTCCGCGAGGTATCGCGTGGCGCGTTTCGCCTCCGCGTAGTAATCACGTCCCACGTCGACGTCCTTGTAGGCGGTGTTCTCGCTGACCGGGACGTACATCGACGCGGCGATGGCGGGGGCGTCGAAGAAGGCGGCTTCGACCGCCGCACTGACCGTTCCAGACCGGCCGAGGTTGTACGCGCCCAGGTTCGCCCCGCGGTTGCACCCCGCGACGACGAGGTCCGTCTCGGGTGCGAGAACCTCGAGCCCCGCGACGACGCAGTCGGCTGGCGTTCCGTCGAGTTCGTACCCGAGTTCGTGGTCACGCACGGTGACCGACGAGGAGAGCGCCCGCCCAACTGCGCTCTGGTCGTCGACCGGCGCGACGACTGTCACGTCACCGACAGCCGAGAGCGCTTCCCGGAGGGCCCGCAACCCGGCCGCCTCGATGCCGTCGTCGTTCGTCAGGAGGATGTCCGGTTCGTCCATGAGCCTACTGGTGACTGGCTCCGCAAAAGGTTGCCGTCGTCGCGGCCCGCTAGACGGACAGCAGATCGACGACTGTCTCGCCGTCGACGACCACGTTGTAGGCTTCTTCGTCGTCGTTCCAGAGGGCGAGCGCGTTCTCGAACCGGAGGACGTCCCCATAATCCGCCCTGGAGAGGTCCCGGTTCAGCCCCGACTTCCGTGCGAGGACGGCGAAGTGATCGACCTCCTGGCTGCCGTCGCCGACGAGATAGAGGGGGTTCCCCCCCTCCGAGAGGTCGTGGCTGAGCTTCACCCCGGCGAGGTTGATCCGCTCGGCCACGAACGAGTCCGCGTCGGCCATCCTCGCGGTCTGCTCGGAGTCGGGTCGGTACTCGATCCGCCGCCTCTCGTCCCGGCGCCAGACCCCGAAAGCGTACTGGACGTCGGTATTGACGAACTCCTCGTCCCCGGGCGTTCTATCGGTCCCGGCGGTCGACGGCGTGTCCCGGCGTTCGTGGGCTGTCGGATCCGCGCCGCGCTCACCGTTGTCGAGCTTGCGCTGAAACCCCGGTGTCGTGATGTCCGGTTTCACGTCGAACGACCAGGACTCGCTTGCCGGGCGCTCGCCGGGCCACAGGCGAACCGTGGGCGCGTACACGGTTGCTCTCGCCTCGCGTTCGACTGCCCGCTCGACTTCCCGCAGACCCGTCGCTGTGTTCCGGTCGGCGGGTGCGAGCGCGACGACCGACCCGTCCGTCGCCAGCGCGTCGAGGTACCGGCCGACGACTGCCGCGGGGTCGGTCAGCTCGGAGAGGACGTTCGCGAAGACGACGAGGTTGTAGGGCCCCTCGGGGTCGAACGCCTCCGCCGTCGTCCTGTGTACCGTCGGGTTGAAGTTCCGATCCGTCTTCTCGAAGAACGGTTCCAGGAGGTCGGCCCCCGCACCGGGTTCGACCGCGTGATACTCGATCAGGGAGTCGGCCGGGAGCAAGTCGTCGAGGGCCAGCGCCTGACCGCCGACGCCCGCGCCGACGTCGAGAACCCGCGGGCTGGCCGGGAGTTCCCCCGCCGCGGCCAGGTCCGCTAGCAGGTACTGTGTCGCCGCGTAGTACGCCGGCAGGTGATAGATAGCGTACCCGAGTGCAGTCAGCTTGTCGTACTCGACGTCGAGCCCCTTCAGGTACCGCGCCTTGACCTCGCGGACGCGAACTCGCAGCCGATCCCCGGACTTCCCGTCCGGCCAGCCAGGACCGAACTGCTCGACGAGTGTGTCCTCGAGCGTCCTGGCGTGGGTCTCTGGGAACTCCTCGACGACGTCGAGAGAGACGGGCGCCGTCCCCCCCGGTGCGGGCTCGAAGCTCCCGTCCTCGCGCTCGACCAATCCCAGGTCGGTCGATTCCTCGCGGAGAACCCGGCGGACAGCTGCGGGATGTGGCTGTCCCTCGACGTACTCGTGGATTTCCTCGGGGTCGATGGGGCGGACCTCGCGGAGGTACTTCGCGTTGTTCCGGATCTGCGTCCGCTGTGGTTCCCGCATCTTACCGGCCAGCCTCGTCGTAGAGGCGCTCGAACTCGATCTCGTTGGCATCTGCGATCCGTTCCGCCGCAGCGGCGACGTCGGCCGCCCCCTCGAAGGTCGCCTGCACGTCGGCGTAGACCCGCGCGTCGCCGCGAGTGACCTGCGCCGCGAGATCAGAGAGAGGCTCCGAGATTGGGGTGTGAAAGCCCTCGGGGACCTCCTCGGCTGCGAGGGCGTAGGCGAGTACGGCCGTGTGTGTCCGCGCCTGGACGGTCTCCATCGCCTCGTCGTGTTCCTCGGGTGTCGTCTCGAAGAGGGTGTTCCCGCGCGCACTGAGTGCGTCCCGAACGCGGTCAGTGTCCGGCCCAGGTGCGTCGGCGACGATCGGGACGTTTCCGGGCTCGTTGTCGGGTGCGAACAGCGGGTGGAAGCTCACGCGCTCTCGGTTCGGCGCGTACTTGCGCATCGCGGCGACGGGTTCGGACATCGTCCCGGTCACGTCGAAGACAGCCCGCTCCGCCAGCCCGCCGTAGGCCTCGATCGCCTCGCTCGCGACGGACATCGGAACTGCGATACAGACTGCCTCGAACGTCTCCTCTGTCTCCGGTGAGGTTACCTCGCCGTCGAGTGCCTCCGCGGCGTCGGCTGCGGCGTCGGCATCGATGTCGAGAAAGGTCAGTTCCAGCGACGGGGGGCCGTCCTCACGGAGGGCACGGCCCAGCCACTGCCCCATGGCGCCGGCGCCGACGACGAGGAGTTCCATCGGGGAACGGTTGTCCTGCGCGGGTCAAAAACAGTTCGGTCGGGTGCTCTCGCCCCGGGTTCTGCCCTGGTACTACCGTGCCTCGAACCGGTGGAGCACGACCTCGGAGCTGTCGTCCCACTCGAAGCTGTCGTGGGCACGCCGGAGTATCTCCCTGTAGTGGTCAAGGTCCCGGGCGCCCTCGGCTCGGGCGTCCTCGTCGGTCATGTCGCCGAGCGTCCGCTCTGTCACCTCGGTCACCTCGAAGAGCTGGCCGTCGACCTCGAAGGTGTCGCCCTCCTCGGCGTACTGCTGGCCGCGGTGAATCTGGGACACCTCGCCCTTGCTCGCCTGTTCGATCATGTGCTCGCCGGGGATGAGTGTCCCTGGGTCGATTTCGGTCATGAGAGGAGTTCGGACCTCGACGCCCTAATACTGACCGTTCCGGCAGTCCCGGCCGTCGAGTGGGGGACCGGATACCGGCGGGAGTACCCGAGACTGGGACGATCGCGGTTGGCGATCCGATCGAACCGGCGTGACCCCGGCTACAAGGGAAACGATTCAGGTGGCTGGAGCCCGAAACTCGAATAATGACGTGTAAACTGCCGCTGAAACTCGGGTACGGGTTGCTCGCCGTCCAGGGTCTGCTCAGTGTTCTCGCCCCCCGCAAGTCGATCGCGCTCGCCACGACAGCCTGGCGGGCAGGGTTCGAGAACGTCGGCGACCTCGAACCCCGCGAGTGGTACGTCGAGGTCACGCGCGTCCTCGGTGTCGGGATGCTCGTGGCCGGCCTGACCGGGCTGCTCGTCTCCGCGTCCGGCGACGATGGAGAGGCCGAAGGGGCCGACGAACCGGAAATCGACGACTCCGACGGGCCCGTCCAGGTCGACATCGACTGATTTCGGCCGTCTGGCTTTTCGCTTCGTGTCAGCGTGTCGCTGCCTCGATAGCCTGATCCAGGTCGGCGATGATGTCGTCGGTCCCTTCGAGGCCGACCGACAGGCGGACAAGGTCGTCTGTGACACCGGAGGCCTGCTTCTCCTCGTCGGTGAGCTGCTGGTGAGTCGTGCTGGCGGGGTGGATGATCAGCGTCTTCGCGTCGCCGACGTTCGCGAGCAGGCTGGCTAGTTCGACCTCCTCACAGACTGCCCGGCCCGCATCGTAGCCCTCCGCGAGGCCGAAGGTTATCATGCCGCCGTAGCCGCCGTCGAGGTACTCGGAGGCGTTGTCGTGGGTTTCGTGGGACTCCAGCCCGGGGTAGTTCACCCAGGAGACCTCCGGGTGATCCTCGAGGTGTTCGGCGACAGCCATGGCGTTGTCGCAGTGTCGGTCCATGCGCATGGGCAGGGATTCGATCTTCTGGAGTGTGACCCAGGCGTCGAAGGGTGACTGGTGGCTGCCCAGGTCCCGCAGGCCGCGGGCACGGGCAGCGTAGGTGAACGCGGCCTCGCCGAAGCGCTCGTGGAAATCGACGCCGTGATAGGCGGGATTCTCGCCAGCGACTTCCGGGTAGTCCCAGTCGCCCCACGGGGAGTTTCCGCTGTCGACGAGCGCGCCCCCGATTGTCGATCCGCTGCCGTGAATCCACTTCGTCGTCGAGTGCCAGACGAGGTCGGCCCCGTGCTCGAAGGGGGTACAGAGAAACGGCGTCGCGAACGTGTTGTCGACGAAAAGCGGCACGTCGTTGTCGTGGGCGATGTCGGCCAACCGGTCGAAGTCCGGCGTCACGAGTGCCGGGTTGCCGATCGTCTCGACGTGGACGTAGGCGGTGTCCTCGTCGATCGCCTCCTCGTACGCCTCGTAATCCAGCGTGTCGACGAAGCGCGTCTCCACACCCCGCCGGGTGACTGTGTGCGTGAGGTAGGTGTACGTCCCGCCGTACAGCGAGGAGGCGGAGACGATGTTGTCGCCCTCCTCAGCGAGGAGGAAGGTCGCGAGATCCAGCGCAGCCATCCCGCTCGACGTCGTGATGGCCCCGATCCCGCCTTCGAGTTTCGCGAGCCGGTTTTCGAGCGTCATTGTCGTCGGGTTCTGAATCCGACTGTAGATGTTCTTGCCCGCGTACGCGGCGGCGTAGGCCGCAGGGTCGCTCTCCAGCGCGAACAGCTCCGCCGCGTGTTCCGCGTCGTCGAAGACGTACGAGGTGGTCTGGTAGATTGGCGGTGCCCGCGCCCCGGTCGCCGGGTCCGGCTCCTGACCCGCGTGGATGCTGTCGGTGTACAGGTTGTCGTCTGGCATCACTCGGACCGTCGAAGTCACCCGTTTCAATTCTTTCGAAACCAGGTTCAGGCGTTACTCGTCGAGGAGTTCCTCGAACAGCTTCGACTGCGCCGCGGCGAGGTGTTCCGCGAGCGTCGACGGCTTGATTCCGAGCGCTTCGGCCACCTCACTCGCGTTCGCACCCCGGGGGTACTCGAAGTATCCCATCCCGTAGGCGGTCTCGATAACGTCCCGTTGCCGGTCGGTCAGCCGATCCAGGTCGACCGGGACGAGGTCCGGTTTGTCGGAACCTTGCCGGCTCTGGACCAGATACTCCATCGAGACGCTCCCGAACTCCTCTTGCAAGTCAGTCAGGAGCCCGCGGAGCTGTGCCATGTCCGATGTGTGCAACGTCACGTGGAGGTCGCCGTCACGTGCGTGGACAGACGTGACCGGCGCGAGCGTCTGCTGGATGTGCTCACAGATACACGGACTGTCGGGCTCCCGCTCGAACTCGTAGACCTGCTGGTTCCCGTAGTCGAAGACCTGCTCGAACTCCGCGGCGTCGACCTCACCCGGGGCGGTGAACTGTTCGGTCACTTCCCCGTCGGCCCCGCCGTCCCAGGTTACGCTGGTGACTGCCCCGTCGATTCTCACAGAGGCGTCCGCCACGGGACACGTCGGCGGCGTTTCGAAGGCGAGCTCCGTCCGAATGCCTGTCATACGTTGACATATACGTATAACACCCCAAAGAAACGGGTGAGCATTCCCACCGACTGAGAACGCGCTCGCGTGCAAAACCTGTATGCCGCCCCCTCCCGAAGTTCCGTCCGACTCCGGTCGGGAGTGAAGCGTGAGCACTGCAACGATATCCAGGTGGGCGCGGCGATTTCTCGTCGTCGCCGGGTTGTTTCTGATCGCGTCCCAGGTCGCTGCGCTCGGGGGCACGCCCCGGCGGGTCGAGGTCGTCCTGGGGCTCCAGGGCTTTGTCCTGACGACGGCTTTCGGGAAGGCGTACTCCCTCGTTCCCTCGTACTTCGACCGGTCGCTGGCCTGGCCGCGCGCACTCGGAGTCCACCTTCCCCTCGCCGTCATCGGCGTGTGCTGTCTGGCTCTCGGGGGGATGCAGGTCGGGCCTGACTGGCTCTGGACGGCCGGCGCCGGCGCGTGGGCACTCGGCGTCGCTGTCTTTGTGGCCACGCTGATCGTGACAGTGGGGGACAACCTCACCGGAAGCGAGACCGGAACCGGAGACTCAGAAGCGGGCCGAAAGCGAATCGACAGGTACGCCAACGCCTTCGTCCCGCTCGCGCTCCTGTATCTCTCGACCGGGGCCTATGAGTTGCTCGCGGGTGCGACACCGCTTCCCGCAGCTTTCGACGGCTGGTACCCGCGGGTTGCACACCTGCTCGCCGCCGGGTTTGCACTCCTCCTCCTGTTTGCCGTCGGCTACCGACTCCTCCCGCGCTTTCTCTCGGTCCCGACCCCGACATGGCTCGCGGGGGCCGTTCTCCCGCTCGGTGCTGCCGGCCCGGTGCTGATCGCGTGGGGGCTCCCCGGCGGACCCGTGATGAGTGTCGGCGCTGCCGCTGAAGCCGCCGCAGTCGTCGGGTTCGCAATCACGTATGCGGTACTCGTCTCGCGGACCGACACCGAACGCGTGGGATTTTACGGGCCGTTTGCCGCCGTCGCTCTCGGCGTCGTCGGCGTCGCTCTCGGCGTCTGGTTCGCCCTGGATGGGTCGACGGCCGCACTCTCTCTGGCTCACCTCCGGGTGAACGTCTTCGGGCTCCTCGGGCTGAGCATCGTCGGTGTTGTCTACCAGTTCTACCCGCCCGCAGTCGGCACCTGGCCGCTGGCAGGCGATCGGCTTGCGCTCGTAACGATTGCCCTCATCGCCGCGGGCGTCGCCCTCGCGGCCGTCGGCGCCGTCCTCTCAGATGCCGTCGCGGCCGTCGGCCACGTCGCGACGGGGCTCGGCGCGTTCGGCTACGTGTACCTCCTGGTCAGTGCTATCCGGCGCTGACCTCCTCCCATGCGAACTCCGAGGCGTTCCTGATCGCACCGACGGAGGCGATGTACCCTGCGCCGACAGTCGTCTTGAGCGCCTTCGCTGCGGCACCGCGCACGACGGTCGGGCCGACCTGCGCGACTGTCCCGTCGCCGACGCTGACCAGCCAGCCCAGTTCGTCGTACCGGTAGGCCTCGAAGCGGGGCTCGAAGTCCCCCCCGCCGCTCCGATGGTGGTCGACCAGCCTGTCGATGTTCGTCGCCGCCACGTCCGCCTGCCGGACAGCAGTCTGTGCGCTCGCCGGCGCGGGCTGACCGTCGGCGTCAACGACACGGGCGGCGTCACCGACCGCGAAGGTCCGGTCGCCGAGCCGGAGGTTCGCCCGCACCTTCGGGCGGTCGCCGCCAAGCGCGTCTCCGCCGGCGATTCCACCCGTCCAGACGAGCTGATCGTAGGCCGCCGCCTCGCCGTCGGCGAGTGCGATTGCCCCCTCATCGACACGCTCCACCTCGCGGCCAGTTTCGACCCGGACGCCGCGCGCTTCGAGTTCGTCGGCGACGGCCCGCTGGAACCCTCCGGGGAAGTTCGGCGCGACCGTCCCCCGCTGTTCGAGCAGGCGCACGTCGACGTCAGCCGTCTCCTCACGGGCCAGCTCTGCGAGTTCCCCCGCGACCTGGATCCCTGAGAGGCCAGCGCCGACGACGACGGTCTGTCCGCCGGCCTCACAGACATCGAGGAAGTCCGCACGGATGTGCTCGGCGTGGCGCGGGCGCTTCAGCGGTGTCGCGTTCTCCGCGACGCCCGGCAGGCCGTAGTAGGCCGTCCGTGCACCCAGACAGACGGCCCCGACATCGTACGAGAGCGTACCGTCTTCGAGAGTTACCTCCCCTGCGTCCGGATCGAGGTCGGTCACCCGCGCCCGGCGGTGGTCGGCGCGGTCCAGCAGGTCGGCGATGGGAATCGTCAGCTCCTCGGCCAGGGAGGGGTGGCGGACGATCCGGTGGATCAGGTGCTGGACGAGGTGCGTCTCGCGCTCGTCGACGACCGTGATCGCGATGTCGTCGGACAGCGCTCGCTCCAGCTTCCGAGCCAGCGCGATGCCCGCGTAACCGGCCCCGAGGACAGCGACGTGCATACTGAGGGTTGGTCTGGACCACCATAGGCCTCTCGTCTCCCCCACGGGACAGGGCCAGCGGTCAGAACAGCGCCTCGCTCTCGCCGAGAATCCGGGCCGGCCCCCCGACCTCCCAGACGCGGGTCTCGACGCCACAGTCCGCGACGACCTCCTCGACCCGGTCGACGTGGTCGGCGGTCGTGTTGATGTAGACGCTCGCGCCGGTGTCGACGGAGAAGTACACCGGGACGCCATCCTCCCGGAGGTCGCGGACGGCGTTGAAGATCTCGATCGTCCGGGGCTGCCAGTACACCCAGCCCGCGGGGCCGGTCATCGTCGTCGCCGCCAGCGACAGCGAATCGTGTTCCGCGAGTTCGAACGCCGCCTCGAAGTCGCCGGCCCGGAGCGCATCCCGCATCTCTGTGATCTGCCCGTGGATGTGGGCCAGCCGAGATTCGAACATGTGGCTCTCGGCGGCTTCCCTGTGGGCCTCCTCGGTCTCCTTGTACGCGGGGACCATCCCAGCGACGATCCGCAGATCCTCCGAGAGCGCATCGGGGACGGGTATCCGCTCCGAGCGGCAGTCCTCGTCGTTCATGCCGGCCCGGAGGTGTGAAAATGCACCCGTGACAGAGCGGGCCGACGAGGAGGAGCCGCGCCGCGAGATGGCAGAGATTTCGGGGCGCGTCATCTCCAGCCCCGCAGCCTCGACGAGTGCCATCGCCGCCGCGGCGAATCCCGAAGAGGAGGACCCGAAGCCGATGTTCGTCGGGAAGGAGTTCTCGGACTCGAACCGGACGCGGTGGGCGATCCCCGCCAGGTCGCGCACGCGGTCGACGACCGTTCGGATGCGCTCTGCCCCGCGGCCCTCGACGACGTCGCCGTCAACGACGTAGCGGTCCGCGTCGAGTCCGGGATCGAACTCGACGGACGTGGTGGTGTTGCTCGGAGCCGTACAGACGCTGATGGAGTCGTGGTATGGGAGCCGCAGCTGTTCGTCGCGCATCCCGTGGTACTTGACCAGCCCCTGGATCGGATGGGCCCGCGCGGTCGCCTTCATACGCCCCTCTTCCCGGGATGGCACTTGGGGCTTTCTAAGCCGACGGAGACTGGACGCTACGACAGGAACGTCCGGAGTTCCGTCAGGGACGCACCCGGGGCCTCCTCCATGACGAAGTGGCCACAGTCCAGTTCCCGCCCGCGGACGTCGGTCGCCCACCGCTCCCAGACCGCCAGCGGGTCGAACGAAACCGTCCCCGAGGCGCCGCCCCACAGCGCGAGTAAGGGGGCATCGATGCGCTCACCGGCCTCGCGCGAGGCGCGGTCGTGATCGAGGTCCACGCTCAGCCCGGCGCGGTAGTCCTCGCAACTGGCCCGGACGACCGACGGCTCCTCGAACGCCCGGCGGTATGCTTCGACGGCCTCGTCCGCGAACTTCCCGGGATGTTCTGCCCAGTTCTCGATCAGGTGGTCGACGTAACGCGGCGGTTTCCCGCCGGAGCGTACGCGCTTCACGCCCGCCCTGTTCGGTCTTCGGTTCCGACCTGTGCGGTCGGAACACTCGTCACTCACGGGAAGGGCGGGACTCTCGCGCTGTTACAGGTAGCCGTCAGTATGAATATTCGGAAGCGCACGCCCGGCGCCTATCCGCACCTGGTATTTACCGTCACGGATACAACGAGGGGCCGCTATGGCAAAGGCAGCAATCGTCGTTCTCGCCGACACGGAGTCACACGCAGACCACGGCCGCGTCGCCAACGCGCTCGAGGCCGCGAAGGAACTCGCCGAGACGGACGGCGACGAGGTCGAACTCGTATTCGACGGCGCCGGCACGCAGTGGGTCCCGCTGATGGAAGACGAGAGTCACGACTACCACGACCTCTATCGGGCAGTCCGGGACGACGCGTCCGTCTGTGACTACTGTTCGGGTGCGTTCGGCGTCGAGGACGCTGTCGTCGACTCCGGAGTCACCGTCGTCGACGAGTACGACGGACACCCGAGCATCCGGTCACTCGTCGACGAGGGCTACGAGGTCATCACCTTTTAATTGGTCCCCCACCGGGCCCGGCTCCGGTGGTCGGCGGCGACGTCAGCGACGCCCTCCGGTCCCAGAACGCCCCGTTCGGTCACGACGGCGTCCACGCAGTCGGCCGGCGTCACGTCGAAGGTGGGGTTGTACACGTCGAGGTCTGCGTCGCCGTCGTAGACTTCTCCGGGGTCCCGGTGTTCGAGGTCCGTCCGGCCGTCGGGTGCGATTTTGTCGGTCGCCGCCGCGACGATTACCTCGATCCCCTCGTGTGCCCCGGCCAGTGCGACGGTCCGGGTCCCCGCCTTGTTGACGACGCTTCCGTCGCCGTGGACGGCGTCTGCGCCGACGAGCACCGCATCGGCTCCCCACTCGTCGACGGCGTGGGCGAGTGCGGCGTCGGTCGTCAGCGTGACGTCGCTCTCCCCGGCGACGGACTCCGCGACGTCGATCCCCTCGCGTCCCGGTCTCGACTCGGCCACGAGGACGGCGTCGGCGTCCGCCCCCGAGAGGGCGTCGCGGACAGTTCCGGACCGCGAGAGCGTGGCAACGCGGGCGCGTGCGATCCGGTCTGCGGCGCGTGTGGCCGCCCGTTCGTCTGCGGCCAGCGCCTCGTCGATGCCCGCTGTCGCCGCGTGTTCGATGGCATGGACACCCCTGTTCCTGCTCGCAGCGGCCATGACGCGGTTGATCCGGTTGCGAACGACCGGCATCGCCGGGCGCGCCTCGCGCAACGAGACCGCGAGGTCTGCCAGGAACCTCCACTCGTCTGTGGCCCCGTCGTCCCGGTCCCCTTCGCCCTCGCGAACCGACAGGGCGGCCTCGTCGCGGAGAACCTCGAGCGCCCGCACGGAGAGGTACGCCGAGCCGTGATCGCTGTCCTCCCCAACCGTTTCGACGTCCGGACGGACGCGGTCGTAGGAGTCCCACAGGTCCGGAACCGTCTCGCGGCCGAGGATGGCCGTCGGCGCTGCCCACGCGTATTCGACTGTTTCCCAGTTCGTCTCGATGGCCCGGGTATCGGATTCGAAGAGATACGGGTGGACGACCCACCGGGTGTCGAGATCCGTATCAGCCACCTCGAAGGGATCGCCCGCGCGAACGAGTGTGACGTCCTCGGGATCGAGGCCCGTCTCCTCGCGTATCTCCTCGCGTACGGCGGCGTCGGGGTCGCCCTCGGCGTGACCCGCGACTGCCCCCCACAGACCCGGGTAGGACCCTACTCCGTCACTCCGGCGGAGAAGGACAACCGCGGCATCGTGGCGCAGAAAGCAGGTAACCACGCCCGTCTCGTCCATGGCCGCCATTCAACACCCCGTCTCATCAAGCCTTGGGAACAGATCACATCCCTGACGAGCACCCTCCCGATTCGAGGGTCAGACCCACGACTGAAGTATCGGGCGTTCCGACCGTCGAATATGCAGGTTGCGATCATCAGCGACACCCACATCCCCTCGCGGGCACGCCGGATTCCCGATCCGTTCCGCGAGCGCGTCCGATCTGCCGACCACGTCATCCACGCCGGGGATTTCGCCTCCGAGAGCGCGCTCGCCGACATCCGGGACCTCGCGCCGGCGCTCACCGCAGTCTCCGGGAACATGGATCCGCGAATCGGGTTACCGGCCGTCGCGACAGTCGACCTCGGCGGGGTGGAGTTCGTCGTCACGCACGGCACGGGCTCGCCGCGCGGATACGAGGCCCGCGTCGCCCAGACCGCCCGCGAGGACGCCGAGACTGACGCCCCTGTGGCAGTTTCGGGACACACTCACGAGGTCCTCGATACGACCCGCGAGGGTGTTCGCCTCCTCAACCCCGGCAGTGCGACTGGCGCCCAACCAGCCACGAAGCCGACGATGATGACCGCGGTCGCTACTGACGGAGACCTCGACGTCGAACTCCACGAAGGCTAGGAGGGGACGACCGTGATCGTCCGCCCGTGGTCGATGGCCGCCTCCAGCTCTTCGGCGATAGCGCTGCCCCGCGAGACCTGAATCTCCCCGCCACGGGAGACCGTCGCGGTGAAGAGGTACTCGCCGTCGGCCTGAACCTCGACTGTCTCGCCGGCGTGTCCCTCCAGGGGAATGACGACGTGGCGGCTCGTGACCTCCGGCGTGACCGTCTCTCCGGGGGCGGGTCCGCCGGAGTGGCTGCTCGAACTGTCGCTTTTGCCTTCCGGCCGCTCGGCGAAGGTCCTGACGTCGATGTCGATGCCGAGCCGATCCTCGATATCGGAGATGCGGCCACCACCCTTGCCGATGACAGCCGAGATGTCCGCCTCCTCGACCCAGACGACGGCGCGGTTTGCCCCGCGGAGTTCGACCTCGACGTGGCCGCCCGCGACAGAGCGGATCTCGCGTTCGATCTCCGATTTTGCGATGCGGTCCACGCCGGTGTCGGCGCTCGCCCCCTCCCCCTCCTCTCCCCCGAGCGGGACGGTGACGACCTGGCGGTTGAACGTGTAGATCTCGTACTCGGATCGGCCGGTTTCGAAGTCCCGGATCATGATGACCGGGCGGGCGAGGTCTTCCTCCATCAGCCCCTCGGGGACCTTCACCTCGGTGGTGACATCGTAGACCTTGGCGATCTCGCCGGCCTCGATGAAGACGACCGTGTCGACGACCTGCGGGATGAGTCCGAGTTCGACGCGGCCGATGAGGCGCTGGAGCGCGTCGATGCCCCGCGTCGCGTGGACGACGCCGACCATGCCGACGCCGGCCAGGCGCATGTCCGCAAAGACCTCGAAGTCGTCGGTCTTGCGGACCTCGTCGTAGATGGTGTAGTCGGGCCGGACCATCAGAAGCGAGTCGGCAGTTTTGGCCATCTCCCCGCCCAGTTCGGTGTACTGGGTGATCTCGGGGCCGACCTGCAGGTCGCGCGGTTTCTCCATGGTCTTGACCGCGAAGTCGGAGTCGGAGAGAAACTCTGCGACGGCCTGGGCGAAGGTGGACTTCCCGGCGCCGGGCGACCCGGAAATGAGAACGCCGCGCTGGCGTTCGAGCAGCCGCTGCCGGAGTTCGTCCGCGTACTCGTAGTCCTCGAGGTCCGTCTTGACGATGGGGCGGACCGCCGTGATCTCCAGCCCGTCGGAAAAGGGCGGCCGAGCGATCGCGATGCGGTACTCCCGGAACTGGACGATCGTCATTCCGGGCTCGTCCAGTTCGACGAACCCTTCGGGGCTTGCGCGGGCGGCGGCTTCGATGTCCGCGGTGTACTCCCGAAGATCCGCCTCAGTCAGCTTCTCGTCGCCGATCCGCTCGTAGTGCATCTCGCCGATCGTCCCACGCTTTGCCATCGGCCGCACACCCGTCTTGAGGTGGACGCTCATCGCCTCGGGGTCGAAGAGATCCTCGAGGGCGAGGTCGCCCACCTCGCGCCGGCGTGGCTCGGCCTCGATAACTTCGAGGCCCTTGGCGCGGGCGACTTCTGCCTGGACGTCGTCGCTCGTAACCAGCGTTGCGCCACGGTCGCTTGCGACGTCGCGGATCAGCGCGTCGATCTCACCCTCGCCCGCCTCGCGCTTCTCGACGGCCCCGGGCCGGCGGCCGACGTACTCGACAGTGGTCGTCCCCTCGGCGTCGAGATCGACGAGGCGCTGGAGCTCTTCGAGCCCCTCCCAGCCGGTCTCCCTGCCGTCGTTGGCCTGTGCTTCGAGTTCGCCGACGACCGCCTCCGGCACGATGACGGTCGCACCGGCGAAGTCACCGTCGTCGATCCGCTCGCTGACGCGGCCGTCGACGACGATACTCGTGTCCGGGACCAGTTCCATACACGTTCTTCGCCGCGTTCGTTCATAAGGGGCGTGAATCAGATCGCCAGCGAAGGGGAACGCTTATTTTCCGACTCCCGGGAGAGGGGGACGTGACAGAACAGCCCTCCCTCCCCGAGACGCGTCCCCTCACCACCTACGTCGAGGACGGCGCCCGCATCGCTGCAATCCTGCTCGTCGTCTACCGGGCGATCGACTACCACGAGGCGTAGTTCCCGATCCTGTAGCGGCGCGACGGCACGTCGCCGGGCGTATCATACTGACGGCTATAACTTCGTGAGCAGAGTCGACCCCGCGGGGGGTCGAAATCGCTCACGGGCTTATAGCCGTTAGTATCAGTCGTCCACGTCGACCTGCTGGCCCTCGTCGGAGGGCACACCGCAGAGATCACCGTCCTCGAAGCGCTTCGCGCGCAGATACCGCACCCGATAGCGGTTCGCATCCTCCTTGAAGTCGGCCTCGCGGATGTCGCCGGCACGCCCGTCGGCGACGGCGTCGACGATGCTCTCTACCTGTTCTTTCTCGCTGGGCGTGAGTTCGAACTCGTAGGTCCGGGACTCTTCGGCCTCCAGCCGGGTCCACTTCCGGGCGCCCGCGATGACGAGCGAGCAGGGTTCACGGCACGGAAACTCGCCGTCGCCGCCGTCGGCGTCGAGGTCGGTGTCCTCGTCGTATTCCCACTCGCGCCGTTTCAGGCACTGGGAGTCGTCACAGCAGGCCTCTGCCACCCACTCGACGTGGTCGTGCCCTTCGCCACGGTCCCAGGTCTCGACAACACCGTAGATGCCGGTCTGTCGCGCGGCCGTCTCGTGCCAGTGGGTCACGTCCAGTTGCCCCTCCCGTTCGCGGCGCCAGTTCGCCACCGTGGCAGGATAGACGGTGTCGACGGTCCGGACCACCTCGTCGGGCCCGAGGTCGACGAAGACCCACCCGCGGCGCAGTGTCGGGGCAGTCGACAGCGGGCGATAGCGGCCGCGTTCGTCCGTCTTCGCGATGGTCCGGGCATCGAGCGGGTCCGCGTGTTCTTCCAGCCTCTCGGCCGGTTCGTCGGCGTCCGCCGCGTGTCGAACCTCGTAGCGGCGGCCGCCGACGTCGGTCAGTTCCGCGCGAACCCGTAGCTGTCCCCACGTCCGCTCGACGCCGCCCCGGAGCGCGTCGCGCCGCTCGGAGAGTGCTCGTTGGTCGGCGCGCTCAATCCACCGAAGAAAGGCTTCGTGGTCGGCGTGGTCAGGTGCTGTCCGCGCCCAGAAGAACCATTCCTCGACGGCGGCCTCGTGATCGACGAGCTTCGCGCGGAGTTCCTCGGCCGACAGCCCCCCGTAACTCGGCCCGGGAAGCGAGAGATCGTAGCCGTCGTCAGTCGGATCGACGGCGAGCCAGTCGCGGTCGATGCCGCCAGCGGCTGCTGCGACGAGCGCGTCGATCTGTGGCTCGTGCATCAATCGGCCCTCGGCGCTGTCGTCGCCAGGTCGTCCGGGCTCTGTGTCGGCGCGTCCGCGCCGGCGTCGACCGCGCGTTCGAGCACGACGTCGGCCAAAAGCGACTCGGTGCCGACCGCGCCCGCGTACCAGATGCGGTGGCCGTCGACCGTCGCCGGTGTCGCCCAGCCCTCGCGGTAGTCTTCGGTGAGGCCCATATCCTCCGGGATGTCCTCCTGCGTGTGGTAGCCGTCGGCGACGAACAGCGGGACGACGACGATATCGTCGGTGGCGAAGTGGTCGGTCACGTCGTCGACCTCGGGATCCTCGTCCATGAACAGCGCCCGGACCTCCTCGAACCGCCCGCGATCGCCGATGCGGTCGGCGTGGTACTCGATGGCCTTCGCGGAGTTCTCGTTGCGGTCGGTCCCGTGCCCGACGACGGCCAGCCCGACCCCCTCGCCGACGTCGGGATCGCCGGTCACCGTCTCCGCACGACGAACGATGACGTCGCTCATCGCGTCGTGGGTTCCGACGGGGCCACAGTAGTGGACGGTCTTGTCAACGTCCCCGGAGGAGAGCGTGACGTGGCCGGCGCTGGTCCCGTCCGACTCCCACGCCCCAGGGTCCCACCCCTCCAGGCGCAACTCGCGGGGGATGACCTGCTCGGTAAAGTAGCCCTCGCTTATGAACAGCGGGACGACGTAGACTTCGTCGCTTCTCACGGTCCGTAGCGCCTCACGGAAGGCGGGTTCCTCCTTCCAGAACGTCTCTCGGACCTCCTCGAACGCGCCCGTCGCCCTGATCCGGTCGGCGTGGTCGAACGCCGGCGTGCTCGATCCCGGATTGAGGTGTGACCCGTGAGCGGCGATGAGCAGTGCCTGACTCATTGACTCTGGTATGGCTGTCCGTGACTTCAGGACTTCGTCTGCCGTCTCGCCCGGTTGCCAGTCGCCGCCGAGTTCACCCGTCCCTCTTGCCGGCCCCATCCGGGACGAACTGCGACGCGACCCATCCCACGGCGGCAGCGACCCCCGCGGGGATGGCGACGAACAGCAACAGCACGAAAAACGTGCCGCCGCGCGCCCCGATGCCCCCGTCGACAGACATGGCCGGGCTGAATGCGACGACGGGAGTCAGAAGCAGGACGACCGCGACGGCGTAGCCGGTTTTCGCGACCGCGCCCTGGACGGTCCGGCGGCGGACGAGATAGGCTGTGGACCCGAGCCACGCCAGGAGACCGAGTACGACCGCCCAGCCGCTGCCGGTCACGGCCAGCAGGACGATCGTCCCAACGACGCCGACGAGGACCCCGCCGGCGACCCCGACGACGACTGTGAGCGTGTTGTCGACGATCCCGTCGGGAGCGAGGAGTTGCTCGGACTCCCCTTCGACCGTCGCCACGCCCGAATCGGCGGAGGTGGGCCCCGACGTCGTCGACGCAGTCTCGGACTGATCCCACACCCCGTCCTCGTCGACGTCGGCAGCTGCCCGCTCCTCCGTGAGGTCCGTCGAACAGTGCATACAGTAGGTTGCCCGTTGCCCGATCGGCTCGCCACACTCCGGACAGCGTGGATCCGTCGTCCCACTCATGCCCTTCTCCTGACTCAATCTGTGCCGCCACAGGCTCTTAAACGTACGTCGCGTGCCTCATCCGGTGGAGCCAACCGGTCGATCGATGATTCGTCATACTAACGGCTATAAGCCCGTGAGCGATTTCGACCCCCCGTGGGATCGAAGATGCTCACGAAGTTATAGCCGTCAGTATCAGCCGATACGGATTTCAGCCGTGGTACCCTATCACACAACATGACGGTTCTAGTTGCCGTTTCCCGGGCTCACACGCGCAACAGAGTTCTCGACATGGGGATCCGTCTCGGGGAGGCCTTCGGCCGGGAAGTCCATATCGTCCACCTGATCGAGGGGGAGGGCGGGTCGACCGACCCGTCACAGATCCGCGAGGAACTCAGAGAGTACGTCCTCGCCGAGAACGCCGTGGCGACCGTCGCCGTCGAGCGCGTCGAGCCCACGCTCGGCCGGCCGGCGAAACAGTTCGGCGAGAAGTTGCTCGAGGTTGCGACCGAGATCGACGCCTCGCATATCGTTGTGGGTCACACGCCGCAGGGCGTCCTCGACGACGTCACGCGGGGGACGACGGCGATGACCGTCGCCGACGCCGCTCCAGTCCCGGTGACAGTCATCCCGAACATTCCGGAGGAGCACTGATGCCGGTGCGTCTCGGCGTTCCGTAGCGTTGAAACGATGGCCCGCGTAGGTACCGACAATGACACTGCGCGTGACGAACACGCTGACGGGCGAGCGCGAGGCCTTCGAACCGGCCGATCCTGACTCCGTCCTGCTGTACTACTGCGGGCTGACGACCTCAGACCCCGCACATCTCGGGCACGCCCGCGGGTGGGTCCACGTCGACGTGATGCACCGCTGGCTCGAACACCTCGGGTACGACGTGCGCCACGTCGAGAACTTCACGGACGTAAACGAGAAGATCGTCGCCCGCGTCGGCGAGGATGGATCGAGTGAGGCCGAGGTCGCCCGGTCGTACGTCCGGTCGATTCTGCGGGATATGCGCTCGCTGAATCTCCTTCGCGCGGAGGTCTACCCCCGTGTCTCCGAGCACGTCCCCGAGATCATCGATCTCGTGGAGACGCTCGTCGACCGGGGCTACGCCTACGAGTCCGGCGGCTCCGTCTACTTCGACGTCACGGCCTTCGAGGGATACGGGAAGCTGTCGAACCAGGATGCCGGGGGCCTCGACGCGCAGGGCGACCCCGACGAACTCGACGAGAAGCGCCACCCCGCCGACTTCGCGCTCTGGAAGGCCGGCGGCGTCGACCCGGGGGACATCGAGGATCACCAGCACGAGGCGGCTGCCCCGCCGGAGCGAGCCTGCGAGACCGCACAGACCTGGGAGTCGCCGTGGGGCGAGGGCCGGCCCGGCTGGCACATCGAGTGCTCGGCGATGAGCATGACCCATCTCGACGGGACGATCGACATCCACGTCGGTGGTCAGGACCTCGTCTTCCCCCACCACGAAAACGAGATCGCACAGAGCGAGGCCGCCACCGGCGAGACGTTCGCGCGCTACTGGCTACACGTGCGTCTCCTCGACGCCGCCGACGAGGAGAAGATGTCCTCCTCGCTGGGCAACTTCGAGACCGTGGCCGAAGCCGTCGAGGCCTACGGCGCAAACGCCGTCCGGACGTTCCTGGTGTCGACGGCCTACCACAACGACGCGGTCTACAGCCGGGAGACGATGCGCGAGGCCGAGCGGCGGTGGGACGGCCTCCGGCGCGGGTACGAGCGCGCAGTCGACGCGCGGGACAGCGTCGACGCCCGTACGAAAGTCACGGATGCGGATCTGCGCGGGATCGTCGCTGACGCACGCGTGGCCTTTACCGACGCGATGAACGACGACTTCAACACTCGGGGGGCGCTCGCGGCGCTCGAAGACGTCGTCTCGGCGGTCAACAGCCACCTCGACGGCCACGAGGAGTACGATTACCGCGGTCTCAGGGACGCCGTCGACACCCTCGAGGAACTGGGCGGCGGCGTGTTCGGGCTGGACTTCGAAACCGCGGAGCCGACAGGCGAGGTATCGGTCGCGGAGGATCTCGTGGAACTCGTCCTCGAGGTTCGTGAGCGAGAACGCGAGGCCGGCAACTACGAGCGTGCCGACGAACTCCGCGACGAACTCGAAGCGCTCGGAGTCGAGGTGCAGGACACTGACGACGGCCCCGAGTACAGGTTCGGTTGAAACGCTACGGTTGCGCGGGTCTCATAGTGACTGCTGTAAGCCATTACCGATGCGACCGCCGGACAGCAGGCGGTCGCTCCGGTAAACTGTTACAGCAATCACTATCACTCGTCGGATTCTGATCCCGTTATCCGTCCCCCACAGAGCGGACACATCCCAATTGAGAGGTCTACCCGCGCCGTGTACCCGCAGGGAACACATTCGTAGTACTCGTAGCTCGGTTCGACGTGTGAACTCGCCTTGCTCATCTTGGTTCTATCGCGCATTAGCCGTATTTTCTACTTGTATCTTTCGTAAATCAGGTAATAGGACATAATATATCCACTTATCCTGGGATAGAGTTTGTGAGTAGTCACACGACAATCCCGAAATGCGGATCGGACGGCGACCCACTTCTTATACTTCGAGGGCCGTACTACCCGGTATGGCAGATCTGAACCTCGATCCGGACCAGCTAGACCGGTACTCCCGGCACATCATCATGGACGATGTCGGGCCCGAGGGCCAGAAGGAACTCCTCGACGGGCGCGTGTTGGTTGTCGGGGCCGGGGGCCTGGGCGCACCGGTCATCCAGTACCTCGCTGCGGCGGGCGTTGGGACGCTCGGCATCGTCGACGACGACGTCGTCGAACGCTCGAACCTCCAGCGGCAGGTGATCCACGGCACGGACGACATCGACCGGCCGAAGGTGGACTCGGCCGCGGAGTTCGTCGCGGACCTCAACCCGACCATCGACGTCGAGACCCACAGGACACGAGTCACCGCCGACAACGTCGAGGAGTTCATCGCCGAGTACGACTTCGTCGTGGACGGGTCGGACAACTTCCAGACGCGCTATCTCGTCAACGACGCCTGCACGCTCGCCGGAGTGCCGTTCTCTCACGGCGCAATCTTGCGCTTCGAGGGGCAGGTGACCACCTTCCCGCAGTCCGAGAACTCGCCGTGTTACCGGTGTCTGTTTCCCGAGGCGCCGCCCGAGGGTGCGGTCCCCGACTGCGCGACTGCCGGCGTGTTGGGGGTTCTTCCGGGGACAGTCGGATGCATTCAGGCCACCGAGACAGTCAAATACTTCCTGGGAGAGGGTGACCTCCTCGACGGCCGGATGATCTTCTACGACGCCCTCGACATGAGTTTCGACGAGGTGCCGATACAGAAAAACCCCGACTGCCCGGTCTGTGGCGAGGGCGGCATCGAATCGGTCCACGACATCGAGTACACGTCGACCTGTGCCGTCGGCGCCGACTGATACTGACGGCTATAACTTCGTGAGCAGAGTCGACCCCGGGGGGTCGAAATCGCTCACGGGCTTATAGCCGTTAGTATGAGTGGCGTGCCCCACCGGAACCGTTTTGTGTCCTGCGTTTTCACTTCTCGACTGGCGGAGATACGGCGCGCGGGTAGCCGAGCCAGGCCAAAGGCGCAGCGCTTAGGACGCTGTCCCGTAGGGGTCCGCCGGTTCAAATCCGGTCCCGCGCATTTTACGGCGAACAACCCGTGAGCCGTAAATGCGCACAAGGATTCGAACCCTGCGAGTCGCAGCGCGAACGACCGTGAGCGACCGTCTCGCTCCGGTTCAAATCCGGTCCCGCGCA
>JAZKRS010000051.1:0-21098 GCA_036626435.1 Haloarculaceae archaeon | reverse complement strand
GACGAGCGACCGGTGGGAGCGAAGTCGGCGTGGTTCAAATCCACCTCCCGCTATTCTGTGCGGCGAGCACCCCGCGAGCCGCGAGAATAGCACTGGATTTGAAATAGACGACGAGCGACCGGTGGGAGCGAAGTCGGCGTGGTTCAAATCCACCTCCCGCTATTTTTTGAGTCGACCACACGAGGAGCGAGGCGACGAATATCGGTCACGGCCGTCGTTGTTCGACGTCCGGCCCGGGGTCGCCTTCGCGGGCACTCGTTGCGGTTTCGGTCGCGAGTGGCAGCGTGATCGTCGCCCGGGTCCCGCCCTCGGATGGGCACGTGATGTCGAACTCGCCGCCGTAGACCGACACGGTCTGGGCGATGAGGTGGAGTCCGATCCCGGAGCCGTGCTGGAGCTGTGACCGGGCTTCGGGGTCGGCCGTGACGATGCGCTCCGTTTCCGGAATGCCCGGCCCGTCGTCCTCGACAGTGATCTCGGCCATCCTGTCGTCGGCGGCGTGGCGCCGGACGCTGACCCGAACAGCGGGGTTCTCGCCGGCGTGTTCGACTGCGTTTTCGAGGAGGTTGTCGACGGCTATCCGGACCGACGCGTCGCCCCTGATCGTCACGCCGTCCTCGATCGCGGTTTCGAACCGGGCTCCGGGCTCGGCGTCCCGGTAGCGCTCGACGAGCCTCGTAACGACGGCGCTGACGTCCGTCTCGTCGACTTCCAGCCGGACGCCGTCTTTGAGAACCTGTGTGATCTGGCGGACCTTCTCGCTCGTCTCGACGAAGCGGTCCCCGACGGATTTGATCCGCTCGGCCATCTCCGCGACCCGCTGGGCTCCTTCCTCCTTGATCTGGTTCGCGTTGCCAACGACGACGTTCATCCGGTTGCGGACGTTGTGCCTGAACAGCCGGTTCAGGAAGTCGATCTGCTGTTTCCGCTGCTTGCGTTCGGTGACGTTTCGGATGCTGACCAGCAGCCACCGGGCGCCGTCGACGCGCGTCACCCCCGCCGATATCTCGGCTGCGAACGTCCCGCCGTCTTTCCGTCGACAGCTCAACCCCTCGGTGACGACCGCCTCCTCGCGCTGGACGGTCGTCAGGAACGCCTCCAACTGGTCGAGTTCGTGCGGATGGATCGCAGCCGGCCGGAGGTCGGTCAGCTCCGATTTGGTGTACCCGAGCATCTCACAGGCGGGATCGTTCGCGTCGATGATCCGCTCGGTGTCCATGTCGATGACGAGCACGCCGTTCTGGATGTTGTGAAAGAGCGTCTGCAGGCGGTCCTTGGTCTGTTCGAGTTCCGCGCGGGACCGCTCGCGCTCGGTGATGTCGTTGAGCGTGATCTGGACGCCGTCGAAGCCGTCGAAGTGTAGTGGTTCGGCGGAGAAGACGGCGTACCGCCGGTCCCCCTCGACGGTCTCCAGGGTCACCTGGTCGCTCTGTGACGCGCCCCAGTCACCGGACTGGGCGATGCCGGCTTCGACCAGTTCCCGGTCCTCGTCCACGACGAACTCGGTCAGCGATCGGCCGAGCAGTTCGTCTTCGTCGTCGACCTCCAGCATCGACAGCGCGGCGTCGTTGACCAGCCGGATCTGGTTCGGGCAGTGATAGAGCATTGGCGTCGGGGCCGAAGAGACCATCGACTCGAACTCCCGTTCCCGCCGGCGCTGTTTCTCGGTCAGTGTCCGCTCGCGACGCAACAGCGCGAGCAGGTAGTAGACTCCACCTGACGCGACCAGATTTGCCGTCGTCTCGAAGATCTCGCCGAGCATCTGCTCTGCAACCTGGCCCGTCGATGCGAACGTCAGCCACTCCAGTATCTGGTGCTGGAGCATCAGCCCGAGAAGAAGAATGACAAAGAGCAGCCGGTACTCCCCGATTCGGTAGATTTCGTAGCCGCTGAGACCGATCGCGGCCAGTAAGCCCGCGGACGATAAAACTGTAAAGACGAAAAACGCCACGACATCCACCATTGTGTCCTGGTTGGGTAACGACGCTATCCTTTAAAAAGGTCACCTACGTGTAAGTAAGTGTCCGGCCGAGGTGTCCACTCGACCAGCCAACAGCAGGTCGGTGCGAGCGTCACCCGCCTGCACCGAGAGCGTCGAGTTCGCCGAGTATCTCGTCTATGTCCGGCCTGTCGAACGTCGAGGAGCCCCTGTGAACGTACCCGATCTCCGGCTTCTCCCCGCGCCGGTCGACGACGACGACCTCGGGCATCCGGCCGAAGAAGTCCGAGAACCGGCCGAGAATCCCGAACCGGACGGGCTGGTCGTACGCATCCCCCGCTTCCGAGTTCGGATCCGCCAGCAGCGGATAGGGAAGGTCGTACTGGTCCTGCCACGTCTCGACGCGGTCGACCGGCTCCGGAACGATCGAGACGACCTCGGCACCGCGCTCGTGGAATGCGTCGATGCGGTCGGCGAGTTGCTGGACCTGCTTCCGGCAGTTCGTACAGTAGTGGTCGCGCTGGAAGAAGAGGACTACAAAGGAGACGTCTGTGGAGAGGTCGGAGAGCGAGAACGGATCCGGCCCGCGGGCGACGTTCGGGAGCGAGAACTCCTGTACCTGTTCGGTCATGTGCGTGCCTTCGCTCTCGGGGGTGAAAACGGCACGGTCGGCTGTCAGGGCTTCTGGCCGCCGGTCTGCGTGACGAACTTGCCGGCCGCCTTCGACCAGTCCCAGGACTGGTAGCGTATTTTCGGCGTCGCATCCTCCGGAATGGCGTCGTACGTCCGGAGGAGGTCCCGTATGCCCGACCCCCCACCGAAGTCGCCACGAAACCACAGACACACGCGGGGCACGCGAGCGACGCCGGACGCGGGGTCGTAGGTCACGGTCGAATCGAGGTAGGCCCGGGTCGCCAGGTCGAGTTGCTGGTCGACACGGTCGGGTTCGTAGGCGCGGATCGCCGGACAGCTCTCGGCACCGCAGTTCAGCGCGAAGTGGATCCGCGGGTCACAGTCCGAGAGGCGGTAGCGCCGCTCGAAGCCAGTGACGTAGACCTTCGGCAGGTAGCCCAGCCCGTACTTCGAACGACCGCCGCGCAACAGGCCGTTCTCGATGCGATCCAGCGGGAGATCGGTCCCGCTGACCGTGATCGCCGATGCATGAAAGAACCGTACGAACCGGAGTGGACTCTCGTAGAGGTCGAGCCGCTCGTCGAGGAGGAGTTGCGTGCCCGCGTTGTAGCAGTTGATCCAGAAGGCCAGCCCGGCCCGCCGATCCTCCCGGACCCGGCGGAGGTCGTCGTCGGTGGCCCCGGCGAGTGCGGCCCTGTACCGGTCGGTCGGCTCCCCGCGCTTGCACGCGACGAGCAGGTCCTGTGCGAGTGACGTCGGCGAGTCGTCGGCCTCTGACGTGGCCTGCCCCGTCGAGCGCGCCATACCTCGTGTCCGGGCTCTCGGTGAAAAAAGATTGGGCGCCCTGGCAGCGGCCGAGTCAGACGGCGACACTCATTTTTGCCTGCCTGTCACACATCCCCGGCACGTTTATTCGGAGACGGGCCTCTCTGCAGATATGGAAGACAGCCAGGCTCTCGCGACGACGACGAGCCTCTGCCCGGACTGTCTCGAACAGGTCCCCGGCCGCTACGAGGAGCGCGGCGGCGGCGTGGTCCTCGCGCGCGAATGCCCCAACCACGGCGCTACCAGCCGGCGCGTCTGGGGCTCACTCGACCACTGGGAGTGGGCCGCCGACTTCGGCCCCGACCCGGAGCACGACGGCGGTGACCTGACCGTCGACGACGACCATGCCTGCCTGGCAGTCGTCGAGGTCACGGACGACTGCAACCTCTCGTGTTCGTACTGTTTTGCGAGTTCCAGTCCCGGCGGCGAGCACCGCTCGTCGGAGGAAATCGAGGCGCTGCTCGATACCGTCGCGGACGCCGGCGGCCGGCCGATTCAGTTCTCCGGCGGCGAGCCGACGGTCAGAGACGACCTCCCCGACCTGGTCGAGCGTGCCCGGGAACGGGGAATCGACCACGTGGAGGTGAACACGAACGGGATCCGGCTGGCGACGGAGGACGGCTACGCCGGGGCGCTCGCCGACGCCGGCGTCACCGCGGTATACCTGCAGTTCGACGGTCTGACGAGCGGGACCTACGAGCAGATCCGTGAGGTCGACCTCGTCGAGGAGAAACACGCGGCTATCGAGGCCTGCCGGGGGGCGGATCTGCCCGTCGTCCTCGTCCCGACGGTCGTGCCGGGCGTCAACGACCACGAGATGGGCGACATCGTCCGGTTCGCCCTCGACAACCGGGACGTCGTCCGCTCGGTCAACTTCCAGCCGGTGGCCCACTTCGGCCGCTACGCGAGTAACGACGGCCGGTTCGCACTCGACGAGGCCACGCGGCTGCTGGCCGAACAGATCGAGACGCTCGACCCGCGCGACATGGTACCGGCCCCCTGCTGTTCGGCCTACTGCCAGATCGGGACCGCGTTCGTCCCCGAGGACACGAGCACGAAAACCGACTCGTTCATCCCACTCACGAAGTACGTCGACGACCAGCTCTGGAATGCACTCTCGGGGATGGTCGACGAGGGCGACTACATGGAACTGCTTGCCGGCACCGCGGCCGGCGAGGAGTGGGCCTGCAAGACTGCCGGCTGCTGTGGGATCGACGTCCCCGGTGGGGTCGAGGGGCTGTTCGACGAGGTCGTCCCCGTCTCCGTGACGGGCTTTATGGACGCCGACGCGGCCGACGTGAACCGGCTGAGCAACTGCTGCATCTCGGTGCCGACGGCCGATGGCGACCTGGTCCCGTTCTGTGGCTACAACATGACGACCGAGGGCGGCGAGTACGCGCTCCGGAATCGCAACGGCTGGGGCGGCCGCAGTGCGGTCGACGAGCCACGCGACGGGTCCGCGGTCGGCTACGGCGGCGACGAGACGGCCGCCGACGGCGGCTGTGGTCCCGACGGCTGTGGAGGCGAGTGATGGAGGGGCTGCTCGACGCCGCGCTCGCGAACCCGTGGGGGACCCTCGATACCGTCCTCGACGGGCCGCTCCACCCGGGCGGAGCCGAGGCGACGGCACAGCTGCTCGACCGGGCCGACGTCGGCCCCGGGACGCGCGTTCTGGACGTCGGCTGTGGCGCCGGTGAGGCGCTGGCACTGGCCCGCGAGCGCGGTGCCGACGCCGTCGGTCTCGATCACTCACCGACCACAGACCGTGCGGTGCGGGGCGACGCGACGGCGCTACCCGTCCGGGACGGGAGTGTCGACGTCCTCCTCACAGAGTGTGTCCTCTGTCTCACCGACCTCCCGTCCGCACTCGGGGAAGCCCGCCGCGTTCTGGGGGGTGACGGTCGGCTCGCGCTCTCGGATGTGGTGGTCGACGGCGACGACCCCGCAGTCCCGGACCAGGTGGCCGAGGCGCTCTGTCTCAGCGGGGCGCGGAGCCGCGACAGGCTGCGGGCGGAGCTTGTGGCGGCCGGGTTCGACGTGCAGGGGACCTGCGACCACCACGACGATCTCCTCGCGATGCGCGACCGGGTGGCCGATCGCGTCGACTACGAGGGGTTGCTCGGCGTGATGGGCGAGCGCGGACAGCGCGCACTGGACGCCATCGAGGAACTCGAAGCCGCCGTCGAGGCCGGACGAGTGAGCTACGTTTCGGTGGTGGCGAGGGCCTGACACTGGGGGAAGGTGACCCTGGCGGGCGTTCGGAGCGGTCACAGCCGCAGATGCGAACTCGAGGAGGGGTCGTCGTCGCCGTCGATGCCGCCCTCGTGGCGAAAGGAGTACCCGTCGTCGGTCAGGAACACGTCACCGCGGTTGACAGTCACGTCGACGTCTACGAGGGTGGTCCCGGCGGCCGGGCCGTTGTCGCAGTCGCCGGCGCAGGCGTCGAACAGCGAGCCGTGCTTGGGACAGACGAGGTCGCCGTCCCGCAGCGACGCCCCGTGTCCGCGCTCCAGGCGCTGGGCCTCGTGTGTACAGCGGTTCACCCACGCCTCGACGCCACCGTCGCAGGGGATCAACACGACCTCCTCCAGGTCACCGCGCGGATCCTCGACGGTGAACAGGTACGGCGGGTCCGACTCCACTTCTTCGACAGACGTCACGCGCGTCGGCATGGCCAAACCGTGGGAAGCCGGGCTGAAAACGGTTGCGAGTGGCCGAGACAGCAGTCTTCCGGCGCGAGCTTTATTACGCAGTACACAGTGTACACGACCATATGGCAGACGACCCTATCGATGGTCTCCGGGAGTCCCGGGACATCGATTTCGGGGCGTTCGACGAGCGGGTGCGGGAGGAGGGTAAGTTCGTCAAGGAACACCTCGCGGAGGGCACCTTCGACAACGACCAGACTGCACTCGGCCTCGAACACGAGTTCTACGCCGTCGACAGAGAGGGGCACACAATCCGTCGCGTGCCCCGGTCGCTCCTGACCTGCCTGGGCTTCGAGAAGGAACTCGGCTTGCACAACGCGGAGCTGAACACGGCCGTCCAGCCGTGCAACGGTCCGGGGATCGACGCCCTGCTGAATGAAATCGAGGCGAAGACACAGAGCCTCCAGGCACGGGCAGCCGAGGAGGGCATCCGGTTCGTGAGCGACGGGATGTGGACGATCGGGCCGGAGGAGAACACGACGCGCAACTACCTGGTCGAGGCGACCCACGAGGAGGGGCTCACACTGGCGATCAACGTCAGCAACGCGGTCCGGTACCACGGGTTCGCAAGCAGCCGGCGGGCGGTCGCGAGCCGCATCGACCTGCCCGGCGTGACGGTCGACGCCGACAGCCACGGCCCGGTGAGCCTCACGACATCGATCCAGCCACACTACCAGTTCCGCCGGGCGATAGACCTGCCCGACCACTTCGGGATCGCACTCCGGGTCGCGGGCCCGTTGCTCGCGCTGGGCGTCAACTCGCCGTTCCTGCCGCCGGGCCTGTACGACGACCCCGGGCCGGACCGCGACCTGCTGCTCCGCGAAGGATGGGCCGAGAACCGGGTTCCGGTGTACGAGGGGATGATGAATCCCCCCGACGGCCCGGCGAAGGTCCGGTTTCCGGAGGACATCGACACGCCGGAGGAGGCGGTCGACAGGATCGTCGAGGACCGGACGATCGTCCCCGCAAAGATCCACGCCGGCGAGCGCTTCGACGACGGCTTCGTCCATCTCAGACACAAGCATGGAAGCTACTGGCGGTGGATTCGACCGGTGTTCGGCGGCGCCTCGGCGATGGCCGCGAACGTCCGGGTGGAGTTTCGCCCGCTCCCGGCCCAGCCGACGTTCAGGGACTCCGTGGCGTTCGTCGCCGCCGTCACTGGCCTGCTGACTGCGCTCCACGAGCGGGACCACCCCGCCCGGGGCCTGTCGTGGGAAACCGCTCACGACAACTTCTACGCAGCCGCCCGCGACGGCCTCGGGGCCGATCTCACCTGGATAACGGCTGAGGGCGACCGCACGAAGTCGACGGACAGGCTGTACGCGGACCTGCTCGAGACGGCGGTCGACGGCCTGATTCGGCAGGGATTCCCGCCGGAGCAAGCGGCGGCCTGGATCAGCCCGCTCCGGGAGCGCGCTGACCGGGGGTTGACCCCCGCGGGCTGGAAGCGACAGCACGTCGCTGCGGGGCTCGAGGAGGGGCTGTCACCGACTGACGCCGTCCACAGGGCACAGCGTGCGTACATCGACCGGCAGGCGGCGTCGCTGCTCTCCGGGACGTTCACCGACTGGCCGGACCCCGGCGTATGACATTCCGTGACACTGACCGTCACGACGCAGTCTTGCGGTTATCGCTGAATCGCCGTCTGACGCCTGTCTGACGCCGTTTAATGAGGGTGGGGTGCGTGTAGACATGTATGCGCACACGTCACGGCGAGTTCGAGCGCATCCGGTCCGTGCTCGAGGACGCCGAACCTGACGGGCCGCTGACGGCGCGCGAGATACTCCAGGTGCTCGAGGAACACGGCGAGGACTTCGACAGCGCCCACCGCGTCGCGACAGTACTCGGGCGCCGCGAGGAGACGGGCGACATCGAAGTCATCCGCGACCAGCCCTACCGGTACCGCTTCGTCGAGGAAGCCAACTGATTGCTCGCTTCGCTCGCAATCCGTCTCCTGACAGCCCCAACAGCCCCGGATGTGTCGCCAGGTGACACCCACCGTGGTACGGCCGAACAATACGATATTCGAAATTCGGTTTCGAGGTTCGTATTTTTTCGCCGGGTTTATTACGATGTGCTGGTTCCGGTACGGTAATGACAGCGGGTGAAGACCGGACCATACTGCTGATCGGTAGCGGCCCGATAAAGATCGGCCAGGCGGCCGAGTTCGACTACTCCGGGGCCCAGGCCTGCCGGGCGCTCCGCGAGGAGGGCGCGCGAGTGGTGCTGGTCAACTCCAACCCGGCGACGATCATGACCGACCCGGACATGGCCGACGAAGTGTACATCGAGCCCATCAACACGGAGGCCATCGCGGAGATCATCCGCGACGAAGAGCCCGACGGCGTCATCGCGGGGCTGGGCGGCCAGACCGGGTTGAACGTCACCGCCGAACTCGCAGAGGAGGGCGTCCTCGAAGAACACGACGTCGACGTGATGGGGACGCCCCTGGAGACGATCTACGCCACGGAGGACCGCGACCAGTTCCGCCAGCGCATGGAGTCGATCGAGGAGCCGGTTCCCGAGTCGGTCACCATCGAGTCGATGGAGGAGGTCGAAGCGGCCGTGTCGGAGGTCGGCGGCCTCCCGGTCATCATGCGGACCACCTACACTCTGGGCGGTGCGGGCTCGGGCGTCATCGCCGACATGGACGAACTCAAATCGGCCGTCCAGAAGGGGCTGACCCTCTCCCGGGACAACCGCGTGATGATCACGGAGTCCATCGACGGCTGGATCGAACTCGAATACGAGGTGATGCGCGACGCCGACGACTCCTGTATCATCATCTGCAACATGGAGAACATCGACCCGATGGGCATCCACACCGGGGAGTCAGTCGTCGTCACCCCCTCCCAGGTCATCCCCGACGAGGGTCACCAGGAGATGCGCGACACCGCCCTGAAGGTCATCCGCGAACTCGGCATCCAGGGCGGCTGTAACATCCAGTTCGCCTGGCGCGACGACGGCACGCCCGGCGGCCAGTACCGCGTCGTGGAGGTCAACCCCCGCGTCTCCCGTTCCTCGGCGCTGGCATCGAAGGCGACGGGCTATCCCATCGCCCGGGTCACCGCGAAGGTCGCGCTCGGCAAGCGCCTCCACGAGATCGAAAACGAGATCACCGGCGAGACGACCGCAGCCTTCGAGCCGGCAATCGACTACGTCGTGACGAAGGTGCCCCGCTGGCCCAAGGACAAGTTCCGCGACGTCGAGTTCGAGTTGGGGCCGGCGATGAAATCGACGGGGGAGGCGATGGCCATCGGCCGGACCTTCGAGGAGTCGCTCCTGAAGGCGCTCCGGTCCTCGGAGTACGACCCCGCCGTCGACTGGAGCGAGGTGGGCGACGCCGACCTCGAATCCGAGTACCTCGAACGGCCGACCCCGGACCGCCCGTATGCGATCTTCGAGGCCTTCGAGCGCGGGTACGGCGTCGAGGCAGTCGCCGAGCTGACGGAGATCCGCGAGTGGTACGTCGAGCGCTACCGCCGGGTCGCCGAGGCCGCCGAGGCCGCCGCGGAGGGCGAGTTCGGGACCGCCGCGTCGGCCGGGTTCACCGACCACGAGATCGCCGCACTCGCCGGCGGCGACTTCGAGGACACGCACGCCTCCTGGCTGCCCGACCGCCTGCTCGACGAGCGCGGCGCCGTCACCGGCGAGGAGGCCGGCGCGCCACAGCCCGACGGCGGCCTCGAACCGGACGGTGGGGCGGCGGCGACGACCGTCGACGACGTGGACGCCGAGACGACACCGCGCGATTTCAAGCTCGTCGACACCTGCGCCGGGGAGTTCGCCGCGACGACGCCGTACTACTACTCGACGCGCGACCCCGTCTCGGAGCTCCAGCGCGACGAACTCCGCGTCGACCGCGACGTGGAGTCGGTCGTGGTGGTCGGTGGCGGCCCGATCCGCATCGGCCAGGGCGTCGAGTTCGACTACTGCTCGGTCCACGCGGTCCACGCCTTGGAGGAGCTGGGCATCGAGGTCCACGTCGTCAACAACAACCCCGAGACGGTCTCGACGGACTACGACACCTCCGACGGCCTCTTTTTCGAGCCGATCACGGCCGAGGAGGTCGCGGACGTCATCGAGGCGACGAACGCCGACGGCGTGATGGTCCAGTTTGGCGGGCAGACCAGCGTCGACATCGGCCACCCGCTGGAACAGGAGCTCGAGCGCCGGAACCTGGACTGCGAGATCCTGGGGACCTCCGTCGACGCCATGGACCTCGCCGAGGACCGGGATCGCTTCAACCAGATGATGGGCAGCCTGGGCATCTCCCAGGCCGAGGGCGGCTCGGCGACCAGTGAGGCGGAAGCGCTCGAGCTCGCCCACGAGATCGGCTACCCCGTCCTCGTGCGCCCCTCCTACGTGCTGGGCGGGCGTGCGATGGACGTCGTCTACAACGACGAGGACCTGGAAACGTACATCGAGGAGGCCGTCCGCGTCTCGCCGGACAAGCCGATCCTGGTCGACGACTTCCTCGCCGACGCCGTGGAACTGGACGTCGACGCCGTGGCCGACGGGGAGAACGTCCTCATCGGGGGGGTCATGGAACACGTCGAGACCGCGGGCGTCCACTCGGGCGACTCGGCGTGTATGATCCCGCCGCGGTCGCTGGGTCGGGACGTGAACCGCCGGGTCCGGGAGGTCGTCGAGGAGATCGCCCGGGCGCTCGATACGGTCGGCCTGCTGAACGTCCAGCTGGCAGTCAAGGACGAGGAAGTGTACGTCCTGGAGGCGAACCCGCGCTCCTCGCGGACGGTCCCGTTCGTCTCCAAGGCGACGGGCGTCCCCATCGCCAAGATCGCGGCGAAGGTCATGGCCGGCGCTTCCCTCGAAGACCTCGAGTACGAGGAGCAGATCCCGGACCAGGTCTCCGTCAAGGAGGTCGTCCTGCCCTTCGACCGCCTGCCTGGTTCGGACCCGCGCCTGGGGCCGGAGATGAAATCCACCGGCGAGGTCATGGGCACCGCCGACACGTTCGGCAAGGCCTACCAGAAGGCCCAGATGTCCGTCGGCAAGCCGATCCCGCTGGAGGGGACTGCCGTCGTCGACCTCCCAGTCGCCGGCTTCGGGGAGTTCTTCGAGGTCAAGTCCTTCGACGACTTCGAGAGCAACGCGGAGATCAAACAAGCGTTGCGGGATGGGGAGATCGACCTCGTGCTCTCCCGGGAGCGGGACGTGCTGGAGGTCTGTGTCGAGGAGACGATCACCTACTTCTCGACGCTCGAGAGCGCACAGGCCGCCCTGGAGGCGATCAGACACTCCGGGGAGCCACTCGACGTCCGCTCCATCGATGACCGCCCCAAGATGCGGGAGTACTGGGGCCAGCCCAAGGAGCGCGAGAACCTCCGTGCGCACGTCCAGACGCTCCGGGGAGTGGCCGACGCCGGCTACCTCGACGCCCTGGACGACGGCGGCGACTTCACGGCGCTGGCCGACGCGCTCGATACCGTCCTCGAGACGATAGACAGCACCGTCCTGTTGCTCGGCACCGGGACCGACGAGGAGATGACGGATCTCCAGAGCCGCCTCGAAAAAAGCGGGTACGTCGCCAAGGTTGCCAGCGACCTCCCTGGTGCAGGCGACAGCCTGCCCGAGGAGCACGCCGGGACGTACATGATGCTCTCGAAGTTCTCGATTCTGGTCGACCGCGACGCGTCGGCGCGCCTGACCGAGTACGAGACCGCAAAAGCCCACCACAACGTTCTCGCTCGCCTGGTGCCGAGCGACGTCGAGCGCCAGGAGACGCACCTGCTCGGCGGACACGACGAGGACGCCGACTACATCCGCTCGTTCGAGTTCGACGACGACCCGGGCGAAGTCTTCGCGGAGGCCATCGAGTGGGCCGAACGCGTCGTCGAGGACCGCCGGGAGTCCTACCGGACGCGCCTGCCCGGTCACGACGCGTAGCGGGCCGTTCTTCTCGCCGGCCGCCGAACCGCCCCTCATGAGTCAGGTACGCGAGGCGTTTCCCGAAATACAGAGCATCGAGGACGACGATCTGCGGGAGGTCTGACGTCTCGCTGTCAGATCGGGATAACGTCTTTGTCGGGGGCGACGAAGCCGGACGTATGTCCGAAGAGTCGTTCACGCTCGCGGCGGCACAGATCGAACCGGTCTACCACGACAAGGAGGGAACCCTCGACAAGACCTGTCGGTGGATCGAGAAGGCCGGCACGGAGGGGGCAGACCTCGTCGTCTTCCCGGAGACGTACTTCCCGGGCTACCCCTACTGGCGCGGGAGCGTCTCGATCCCCCGGTGGACGGACCTGATGGTCGACCTCCAGAAGAACAGCCTCCACGTCGACGACGAGGCCGTCGAGGCCCTCGGCGACGCCGTGGCGGAGGCCGACCTCCACCTCGCGCTGGGGACGAACGAGCGCAGCGACCGGCAGGGCAGCGACACGCTGTACAACTCCATCTTCTACTTCGGCCGGGACGGCGACCTGATCGGCCGCCACCGGAAGCTGATGCCCACCCACGAGGAGCGGGCCATCTGGGGGCGGGGCGACCCCGCCAGCCTCGCCACCTACGAGACGGACATCGGACGGCTCGGCGGTCTGGTCTGCTACGAGAACCACATGACCCTCTCGAAGGCGGCGCTGACGGCGATGGGTGAGGAGATTCACGCCGCCGTCTGGCCGGGCTTCTGGGAACAGCACGGCCACCCGGGCGACAAGACCCGCGCCGAGGGAAGCGAAGCGATGGACACCTGCGACGTCTACCCCGCGATGCGGGAGTACGCCTTCGAGACCCAGTCCTTCGTCGCCGCCTGCTCGGCGTACATGAGCGAAGACGTCCCCGAGGGCTTCTCCGAGGAGGAGCTGGGTTTCAACGTCGCCGCCGGCGGGAGCATGCTGGTAAACCCCGCGGGCATCGTCAAGGCCGGCCCACTCGTCGGCGAGGAGGGGCTGCTCACTGCGGAGTTCGACCGCGACGAGCGCCGCGCGACGAAGGCCTACTTCGACGCGATGGGTCACTACACCCGCTGGGACGCCGTCTCGCTGTCGGTCAACGACGAGACGCTCGAACCTATCGGCGGGGACAGACAGGCCGGGGGCACGCCGGCCCGCAACGGCCTCTCGGCCGCCGAGGCACAGGCGCTCTCCGAGGAGTACGATGTCCCAATCGAGGCGGTGGAGGCCGTCGCCGACGCCGTCGCGGACGACTGATACTAACGGCTATACGCCCGTGAGCGATTTCGACCCCCCGTGGGGTCGACTATGCTCACGAAGGTATAGCCGTCAGTATGACCACCGACCGTCTCTCGACGGTGTCGTGACGGCTGTGAGCGAGTGGCACATCCCCCGCGTACGTTTTAGCGCGTTCGGCCGGAACGTACGGTCATGGAGCGGCGCCGGTTCCTCGAAGCTGTGGCCGCGGGCCTCCCGGTCGGCGCCGCTGGCTGTATCGGGGACCCCGACGGCGGGGCGGTGACAGGCAGCGACGGCGGTGACGGGGCCGTCCCTGGCGACCGCGATAGCGTCGTGACTGATCCCGACCTCCCGCTTTCGGAGGGGGATATCACTCGCGCCGCGCCGAAAGACGACATCCCGGCGATCACCGACCCCGCCTTCGGCGCGGACTGGTCGGCGGTCACGGCGACGCTGGGCGACCGCGACCGGGTCATCGGCGTCGAGGCCGACGGGGACGGGCGTGCCTACCCCCTCCCGGTTCTGAACTGGCACGAGGTCGTCAACGACGACTTCGGCGGCCCGCTGCTGGTCACGTACTGCCCGCTGTGTCAGTCGGGCGTGACCGCAGACCGCCGGGTCGACGGCGAGGAGACGACCTTCGGCGTCTCCGGGTACCTCTGGCAGCGCGACCTCGTGCTGTACGACGACCTGACCGACTCGCTGTGGAGCCAGATACTGGGCCGGGCTGTCCGGGGGCCACGAACCGGCGACTCGCTCTCGCTTCGCCCGTCGACGATGACCACCTGGGGGGAGTGGCGCCGGGGGTACCCCGACACGTCGGTGCTGTTGCCGCCGCCGGAGTCCGGGACGGTGCGCCCCCGGAGCACGCGCAACTACAACACCAACCCGTACGGCGAGTACGAGGACATCCGGCACCCGAGACCCGGGGCGAGCGAGTCGGAACAGCGCCTTCCCCCGAAGTCGCTCGTCGTCGGCGTCGCGACGGAGGATGTCGCCAAGGCGTACCCGCTCAGGGCCGTCGTGGAGGCAGAGGGAGTCGTCAACGACCACGTCGGGGAGTTGCCGGTCGTCGTCGCGAGCACGGACGAGTCGCTGGTGGCCTACGACCGCCGCGTCGACGGCGAGACACTGACCTTCGACCGCGACGAGGATGCCCTCACCGCTGGCGGGTCGCGATGGGGGCTAGTGAGCGGGCGGGCTCTGGATGGGCCACACGAGGGGCTGCGGCTGGCGCGGGCGGCCGACAGGAGCCCGATGTTCTGGTTCGCCTGGCTGGACTTCTTCCCCGGCTCGCGGGTGTACGGATAGCCGACAGTATCAGTGACCGGATCCGGTCGTATACGTCGAAGCGGTGTGCCGAGTGTGGATTTACCGCCTACCCTGATGGGTTCGAGGCCGAGTTCGCGGACAAGCCCCACCCTCCACGAGCGAGGCCGTCAGGCCGAGCGAAGTAGGGTGGGGTCGTTGACCACGGTTGTTCACGTACGGTTGTCCACAGGTGACGTGCTCCCACGACTAAAGTCCTGTCTCTTACCCACAAGTCACAGGCTAATTTTCAACAGCGCTTTGGATGAATCGCAAGACTGCGATGGAATTAACGATTAATAGTGATTTATAATTGACATGCGGACAGACCAACTTACTGTAATATTACCCGATTTTACTGTAATTTAGTCCCATCACGCATACTGTTAGAATAATTACTTATTCCAATATCCAGCGTAGCGGGGCTCACACGTCGATTTGCGACCGCCGATCTCCTCGAAAGATGTGGGTATAGATGTGGGTAAGAGACAGGACTAAAGTCGTGGGTTTTGCGCCTGTCATCCGCTATAACCGGCGTGTTCTGATACTGTACCTTCGTGAAGATAGTCGATCCCACGGGGGGTCGACATTGGTCACGGGCGTATAGCCGTCAGCATGAACATCTTCATATCATTTTCCGTACAAATCGTCTTTTTTCAGCGGAAGTATTAGTAGAGGACCGTCTCGCTGTCGTAGGATCCCAGGCGGCGGACCCACCCCTTCTCTGCGATGTCCTCGATGACCGCGAGCGCGTTCTGCGTGCGCTCCTCGTAGAGGCCGGCCGCGATGTCGATGTGGAAGACGTAGTCGCCGAGCCGCTCGCCGCTCGGTCGGGATTCGACGCGGGTGAGGTTGATGTCCCGATCGGCGAAGGGTTCGAGCAGTTCCAGGAGCAGCCCCGGGTAGTCGAGGTTCGGGTAGACGATGAAGGAGGACTTGCTGCCGGCGGGCGTCCGTTCCTCGACCGGAGCGACCACCAGAAAGCGCGTTGCGTTGGAGGTTCGGTCCTGGATGTCCTCGGCGAGGACCGTCAGCGTGGGACTCTCGTCGGCGTTGGCGGGGTGACCGATGGCGGCCACGCTCGGGTCCTCGCGGGCGCGCTGGACGCCGCGGGCGGTGCTCGCGACTGCCTCGGGGTCGGCGTCTGGGTAGTGGTCTTCGAGGTAGCCCCGGCATTGTGCGAGCGCCTGGGCGTGGCTCGCAACCACGTCGAACTGGTCGCTCTGTGCGATCAGCGCGTGGCGGATCGGGGTGATGATCTCCCGGACGACAGCGATTTCACACTCTGCGAAGGCGTCGAGTGACTCGGTGACGCTGCCCTCGATGCTGTTCTCGACCGGGACGACGCCGCGGTCGTACGCGCCTTCGGCGACGGACTCGACGATTTCGGTCACCGACTCGGTGAACGCGATATCGCCCTCGCCGTCGACCGCGCCCGCCGCCCGGTGGGAGTAAGTCCCCGACGGTCCCAGCGTGAGTACCTGCATATCCTCCGGATACGCCGCTTGCGGTCAAAAGCGCCGTGGTCTGAGAGCGGGGTCCATCGCGCGACCCGGGGAAAGGCAGGCCCGCTACGAGCATTTGCGCGAGCGAAGCGATCCGACGAGCATCCGCGAGCGAAGCGAGCGGTTCACCGGACGCGACCGGAGGGAGCGTCCGGCTTTTTTCACTATGTTTTTTCGAGGAGTGGTGCCCGCAGGGCCACGTGGCCCGAGGACACCCGACGAAGAAAAAAGTAGTCTACAGGAAGTCACGGACGTCCGAGTACCACATATCGTGTTCGTCGACCTCGCCGATGGCCTCGGCGATGCGGACGGCGATGGCGTGCCAGCACAGCTGTTCGGAGTCGGCGGCGTCGAGGTTGTACTCGGCGTCCTTGCAGGTGCAGCCGTCGTCTTCGACGACGTACTCCTCGGCGTGGCCGACGACGACCGTGAAGTCGCGGTACTCCTTGACCCGGCCCTCGGCGACTGCCTCGATGGCGCGCTGCCCGCGGTCGCCGTGGACAGCGACGATACGGTCGACTCCGTCGGGGGTGAGTTCGCCCGCCTCGCGCAGGGCAGCTTGCCACTCGTCGACCGCTGTCACGCCCGGAACTTGGTGAGGGCCCGACAAAATCCCGTCGGTGCCGGTTCCCCGTTTCGTGTCAATCGTCCGCACTCGTCGGCGGATTCTCGAGGGTTTCGACGACAGTCGGCACGATTCCGTCAGCCTGCCCGTCGGTATCGTCGGGTCGGCTGGTGTCGAGAATGGCTGGAACCACGTCACCCGGGGCTGTCGCGGCCTGCCCGCCCGCCCCGATCGTCACGACTGCGTCGTGGCTGTCGATAACTTCTGAGATGAGGCGCCGTTCGAGGTCACCCGTCGCCACGACGGCATCCGCGCGTTTGACGGTATCACGGGCCGTCTCGAGCGTTCTCCCGTCGGGGAGTTCAAACGGGCCGGATCTGAGACAGTCGACGTCGAGTCGATCGGCTGTCTCGGCGACGACATCGCCCTGGGTGACCGGACCAGCCGAAATACGAAAGCCCGCTGTCCAGAGGGTTCCCAGCGCGGCCGCGGCGACGGCTCCCCCGCCGACGACGTGGACGTGCTGGTTTCGGTTCGGTCGCTTGCCGACCGCAGTGACGACCGGTGTGCCGGTCACGTGGTTCTGCGTGACCGCGGTCGTCGTCGCGAACGCGTCGTCGAGTTCGGCGTCGTCGAGAACGTCCGACGGGGGGCCGACGGTGCGGACGGCCCCGTCCCCGAGTAGACAGAGGCGGTCACAGTACCGCGCCGCCAGGTTCAGGTCGTGGATTGCCGCGAGTCCGGCCCGGCCCTCCGCGATCAGCTCCTCGACGATTTCGAGGACGCGGATCTGGTGGTTGATATCCAGATTCGCGGTCGGCTCGTCCAGGACGAGCGCCGGCGTGTCCTGGGCGAGGGCGCGTGCGAGGAGGACGCGCTGGCGTTCCCCGCCACTCAGTTCGTCGACGCGCCGGTCGCGGAACTCGACCGTCCGGGTGCGATCGAGCGCCGCTTCGACGGGCTCGGTGTCGTCGCTCCAGTCGAGCCGGGAGCGGTGGGGCGTTCGCCCCATCTGGACGATCTGCTCGGCCGTGAACGCGAAGCCGACGTGGGTGTCCTGGGGAACGGTGGCGACGAGCCTGCTCGTGGCCTTCGAGCTCAGTTCGTCGACGCGGCCGCCGTCGAGCGTGACCGCTCCCGAATCGGGGGTGAGAATCCCGTTGACCATCCGGAGGAGCGTCGTCTTGCCGACCCCGTTGGGCCCGACGAGACCGACCAGTTCGCCCCGTTCGACGGTGAGATCGACGCAGTCCAGCACCGTCACGCCGCCGAAGGCGTGCCCGACACCGTCGATGCGGATCACAGCGCATGCACCTCGCGCTGACGGAGGAGATAGAGGAAGAAGGGTGCGCCAAGCGCCGCGGTGACGATCCCGACCGGGAGTTCGGCAGCGCCGGCCCGCGCGAATGTGTCGGTCGCGACGAGGAAGGAAGCCCCGGCGAGGGCGCTCGTCGGGAGCAAAATCCGGTGGTCCGGCCCGACGAGGAGTCGCATCACGTGCGGGACGACGAGCCCGACAAAGCCGATGACGCCGGCGACAGCGACGGCTGCTGCGGTGATGATACTCGAGACTGCAAGCAGGATGCGCTTGGTCTGTTCGACCTCGATACCGACGGCGTGTGCGTCTTCCTCGCCCAGCAACATGACGTTCAGATCGCGCGTGTACGCGAGCAAGACGAGGAAGGTGAGCACCGCCAGGGGGAGTGTCATCTCCACCTCCCCCCAGCTACTGTTGTGGAGATTGCCCATCAGCCAGTAGATCGCCTGTTCGAGGCTCTCGCCCGACTGGAGGAGCAAAAACGAGATGACTGCCCCGAGCAGCGCCTGCACTGCGACGCCGGCGAGCAACAGTGTCGCGACAGGCGTCCGCCCGTCCTCAGTTGCCAGCAGATAGACCGCGAATGCGGTGACGAGCGCACCGACAAATGCGGCGGTCTGGAGGCCGAATGGAATCGCAAACGGGATCGCGATGGTGGCTACCGCGCCCACAGCTGCGCCGGAAGAGACGCCGATAATGGAGGGATCAGCCATCGGATTCCGGAAGAATCCTTGCATGACTGTCCCGGCAGCCGCGAGCGCGAATCCGACGACGGCTGCGAGCACGATGCGGGGAAGACGCAGCGTCCGGACGATGGTTTCGGCACTCTCCTCGACAGCCACGTCGAACGGATACGTGTAGTGAATGTCGAAGACGGGAGCCGGGACGAAACCACCCGGTCCGGACTGGGCGATTTCGACAGAGAGCCCGGTCGGGAGGCCGACAGCGTTGAGACTCGCTCGAGCGACGGCCGAAAGCTCCAGTCGCACCGGCCCTATCGTCGCGCTTACTACAGTGAGGGCTGCGAGCGCACCGAGGAGACCCGCCGACCACAGCACGACGCGCGAACGGAAATTCACTAAAAAAAGTTCGGTTGGGTTAGGTAAATATTTATTGCATACTCCCGGAACCGGGGCCATGAGGGAAGCTGTCGCCCCGATCCTGGTCGTCCTCACGCTCACCGTTAGCATCGCGGCCGTCCCGGTTGGTGTGGGCGCCCAGAGTGACCAGCCTGCCCAGTGTTCGTTTCCGGTGTCGGCGACAGATGCCTCCGGGGTGACCGTCTCGATAGACGAGGAACCACAGGAGGTCGTCGTGCTCCAGCCCAGCGCAGCACAGACCATGTGGGAGATCGGCGCCGAAGAGAAGGTCGTCGGCATGCCGGTCAACCCGTACACTGCGTACCTGAACGGGACGACCGACCGGACCGACGTGGTCGGCGAACAGTCGACGGTCATCCAGTCCGAGGTCGTGAACCTCCAGCCGGATCTCGTCCTGGCACCGAACGTTACCGATCCGGCAACGGTCGAGAGTCTCCGCAATGCGGGGCTGACCGTGTTCTACTTCGAGGAAGCCGAGTCGATCGACGACATCTACGAGAAGACCGAACTGACTGGGCGACTGGTCGGCGAGTTTGAAGGTGCCGCCGACCGGACTGCCGAGATGCGGGCAACCGTCGACGCGATCCGCAGTGCCGTCAACGACCGGGAGTCACCGACGGTGTACTACGCGCTGGGCGGCGGCTACACCGCCGGAACAGAGACCTTCATCCACGAACTCATCACGACCGCTGGCGGCGAGAACGTCGCCGACGGGGAGTTCGCCGGCTATCAGGTACTCAGTCCGGAAATCCTCACCCAGAAAGATCCAGACTGGATCGTCGTCCCGGGGGACAGATCGCTCGAAAAAAACGACGCGATCAACAGGACGACCGCTGTCCGGGACAACCAGATCGTGCGCGTCGAGGACAACTACATGAACCAGGCCGGACCGCGAACTGTCACGCCGCTCCAGCGGATGGCCGAGGCCTTCCATCCGGATGCGAACGTCACCAGCGCCGTCGAGAACGCGGACCCGGCCGCGCCGACGCAGTGTGCGAGCGCGACCGGCGACGGGACGCCCGAACGCGGGACGAGTGCCGAGACCGGGCAAACTGCGGACACCGGGACTCCATCTTCCGACACCGCGACAGGGCCCTCGGAGACGCCGACAGCTTCGCCCGTCGGAACGCCGTCCGCGAGCGGGGCGGGCTTCGGTACTTTCGTTGCAGTGCTTGCTGTCGTGGCGGTGGCACTGTGGCTGGGACGGTCCCGTAGATAGGCCATGATGCTGGTGAGAGCCGTCTCGAAGCTACGCTCCCGCGTCACGCGGTCTGTTCGGCCTCTGTCTGCGCAGTTGTGTCGTGACCCCTCGGGCCAAGAAGGGACAACGCAATCGAGGCGTTCGCTCCGGCGAAGGCGTTCAGGATGTGGAGGGCGACAATCGCGAGAGCGCCACCAACCGGAACCGCGATCGCCCGCTGGGTTGTCGTCTCGACGCTCTGGGCGACTTCCCATCCGGCCACCTGTACTTCGAACACTCCGCCGGGAAAGAGTGGCAACAGGAGAAGTTCGACCGCCGTCCCGAGGAACGTGACGAGGAGGACAAAGGAGAGGATGCCGACCCAGAACTTCAGAGCCACGAAGCCGAGCCCTCGCCACGTCGAGGGTGCCCGGAGGTACGCCTTTGCCGTCCCGGTGAACCCGTCGGCGGCTTTGCTGACGTCGTCCGGCGCGGGGATCGCCGTGTCGAGCAGCGCGTTTGCGAGCGTTCGCTCGAAGGCAGCGATGAAACGCAACCCGATAACTGTCACCAGGAGAACCCCGAGGCCGACGACGAGGACCGACAGCCCTATTCCCAGCGTGAATCCCACCATCAGGATCACGTAGTAGACCATGCCGAGCGGGAACGCGAGCAGGAGATACAGCAGGTTCTTGTAGGTCTGTGGCTCTGCGATGATGCCGACGATGTCTGTGAGCGAGGACCCGACGGCTGCCTCGATGCCCGGAGTTTGGCTCATCTTACGAGCATGTATCACCGGAGTAAACAAGAAAGCGCCAGCACAGTCTCTCCCGTGGAAACAGAGGCTGGTCGTTGGGATTCAG
>JAZKRS010000050.1:0-21480 GCA_036626435.1 Haloarculaceae archaeon | reverse complement strand
TCGGGCGCAGTGCCTTCCTGGACGTCCTGTGGAATCTCGACGACGGCCGGCGCGCTCCGTGTTCGTGCTCTGTCGAAGGCCCTGGAGAGGGCCTCCGGGAGCACGTCGACCGACTCGATCCGGGTCCCGTAGCCGGAGACGGGCGAGGTGACGGTCAGGTGGTCGAGATACTGGAGGGAGGTCTCCCGGCCCTCGATCGTCGTGTCGCCGACGAGGACGACCAGCGGGACGCCGTCGCGGTCGGCACAGGCGAGGCCGGTCGCCGCGTTCGTCACGCCCGGGCCGTGCGTTACGGTACAGACACCGACAGATCCGGTCGCCCGCGCGTAGCCGTCGGCCATCGAGGCCGCCGCCTGCTCGTGGCGCGCCCCCACGAACGGGAGGGGCGCCTCGCCGATCCTGTCCAGCAGGTGTGCGTTCCCCTCGCCGATCAGCCCGAACACCGTCGAGACGCCCTCGGCCGCCAGGGCGTCGCAGAGGTAGTCGCTCCCCGTCGGTTCCGTTGATTCAGCCATAGCTGTCCGTTGGCGCTCGCCGGCATAGTAGTTCGGGGCCAGTACTTGCCAACACACATCAGGGTTATTAGGAGGCAGTGCGACCTTGCTCTCAGAGACATGAGCACGGACACGGAGGGCGACGAGTCCGACCGGATCGCAGCCGAGGAGGCAAGCGAGGGGATCGGCGAGGACGTCGACCGCGTCGAGGATCGCCGCCTGCTGACGGGCGAGGCTGCCTACACCGACGACTTGGATGTCCCGGGCGCGGGCCACATGGCCGTCGTCCGGAGCCAGTACGCCAGCGCGGAGATCGAGGAGATCGACACGGGCCCCGCGGAGGCGATGGAGGAGGTCGCGGCGGTCATTACTGCGGAGACGATCGAGGCGAGCGACCTGCCGACGCCGTCGCGCATCCCGATCATCCCGGGGCCGGGTATCGAGACCGACGAGCGCCTCAACCGGCCCATCATCGCCGAGGATGTCGTCCGCCACCAGGGCGAACCGATCGCGGTCGTGATCGCCGAGGACCGCTACGCGGCGCGGGACGCGGTCGCCGCCGTCGACATCTCCTACGACCGCCGCGATGCCGTCGTCGACCCCGAGGAGGCGCTCGCAGACGACGCGCCAGCCGTCCACGAGGCGACGCCGGACAACGTCGCCTTCGAGTACGAGTTCGGCGACCGCGAGGAGATGGACCGGATCTGCGAGGTGGCCGACCACACGGTCTCCGTCGAGATCGGCAACCAGCGGATCGTCCAGAACCCGATGGAGCCCCGCGCGGCCGTCGCCGAGTTCGACCCCGGGACCGAGACGCTGACCGTCAAGAGCACCACGCAGATTCCCCACAAGCTCCGCCGCGACATCTCGAAGACGCTGGACTACCCCGCTTCGAAGATCGACGTCATCGCCCCGGAGATGGGCGGCGGGTTCGGGAGCCGGTGTGTCCCATACCCCGAGGAGATGCTCATCGCCTGGACGTCGATGTACCTACAGCGGCCGGTCCGCTGGCAGGGCACCCGGACCGGCAACTACGCCAGCGACGTCCAGGGTCGGGGTGTCATCACCGAGGGCACTCTCGCGGTCGACGACGACGGCCACATCCAGGGGCTCGCTATCGATCTGCTGGACGACATGGGGGCGTACCTCTCGGCGTTTGCCCCCGGCATCGCGGTCACCTGCACGAACGTGATGACCGGGCAGTACGACATCCCCGAGGTGTACTACAGCGCGACGGGCACGATGACGAACGCGACCCCCTCCGATGCCTACCGGGGCGTCGTCGAGACGGAGATGATCCACACGCTCGAACGGCTGGTCGACCGCGCCGCCCGCGAGGTCGGCCTCGATCCCGCCGAACTGCGCCGGCGCAACTTCGTCCCCGCCGACGCATTCCCCTACGAGACCGCCGCCGGGGCGTCCTACGACAGCGGCGACTACGAGCCCGCCCTGGAGAAGGCACTCGACCTCGTCGGGTACGACGAGTTGCGCGAGCGCCAGGCCCGGCTCCGCGAGGAGGGGCGATACCTGGGCATCGGCCTCGCGGCCTGGATCGAGAAGTGTGGCTTTGGCTGTGGCGGGGCCGTCCCGTCCTGGGAGTACAGCAACATCCAGCTCCACCCCTCGGGCGAGGTCGTCGTCGAGACCGGCACGTCGAACCACGGGCAGGGCCACGAGACGACCTACGCGCAGGTCGCCGCGGACAGGCTCGGCGTGTCCCTGGAGGACATCCGGATCGTCGAGGACGACACCACCCGCGTCCAGGAGGGCGTCGGGACCTTCGCGAGCAGGTGTGCGCTGACCGCGGGCGGATCGATCAACGAGAGCGCGGAGAAGATCATCGAGAAGGGCCGGGAGCTGGCCGCCCACCGCCTCGAAGCTGACACCGAGGACGTCGTCTTCGAGGACGGCGAGTTCCACGTCGCCGGCGTCCCCGGCCGGTCGCTGTCGATCCAGGAGATCGCCGCGGACGCACACGTCGGGTACGAACTCCCCGAGGGGATGGAACCCGGCCTCGAAGCCACCTCCTACTTCGACCCCGACGACTACTCCTTTCCCTTCGGCGTCCAGATCGCCGTCGTCGAGGTCGACCCCGCGTCCGGCGAGACCGAGTTCGAGGATTTCGTCTCGGTCGACGACTGCGGCGTCCAGATCAACCCGAAGATAGTCGAGGGACAGGTCCACGGCGGGACCGCACAGGGGATCGGGCAGGCCCTCTACGAGGGCGCGGAGTACGACGACACCGGGACGCTGGTGACGGGGTCACACCAGGACTACACGGTCCCGAAGGCCGAACACGTCCCGGATATGGTGACGGCAGAGACGGTAACACCCTCTCCGCGGAACCCGCTGGGCGTGAAAGGCGTCGGCGAGTCGGGCGCCATCGGCGGCCTCGCGGCGACGGTCAACGCCGTCCACGACGCGCTGTCTCCATTCGACGTCGAGCCGATGACGCCGCCGCTGACCGAGGAGACGGTCTGGTCGGCGGTCCGGGCGGCCCGCGAAGACTGATACTGTCGGCAGTACGACCGGAAACGGTTTTATCGTGGCAGCCCGCTGTGAGAGCATGCAGATAGCAGTTTCCGACACAGTCGGGCCAGCAGCGGAAATCCGCGCCCAGGCCGAACTGGCGGCCGACTACGGCTACGACGCCTTCTGGACGCAGGAGCTCATCGACATCAAGGACGGGATCACCACCGCGACAGCCCTGGGCGCGTGGGGAATCGACATCGACATCGTGGTCGGCCTGCCCAGTCCGTACACGCGCCACCCGGCGATGATCGCCACCGAGGCCTGCTCGGTCGACGACTACGCCGACGGCCGCGTCGAGGGGCTGGCCGTCGCGACCAGTGCGCCCGAGGTTGTCGGGAAGCTCGGGATCGACCTGGACCGCCCAATCAAGCGGCTCAGTGAGACCCACGACATTCTCCGCGACATCATCGAGACGGGGGAGTGTAGCTACGACGGCGACATCTACACGATGGAGAACTGGAAGCTCCGCAGCGAGTTCCAGGGCGAGGTCCCGCTGTACGTCGCCGGCATGGGCCCGAAGATGCAGGAACTCGCCGCCGCGAAGTTCGACGGGCTCTGGCTCCCCTTCAACGCGACGGTGCCCTTCTGTGAGGAGGTCGTCGAGACGGGCCACGAGCACCTGGAGAACTTCGGCCGCGACCCCGAGGAGTTCCTCTACGCGCTGAACATCCCGACGGCGGTCGTCGACGAGGACTCGGAGCTGAGCGTCGACGACCAGATCGAGGACGTCCGGGAGTTCACCGCCTGGCACTGCTGTTCGGATCACATCAAGCCACTCGTCGAACGGGCGGGCGTCGACTACGACATCGACGCGCTCCGGACGGCCGTCCGCGAGAACGACTCGGCGGCCATCCGCGAGATCGTCGACCGCGACTTTCTCGACGTGGTCGCCGCCGTCGGCTCGCCCGAGCACGTCCGGGATCGCTACCGCGAGTACACCGACGCCGGCATCGAGTGCCCGGTCATCTACAACTACGGCCCCGAGGAGGTCAAGCTCCGCAACGTCCGTGAACTCGCACCCGAGAACTTCTAGTACTGACGGATCAAAATCCTGGCGGATTTTCGCCCGCCAGTCTCCGGGGGTGTCCGCCGTGTCCGGGTCGTTCGTCACCGGACAAGTCCGGTTCCTCACGGCCCTCTGTCCGGTTCCTCACGGCCCTCTGTCCGGTCGGCGGTGAACACTGACTCGGTCGCGCCGCGGTCGATCTTGCCGACCTGCGTTTCGGGCAGCGAGTCGAGCACTTCGAGCCGTTCGGGGCGCCGGTAGACGGCGTGTCCCTCCTGCTTGAAGAACGCCTGCACCTCCTCGACGGTCAGGTCCTCAGCCCCCGCTGTGAGTTCGACTGCGGCGCCGACGCGCTCGCCGAGTTCGGGATCGGGGACGTCGACGACGGCCGCTTTCGCCACCTTGGGATGCTCGACGAGGGCGTCCTCGACGGCCGCGGCGTAGATCGTCTCCCCGGCGCGGTTGATCGTGTCGTCCAGGCGGCCGTACACCTCGTAGTTGCCGTCTTCCCGCTGTGCGAGGACGTCGCCGGTGTAGAACCACCCGTCGGCGTCGAAGTCCTCGGCGTTCGCTCCGGGGTTGCGCAGGTAGCCCGTGAACACGCCCGGCCCGCGGACAGCGAGTTCGCCCAGTTCGCCGGTCGGGAGGTCGGCCCCGTCGTCGACGATGCGAGCCTCGTCGCCGGGGCCGACGGGGCGGCCGACCGTCTCGGCCTGGACGTCGACCGGGTCGTCCGGGCGCGTGATGATCTGTGCGCCCTCGCCCATGCCGAAGACGTGACAGAAGCCGGCGCCCCACCGGCCGACGACCTGTCGCGTAATCTCGGGCGGGACCTTCTGGCCGCCCGAGCAGACGACCTCCAGCGTCGAGAGGCGGCCGTCGGCGTCGGCATCGAGGAAATCGATCAGCTGTTTCGGGATCAGCGTCGTCAGGTCGCCGTCGACGCGGTCGATCGTCTCCACGAGCGGCCCGGGCTTGAGCGTCGGCTCGACCACCATCTCGGCGCCCGTCCAGAGGGCCGGGCCCATGACGTACCCGAACGCGAAGCTGTGGGGAACGGGGAGGCCGGCGACCAGCGACCACTCCTTCTCGACGCCCATCGCCGCCGCGATGTGCTCCCAGAGGTAGAGGTAGTCGTTGTGGGTGCGGGGGATTGCCTTGGGCAGCCCGCTGGTCCCCCCCGAGAGCATCAGCAGACCGGGGTTGCAGGGGTTGATCTCGACGTCCGCGGGGTCGGTCCCGCCGGCGTCGACGACCGAGCCGTCGGCGTCCGTCTCGTCGACGGCCGCGGCGCCGTCGGCGCGCAACGCACTCAGGTCCTGCCAGCCAGAGGGCGGTGCAGAGCCGTCGGCGGTCACCCCGATCCGGTGGCGGAGATGGTCATAGTCGCCAGCCACTTCGTCGACGAGGCCGGCGTAGTCGAACCCGAGGTCGTACCGGCCGGCGTCGGTCACGACCGCCCGCGAGTCGGTCAGCTCGAGGATGTGCCGGAGCTCCCGCTCACGGTGGCGGGGCAGCACGAGTGCCGGCGCCGCGCCGACCCGCGAGCACGCGATGAAGGCCTCGACGAACTCGACGCAGTTTGGCAGCTGAATCGTCACCAGACCGTCCGGCCCCAGCCCGAGCGCGCGGAGGCCGGCCGCGATCTGCCGGGAGCGCTCGGCGAGGTCGCCGTAGGAGAGTGTCCGCTCGGGCCCGGTGACGGCCGGCCAGTCCGGCGTCTCGTCGGCGACGCGGTCGACGACGTCGTGGAAGGTCAGGTTCCGCCAGTATCCCGCGTCCAGGTACCGGCGGATGCGGTCGTCCGAAAAGGGCACGTAGCCGTCGATATCGGCCGTCGAAGTCGCGAACCTGCGGTCCATACCCGGCTTTCGACCCCCGCCGACAAAATAGCTGTCTCCCGTGCGTATTTTACCAGGCCGCCCCGAGGTCGGGGGTATGGCAGACGACAGGCCAGCCGAAACGACGGCAGACGACCGACCGGCTGAGACGATGGACGCGGTCGGGTTCCACGAACACGGCCCGATAGACAACTTCGAGTTGCTCTCGGTCCCCGTGCCCGATCCCGGCCCGGAGGAGGTTCTCGTGGACGTACACGCGGCGTCGCTGAACCACCAGGACCTGTTTGCGATCCGCGAACTCGAACACTACGTCCCGGAATACCCTTTCTGGGGCGGGGGCGACTTCGCCGGGGAGGTCGCGGCCGTCGGAGAGGGCGTCGAGGGCTGGGAGGTCGGGGACCGCGTCGCCGCCGACCCCACGATCACCTGCGGCGAGTGCCGGTACTGCGAGGCGGGCGAGCAGTCGATGTGTGCCGAGTACGAGGTGTTCGGCGAACACCGCAAGGGCGGGTTCGCGGAGTACGCGACGGTCCCGCGGGGCAGCCTCATCCGGGTTCCGGACGGCGTGCCCTTCGAGACCGCCGCGGCGGCGCCGATGGTCACGGGCACGGCCTGGCGGGCGCTGCTCTCGCGTGCCGACCTCGAACCCTACGAGGATCTGCTCGTCGTCGGTGCGACCGGCGGCGTCGGCCACATGGCCGTCCAGATCGCAACGGAGGTGGTTGGGGTCGACACGCTGTACGGGACGACCAGCACCGACGAGAAGGCGGAGTTCCTGCGCGAGCTGGGTGTGGACCACGTCATCGACTACACGGAGGAGGACTTCGACAGCCGCGTCTGGGAGCTGACCGGCGGCGAGGGAGTCGACGCCGTCTACAACAACGTCGGCGGCGAGACGTGGGTGCAGTCGATGCGCGCACTGGGGACCGGCGGGCGGCTCGTCACCTCCGGGGCCACGGCCGGGCCGAACCCGGAGACCGAACTCCGGCTCGTGTTCGTCCGACAGCTCGAGATCCTCGGGAGTACGGCCCACAGCAGCACCGATCTCCGGCACGCACTGGAGTACGTCTGGGACGGAACCGTCGAGCCGATCGTCCAGGAAACGTTCCCACTGGCCGACTACGAGGCCGCATTCCGGACGATGGACGACCGGGAGGCCTACGGGAAGCTCGTGTTCACGATCCAGTGATACGGCCGGTGTCGGTGGCTTCGCAACCCCTGTGGGTAGCGGTAGTTTTATTGCCCGACCAATGTGATACGGTACCAACCCATGAAACGAGACAAATCACGCCCCGTAAGCCGAACCGACCGACGGACGTTCCTGAAGGTAACCGGCACCGGCGCGCTGGCCGCGACCGGCCTCGCCGGGTGTGTCGGCAGCGAAGACGGCGGCGACGGCGGTGACGGCGGCGACGGCAGTGATGGCGGCGACGGCAGTGATGGCGGCGACGGCGGCAGCGATGGCAGTGACGGCGGCGACAGCGGCGATGGCGGCGACGGCGGGTCGACGGACACTCCGACAGGTCCCGACAGCGTCCTGATCGGACAGCCGGGATCGCTGACCGGCCAGTGGGACTTCCTGCAACCGGCAGTCTCGCAGTCGACCGATCTCGCGACACAGGAGATCAACGAGGCCGGCGGCCCGCTGGACGCCGAGTTCGAGATCCAGCGCCGCGACACAGCCGTCGACCCACAGCAGGCTCGGGAGGTCGTCAGACAGTTCATAAACAGCGACGAGGTCGCGGCAATAAACGGCCTGTTCTCCAGCGAGATCGTCCCGCTGTGGGACTTCATCCAGGACCAGCAGGTCCCGGTGCTCACCCCGTGGCCCGGGACGACGTTCCTCGACACCCGTGGCGGCGACAAGCGCACGGACGACCTCGGAGACGACGAGTGGCTCTGGCGGACCGTCATCGGCGACACCGTCCACACGTCCGGCGCGGCGACCGCGATGGTCGACGAGGGCTTCGAGCGCATGGCAATCCTCAGCGCCACCACTGCCGGCGAGGAGGGCTGGACACAGGAGTTCACGGGCTGGTTCGAGGAACTGGGCGGCGAAATCGTCGACGTCGTCTCCGCACAGGAGGGCCAGGCCTCCTACCAGTCCCAGCTCAACCAGCTATTCGAAAACGACTTCGACGCGTGGGCGCTGTCGTTCGCGCTCGAGGACGCCACCACCATCATCCAGAACTGGGACGAGGGCGGCTACGGCGGCCAGTTGCTCATGGAGGACGGGTTGCGCGGTGACGCCCTGATCGAGAGCGTCGGCGGCGTCGCCGAGGGTGCCTGGATCGCGGCCGGCTCCACCCAGGGACCAAACTACGGTGACTTCGAGTCGAAATACACTGACTTCGGCGACGCCGACATCCACACGTGGGGCGTCGCGGCCTACGACGCCACGAACATCCTCGCGCTGGCGATCCACCACGCCGGCGAGACCTCCGCCGACGCCATCCAGCAAAGCATCGGCGACGTCGCCCGCGAGGGCGGAACTACCGTCACCACGTTTGCCGAGGGCAAGGAGGCGATCGACAACGGCGAGGAGATCAACTACGAGGGTGCGGTCACGAACTGTGATTTCACCGAGCACGGCAACGTCTGGGGCAACGTCGACGTCGACCGGGTGACGCCGGACGGCTTCGAGAACGAGTTCACGGTCGGCGCCGACGAACTCCAGGAACAGATCGGCGACTACTGACGGATCTTCTTTCTCTGGATACATGTCTATCCCACTCGCACAGGAGGTGATATTCGGTCTCGTCATCGGGTCGTACATCGCCCTCGGGGCCATCGGGTTCACGCTGGTGTACGGGCTGGTCAACATGATCAACTTCGCCCACGGGGAGTTCATCACGGTCGGGGCGTTCGTGGGCTACGTCGCGGTCGTCTTCGGCGGGTTGCCGCTTCCAATCGCTGTCCTCGTCGCGCTCGTCGGGACCGCCGGCATCGGCTGGATCATCGCCCGGGTGACCTTCGAGCCGATGAACGACGCGGGCGCGGTGCCGCTACTGCTGATGTCTATCGGGCTGGGGCTGGTCCTTCGGAACGGCTTTCGCGTGATCGCGGGTGCCGATCGGCGGGACGTCCCGGCCGATGTCGCGACCTACCGCTTCGACGACCTGGGCTTTTTCGTGACGAGCCAGCAGCTGTTCATCGTCGGCGTCACGCTGCTGGCCGTCCTCGTCCTCCATCTGTTTCTCAGCCGGACGATGCTCGGCATCGCGATGCGGGCGACCTCCGACAACGAGGACCTGGCGCTGGTTTCGGGCATCGACACCCGCCGGATCCGGAACGCGGTCTGGCTGGCCGCCTCCGGGCTCGCGGGGGTCGCGGGCGTCATGCTCGCAGTCCAGCAATCTGCCAACCCCAACGTCGGGTTCGGGCAGTTGCTGTTGATCATCACCGCCGCAATCCTCGGCGGGGCCGGCAGCCCCTACGGCGCGGTCGCCGGCTCGTACCTGCTGGGGATCGGCATCACCGTCTCGGTGGTCTTCCTGCCTGCCGGCCTCACGGAGTTCAACTCGACGATGGCCTTCGTCGTCCTCATCGTCGTGTTGCTGATCCGCCCCGGCGGGCTCGTCAACGTGGAGGTGCGGTCGTCGTGAGTCGACTCGACGACCTGCCGGTCGACGCGACCCGCGCGGGGATCGGGCTGTTCGTCCTCGCCGTGGCCTTCCTGTACAGCCCGCTGTTCGTCAGCCCGCCGAGCGGGCTCTTCGTCTTCCTCGAGGTCGGCGTCCTCTTCTTGCTGTACGCGATGGTGCTCGTGGGCCTGAACCTCCAGTTTGGCCACACTGGGCTGGTCAACTTCGGCCCCGTCGCCTTTTTCGCAGTCGGCGGGTACGTCGCGGCGATTCTGACCGCACAGGATCCCTTCGGGGCGGTCGGGTTCGGCCTCCCCTGGCCCGTCGGCCTGGTCGCGGGGGTGCTCGCGGCGGTCGCGCTGGGCGCGTTGCTCGGCTTCTCGACGCTGAAGCTCCGGGACGACTTCCTCGCGATCGTCACCCTGGCGGTCGCCGAGATCGTCCACGGGCTGGTCATCACCTTCCGCGACGTGACCGGCGGAACCGTCGGCCTCCAGAACGTCCCGCGGCCGGTCGCCGACATGACCGGCGGGGGTGGCGGCGCGGAGCTCTTCGCGACGATCTTCGTGTTCGGATCGCTGGCCGTGCTCTCGTATGGCCTCTTTCACCGGCTGACGGCCTCGCCGTACGGCCGGGTCCTCCGGGCGATCCGTGCCGACGAGCAGGTGACCGAGACGCTCGGCAAGCGGGTGTTCCGGTACAAGCTCGTCGTGTTCGTCTACGGCGCGGCCATCGCCGGCCTGGCCGGCGCGTTGCTCGTCTTCTACAACGGCGCCGCCTCGACAGGCTTCTTTACGATCAACGTCACCGTCGTCGTCTGGATCGGCATGCTGATCGGCGGTGCGGGCAGCGACCGGGGCGTCATCGGCGGGCTCGCGATCATCATGGGCTTCCAGCTCGCGACCCGCTTTCTCAACGACGTGATCCCATTCATCACGCAGGACCAGTTCGCCTCGATCCGACTCGTGCTGGTCGGGCTCTTGCTGATGATAATCATCAAGTACCGCCCCGAGGGCATCTGGGGCGACGCCGACAAGCTGGGGGTGGAGTCGTGACGCTGCTCTCCGTCGACGGCCTCCAGCGGTCGTTCGGGGAACTCGTCGCCGTCGACGGGGCCTCCTTCGAGGTCGAGTCCGGCGAGATCGTCGGGATGATCGGCCCGAACGGCGCCGGGAAGACGACGACGTTCAACTGCATCTCCGGCATCCTCCCGAGTGACGAGGGGACGGTTCGGTTCGACGGCGCGGATGTGACCGACGCCACGCCCTACGAACTCGCTCGCAGTGGGCTCGTCCGGACCTTCCAGCACACCCGGGAGCTGACGACGATGACCGTCGAGGACAACGTGCTGTTGCCGGCGCCGGACCACCCCGGCGAGCGGGCCTGGCACGCCGTCGGCCAAACCGGGGCGAGCCACGAGCGCGAGCAGGAGGCCTGCGAGCGCGCACACGAACTGCTCGAAGTCTTCGACATCGAGTCGATGGCCGACGAGTACGCGGGCAACCTCTCCGGGGGTCAGCGCAAGCTGCTCGAGCTCGCGCGGGCGCTGATGCTCGACCCCGCGATGCTCATGCTCGACGAGCCCTTCGCGGGCGTCAACCCCTCGCTGACGAACGAGATCGTCAGCCACATCGAGTCGCTCAACGACGACGGCCTCACGCTGTTGATCATCGAACACGAGCTGGAGACGCTGACAGAACTGGTCGACCGGCTGGTGGTGCTGGCCAACGGACGCGTCCTCGCGACTGGCACGCCGGGTGAGATCATGGAAAACGAGGAGGTAATCGATGCGTATCTCGGCGGGTGAGGTTCCGATGACACGGCAGATGGAACGCACGACGGAACCGCGGGAATCGAGGGGGGAAACGCAATGAGCCTGCTCGAGGTCAGCGACCTCGACGCCGGATACGGCGACCTGCAGGTGCTGGAGGGTGTCGACCTCGCCGTCGACGAGGGCGAGTACGTCGCCATCGTCGGCCCGAACGGCGCCGGGAAGTCGACGGCGATGAAAGCCGTCGTCGGCCTCGCGACGCACATGGGCGGCCGGATCGAGTTCGACGGCGAGGCAATCACCGGGCTGGATCCGCAGGCGATCATCGATCGCGGCGTCGGCTACGTCCCCCAGACCGGGAACGTCTTCCCGTCGCTGACGGTCGAGGAGAACCTCATGGTCGGCGGGTACCTGCTCGGCGGTCTGCCCGAGGAGCGCCTCGAGATGGTCGTCGAACAGTTCCCCATGCTCGAAGATCGGATGGACCAGCGGGCGGGTAACCTCTCCGGGGGCCAACAGCAGATGCTCGCGATGGGGCGGGCGCTCATCCCGGACCCGCCGCTTCTGTTGCTCGACGAGCCCTCCGCGGGGCTGGCCCCGGACCTCGTCGACGACATGTTCGACCACATCGACGCGGTCAACGACCGCGGGGTGACGGTGCTCATCGTCGAGCAGAACGCGAAGACGGCGCTCCGGCGGTGTGACCGGGGGTACGTCCTCGCACAGGGTGAGAACCGCTACACCAACGACGGGGAGACGCTGTTGAACGACCCCGAGGTCAGAAAGCAGTTCCTCGGCGGGTAGGCTGTTGGTTCCCGGCCGCCGTCGCTATCTCCCCAGCGAGACGTCCACGCCTGCGCCCGCGTCCCGTGCCCGTTCGTAGATCGCCGTGCTCGCGGCGGCGTCCATCGTCGCCGACCCGACGCTGTCGACGACCAGCACCCCCTCCGGCGACGCCCGCTCGTAGCCCTCGGCCAGCATCTCGCCCATCGGGACCAGATCGTCGGCCGTCAGGCCGGTTGCCTGGATGTCGCCTATCCCCGCAACCTCGGCGGGCACGTCGGCGAAGACGCGCTCGGCCCCTTCGAGTACCGCGGGGTCGAGTTCCTGCATCTCGGCGGTGAAGGCGCCGATTGCGACGACGAGCGTCCCGGGGGAAAGCGCGTCGGCGGGGAAGACGGGCTCCGTCGCGGTCGTCGCCGTCACGACGGCGTCGGCCCCCTCGACGGCCTCGGCGGGGGAAGCGACGGCGCGTGCCGGAATCCCCTCCGAGTCGAGGTCGGCCGCACACGCCTCCCGGGAGTCGCTGGGCGAGTAGATCCGGACGTCGTCCAGGTCGGTGACGGTGTCGATGGCACGCGTCTGCCAGCGCGCCTGCGCGCCCGCCCCGAACACGCCCAGCGTCGCGGCGTCGGGTGCGAGGTCCCGGACTGCGAGCGCGCCGACACAGCCGGTTCGGGCGTTCGTGATGGTGGTGCCGGCAAGCAGCGCCTCGGGGACGCCGGTGCGGGCGGCGGTGAGGACGATCTGTGCGTGGATGGTCGGGAGGCCACGTTCCTCGTTGCCCTCGTGGACGCCGACGAGCTTCGTCACGTACTGGTCGTCGCCGTGGATGTACGCGGGCATGGCGATGCCGGTTCCCAGCGCCTCGTCGCCGTCGAGGCCCTCCCCGACGGGGTAGTGGGGCCGGTCAGGGCGTTCGACCTCGCCGGCGGCCTGCTTTTCGAGCCCCTCGCCGACGACCGACACGAGCGATTCCAGGTCGAGGGCGTCCCGGACCTCCGCTTCCGAGAGTACGAGCACCATGGTGACCGACAGAGCGGGAGCATTCTTAGTTTTGTCCCACGACGGCAAGGAGTGACCGAGGAGATACGCTTATTTCGGGAGGGCCGCTAGGCCGGTGCATGGACGCAATCGTCATCGGGGGCGGAATCGTCGGTCTCTCGGCCGCCCACTACCTCGCAGACCGCGGGGTGGACGTGACGCTCTACGAGAAGGGATCGCTCGGGATGGGCAGCACCTCCCGTGCGGCCGGTGGCATCCGCTCGCAGTTCTCGACGGCGGTGAACGTGGAGCTCTCCCTTGCGAGCAAGGAGGTCTGGAACGCCTTCGAAGAGGAGTTCGGCGTCGACATCGAGTACCGCAAGAACGGCTACCTCTTTCTCGCCCGGAGCGAGGAGACGGCAGAACAGTTCCGCGAGAACGTCCGGATGCAGCGGGACCTTGGCGCCGAAAGCGAGTTCCTCACGTCCGAAGAGGCAGCCGACCACTGCCCGGGCCTGCACACGGGGACGTTCGTCGGCGGGTCGTACAACCCCGACGACGGGATCGCGGACCCGAACCTCGCGGTCCAGGGCTACGCGAAGGCGGCCCGCGAGGCGGGCGCCGAGATCCACACTAAGACCGGGGTGGCCGACGTTCTCCGGGATGGTGAGGGGGTAGTCGGCGTCGAGGTGGAGGGCGGGAACGGGAGCCAGAGCGGGGGGACGACACGACACGAGGCCGACGTCGTGGTCAACGCGGCTGGAGCGTGGTCCAGCCGAATTGCTGCGCTGGCCGACGTCGACCTCCCCATCGCCCCGCGCCGGCGGCAGGTGGCCGTCGTCGACCCCTCACAGCCCGTCCCGGAGTCGGTTCCGCTGACCATCGACCTGGAGACGGGATCGTACTTCCGACCCGAACGGGAGGGAGTTGCACTCGTCGGCGGGCACTTCGGCGGTGAGGATCCCGACGCCGATCCCGACCGGTACGACGACGACATGGACACCGACTGGGCGGTTACGGCCGTCGAGAATGCGGCAGAGTACACCGACTACTTCGGCCCCGAGACGCGCATCAGGCGCGGGTGGGCGGGGCTGTACGCGGTCACCGAGGACCACCATCCCATCATCGAGGAGACCGTCCCCGGGTTCGTCACGGCGGCGGGCTTTTCTGGCCACGGCTTCCAGCACGCGCCGGCGACCGGCCAGATCGTCGCGGAGATCGTCTGTGACGGCGAGTCGAAGCTGGTCGACGTCGCAGAACTGGGGCGCGGCCGCTTCGAGGACGGCGAGGAGATGGTCGAGCGCAACGTGGCCTGATACTGACGGCTATAACTTCGTGAGCATATTCGACCCTACGAGGGGTCGAAATCGCTCACGGGATTATAGCCGTCAGTATGACCGTCAGTCTGTCATCCACTCGCTGGCCTGTGGTTCGAGCGGATCGGTCGGGATCTCGACGAGGGCGGGCTCGTCGGCCCGGATGGCGTCCGTGACGGCCTCGTCGATTCCGTCGAGGGTGGTCGCTCCCGCGGCCCGCATCCCCATACCCTCGGCGACGGTCCGGAAGTCGATCGACGCGTCCGACCAGCCGTAGGCCATCTCGTCGAGGTGGTAGGTCCGCTCGGCCTCCTCGCTGATGATGGCGTAGTCGTCGTTGTTCAACACGACGACAGTGATGGGAATCCCCTCGGCTGCAGCAGTGTGCAGCTCGTGGAGACACATCAGCAGGCCGCCGTCGCCGGTCAGGGCGACGACGTCCGAATCGGGGTTTGCGACCTGTGCGCCGATGGCCGAGGGGACGCCGGTGCCCATCGTCGCCCACGAGCCGGGGTTGACATACGAGCGGGGGCCGTAGGCCTCGAAGACGTTGAGCGCCCAGACCCGAAAGCCCCCGGCGTCGGCCGTGACGATCGCCTCCCGGGGGATCGTTTCCCGGAGCCGTTCGAGAACGCTGACCGACGTAAGCGGCGCCTCGCCGGTCCGGAGGGGTTCGACGCGTTCTGCCGTGCGCTGGCGGACGCGGCGTGCCCGGTCTGTGCCGTCAGACGGCAGGTCATCCCGTCCTGCGAGGGTCTCCGAGAGCGCCGCGAGCGCCCCGGCGGCGTCGGCCACGATGCCGACTGCAGGATCGTAGCCGGCTCCGAGGTCGCCGGCGTGGAGGGCGACGTGAACCAGGTCGGCGGGAACGTCGACCGACCACGCGCGCGTCGCGACGGCGTCGAAGTCCGTCCCGACACCCAGCGCCGCGTCCGCGTCCTCGATGAGGTCGAGCAGCGCCTGGCTGGCGCTCCCCGAGAGGGTGCCCGCGACCAGTTCGTTGTCGTCCGGGACGACACCCTTCCCCTTGTAGGTCGTCACGATGGGCGCGTTGAGCCGTCGGGCAACGTCCTGGAGTTCGACCGACGCCTCTGCGGCCCGGACGCCGCCGCCAGCGATCACGACCGGCGTTGACGCGGACGCGAGCAACTCGCCGGCGCGTTCGATCTCGGGCGCCGGGACGCCGTCCATGTACTTCCGGTCGTACTCACCCGGCGATGCGAGCGGGACGTCCATCTTGAGGAAATTTTTCGGGACGCCGAGACGGACCGGCCCCTTCGGGGGGGTTGTGGCGGCGGCGACGGCGCGTTCGAGGTCCGCGAGCGTGCTCTCGGGCGTCTCCACGAGGATGTTGTCCTTGACGACGTTGTCGTACGTGTCGGGCGGGGTCTCGTGGATGCCGTCGCCGCCGCGGATCTCCGGGGCAGTCTCGACTGCCAGGTGAACCATCGGGGTACAGTCGTTCAGCGCGTTCTTCAGGCCGTTCATCGCGTTCATGTCGCCGGGGCCAGGGATCGTGACGGTGGCGGCCGGGCGACCGCTCGTCTCCGCGTAGCCCCACGCCTGGTGGGTCACCGCCGTCTCGTGGCGCGCGACGACGAATTGGATGTCCTCCCTGCCGTCGATAGTCCGGTTCAGCGGTAACGTCTGCTTGCCCGGGATGCCGAACACCACGTCGATTCCGTTCCCGGCCAGGCCGTCGACGACTGCTTCACTGACCCGCATAGTAAACCGTCACGCGGAGCGGTAGTTAATGTTGCGTCTGCACGCGAGCACGGACGACCCCGAGCATCCCGACAGATTCGGCTGTGATCCCCAAGCGTTTGGGTATATCAAACACGCTATCCGGAGAGTTCGGCGTTGACCTCGATGACGTTCGCGCTGCGCAGGAGGAGGTCCCGGAGTTCGGACTCGATGCGGTCGTCGGTCATGCGCTGTGCCGGACCGGAGATGCTGATGCCGCCCAGCACCCCCCCGGAGTCGTCGAGCAGCGGCGCGCCGACACAGCGCACGCCACGGGCGCGCTCCTCGTCGTCGACGGCGTAGCCGCGCTCGCGGACCATCTCGAGGTGAGTCTCGAGTTCTTCGCGGTCGGAGATGGTCCGGTCCGTCCGCCCCGGCAGGCCAGTTTCCTCGACAATCTTGGCGAGGCGGTCCTCGGGGAGGTGTGCGATCATCGCCTTCCCGACCGCGATGTAGTGGGGGTAGTCGTACTGGCCGACGGTGACGGTCGTCGGGATGGCGTCTTCGCCTTCCGCACGGTAGACGTTGGCGACCAGGCCGTCCTCGAGCATCGCGAACTGGGCGCGCTCGCCGGTTTCGGCGGCCAGCTTGTCCACCTCGTTTTTCGCGAGATTGTAGATGTCGATCCGGCTCTTGAGCCGCTCGGCAAGACTGAGATACCGGAGACTGAGGCGGTACTCGTCGCCGGACCTGGCAAGGAGGCGCTCCCGTTCGAGCGTCGACAGGTACGTGTGTGCGGTCCCCTTCGAAATTCCCAACTCCGCAGCGAGGTTGCTCACGCCCACCGGCCCGTCGTCCTCGATCGTGTCGATGATGGCAGCCGCCCGTTCGACCGCCTTGATCGTCCGCGGGGCGTCGTCGGTCATGTATGACGGCTGTGTGGCAGCTTGAATAAGTGTTTGCATTTATCAAACTCGGCGGAGATCGGGGCCGCCACGGAGTTGTGGTGAGAAAGGTCTAAGACGGGCCACTCCTACGTTCCAGCCATGCTGGATTACATGAACCTGGACGAGACACTGTCGGACGAGGACAGGCTCGTCCGGGACACTGCCCGCGAGTTCGTCGAGGAGGAGGTCCGCCCCGACATCGCCGATCACTGGCTTTCGGGGACCTTCCCGACGGAGATCATCCCGGAGATGGGCAAGCTGGGCTTTTACGCGCCGAACCTCGACTACGGCGACCTGCCGAACGTCAGCGAGACAGCCTACGGGCTGCTGATGGGGGAACTGGAGGCCTGCGACTCGGGACTGCGCTCGATGGCGTCCGTCCAGGGGGCGCTCGTCATGTACCCGATCTACGCGTACGGCTCGGAAGCCCAGAAGGAGGAGTGGCTCCCGGACCTGGCAGCCGGCGAGGCCGTCGGCTGTTTCGGCCTCACCGAGCCCGAACACGGCTCCAACCCGAGCGCGATGGAGACGCGGGCCGAGCGCGCCGACGAGGGGTACGTCCTCGACGGGGCCAAAACCTGGATCACGAACTCGCCGATCGCGGACGTGGCGGTCGTCTGGGCCCGCGACGCCTCGGATTCGGAGACGCCCGTCCGGGGCTTCCTTGTCGAGACCGACCGCGAGGGGGTCACGACCAACCACATCGAGGAGAAGCTCTCCCTGCGGGCCTCGATCACCGGAGAGATCGACCTGAACGACGTCTACGTGCCCGAGGAGAACGTCCTGCCCGGCGTCGAGGGGATGAAGGGGCCGCTGTCGTGTCTCACGCAGGCCCGCTACGGCATCGCGTGGGGCGCAGTCGGGGCCGCGAAGGACTGCTTCGAGACCGCACTTGAATACGCTCAGGGCCGCGAGCAGTTCGGCCAGCCCATCGCTGGCTTCCAGATGCAACAGGACAAGCTCGCCGAGATGGCGACCCAGATCACGCTCGCCGAGCTGCTCGCACACCGGCTGGGCGAGCTGAAGGAGTCCGGGGAGATGACCCCCCAGCACGTCTCGATGGCGAAGCGGAACAACGTCCGGATGGCCCGCGACCAGTCCCGGATCGCACGCGAGATTTTGGGCGGGAACGGCATCACCGCCGACTACTCGCCGATGCGCCACATGGCCAACCTCGAGACGGTCTACACCTACGAGGGGACCCACGACATCCACACGCTCATCGTCGGCGAGGAGCTGACGGGCATCCCCGCCTACAAGTGATCCGCTGACGCCAGCCATGACACCGACAGACAGGGCTCCCCTGGATGGAGTCACGGTACTCGACGCCTCGCGGGTCCTCTCGGGCCCGTACTGTACGATGCAGCTCGGAGATCTCGGGGCGGACATCGTCAAGATCGAACGTCCCGACGGCGGCGACCAGACCCGCGGGTGGACGCCCCCGACCTACGGCGACTCCGACGTGTCGGCGTACTACCTGAGCATCAACCGGAACAAGCGCTCGGTGACGCTCAACCTCGCCAGCGAGCGCGGCCGCGAGGTCTTTCGCGAGATGGCCCGGGAGGCGGACGTCCTCGTCGAGAACTTCCGGGTCGGCAAGATGGACGAGTGGGGGCTGGGCTACGACGACCTCGGTGCGGAGAACCCCGGCCTCGTCTACTGTTCCATCTCGGGGTACGGCCAGGACGGCCCCTACAGGGACCGCCCGGCCTACGACCTCCTGATGCAGGCCGAGGGTGGGCTGATGTCCATCACCGGCGAGCCGGGCCGCCCGCCGGTCCGGGTGGGCGTCGCAATCGCGGACATCATAGCCGGAGCCTACGCGACCCAGTCCATCCTCGCGGCCCTGCTCGACCGCGAACTCTCCGGGGGCGACGGCGAGTACATCGACGTGAGCCTCTTCGACAGCATCGTCGCCTTCCAGACGTACATGGCGTCGTACTACTTCGCGACCGGCGACCCGCCCGAGCGGATGGGGAGCCAGCACCCCACGATCTCCCCCTACCAGGCGTTCCCGACCGCCGACGGCTACGTCGTCGTCGCGTGTGCCTCCGAGAACCTCTGGCCGAAACTCTGCGAGGCGCTGGACCGGCCGAACCTCGCCGACGACGACCGCTTTGCGACCAACGACGACCGCGTTCACAACCGGGACGAACTGGAGGAGATTCTGACTGCCGAGATCTCGGAGTACGACACCGCCGAGGTGACAGACCTCCTTCAGGAGTACGGCGTCCCGGCAAACCCCATCAACGACATGGCCGACGTCTTCGATCACCCGCAGGTGGCCGCACGGGACATGCGCCAGTCGGTCCCGCACCCGAGGGGCGGCGAGATCGAGATGCCGGGATCGCCGATGAACTTCGCCGAGTTGTCGACGATCCTCGACCGTCACCCGCCGGAACACGGCGAGCACACCGACGAGATTCTCCGCGATTTTGGCTACACGGAAGCGGAGATCGACGCGCTCCGGCGCGACGGTGCTCTCTGATCCGGTCGCTGCTCGAGGGAATCGTCGGGATCAGCTTGTTCGCATATATCAAACACATGGATGTGGGTATGATGGGTGAAAAGACCTCTATACGTGTCGGAGTCACGCCAGTGGGCGCCAAAAAAGAGTTCGCATATATCGAACATATTGGGGCCGGACTGACGGTCTGTCTCTGCCACTCGCTCGTCTGCAATTACAGCTATAGATTTGTAACACGCATCTGGCACGACCGCCGACGGGGCGGACCCAAGCAGAAGCAGTGGTCGTCCTGCGAGCGGCGATCTTTATTATAGTATATTTATGGGAATACTAAAAATTAATTGTATTGTCTTTATACGGGTACAGTAAACTACCCTTCAGAGCGTTCTGATTCGATTTCAATCGATTTTTGTGTCAGAGCCGTCTCGAACAATCATTTTACAAAATTGTATGTATTTCTAGTTTTTATCCGATGAATCGTGCGTCTCACCACCAGTGCTGGCGTGCCAGGATGAGGAGCATCCGGTACTTCCTCGGGGCTCGTGAGACTGTACAAATCCCCTCGCCGTCGCGGGGCCTCACGCTCAGAGCGCGTCGACGACGGCGGGTGCAACGCTGACCTCGCTGGCCGGGCGCTCGACGGTATCGGTCCCAAAGACCGCCTCGACGCCGGCGCGGGCGAGTTTCAGCCGAGCGTCGCGGACGAGCAGCGGGTGGACGCAGGTCACGTACACGCGGTCGGCGCCATGGGCGTTCACGACGGCGACAGATTCGCTCATCGTCGAGCCCGTAGCGACGATGTCATCGACGAGGACGACGTCGCGGCCGGCGACGGCGGCGTCATTGGGCTCGATCTCGACCTCCGTCCCGGAGTGGCGCGTCTTCTGGAAGTAGTCCACGCCGCCGCGGCCGTACGCGTCGGCGACTGTCTCGGCGAGGTCGACGGCCCCCACGTCGGGCGCAAGAAAGAGCGGATCAGAAAGTCGAGGAAGCGGTGCCGCGAGGCGGCCGGCCGCGTCGATTGTCTCCGCGGGGACGGAGAAATACTTACAGACCGCCTCCTCGTGGGGATTTACCGTCAGGACGCGATCGGTCCCCGACGAGATGGCCCGCGCGACCGCCCGGGCGGAGACCGGCTCGCCGGCCTCGAAGGCCTCGTCCTGGCGTGCGTAGCCCATATACGGCAGGACAGTCGTCACCTCGCTCGCCCCGGCCTCGCGGGCGGCGTCCTGGAGTTGCAGGAGTTCGACGTGCGCCGCGTCGGAGACGGTCGAGGCGACGACGATAGCGCGGTCGTCGACGCTGTCGACCCGGACGATCCCCTCGCCGTCGGGGAACCGGTCGTACTCGACGCCCGCGAGCGACTCGCCGGTGACATCCGCGAGTGCGGCGGCGAGGGTCTGTGTGGCCGACCCGGAGACGATCATGTGCGACCCGTCGCTACGCTGCCTAAACGGCTTTTCGGTACTCGGCTCCCCGTCGACCGACAGGGGTTTTGAGACGGGCGTCCGACCCATCCGATATGCAAGGCACAGCCCGAATCGTCGCACTCGTGGCTCTCGTGGCTCTCGCGACAGCGGTGATGACCGTCCTCGCCGGCGGGCGACTCGTCACCGGCCTCTCCGGCGCGGTCGGCTTGACCCTGCCGGTCGTCCTGATCTACGTCGTGCTGGTCCGCGAGGAGAACGGTGACTCGGGATCGGACGAGACCAGGCACAGCCAGTGAGCGTCTGCGAACCCCCCGACTTCGGACAGCCTGTCATCCCAGCAGCCCCATATCCTCGGCGACGAGGTCGGCCAGGTGGTCGGCGAGTTCGGGGTCGACCTGCGCGCACTCCTCGCCGTCGTGCTGGGACTCGTTGTGCCTGTCGAGTGAGTCGCCGACCTCCGACAGCGGTACGCTGGTCTCCGTGCCACACTCCGGGCAGCGGATGGGAACGTCCGGGTCGTCGGTATCACTGGTCATGCCCGACGGTTGAAGACGACGCGCAAAAACCGGCCCGGTTCGCGAGCGAGGCGAGAACTCAAAGACACGAGTGGTCGGACTGCCACACTCTGGCTCTCCAAAATCGGCG
>JAZKRS010000049.1:0-22737 GCA_036626435.1 Haloarculaceae archaeon | reverse complement strand
AAACTCTATTTAGTTGATTTTACCCTCTGACACTGAGTTATGGGTAAGAGACAGCGCTTCAGCGCGGGGAGGATGTCAATGGCCCAGTACAGCACTGACGGAGACAGAATCGGTAGTTGATCAGCGACTCGCGTAGGCGTTAGAGGTCAACAGCCTCCTTCCCCGACAGGGAGTCAGAGACGGTCAGAGTGGCTGTCGTGGTACCGCCAGCCTGGGTCGTTATCTCGATCGTCGCTTCTTCACCTTCATTCAATGTGCTGATAGCCGTTGAATCAACACCACTGACGTTCCCCTGGCCAACATCGAGAGTGAGGCGCGCCCGATCTTCCTGACTGTTCAGGACCAGGCTGTCGCTAATCGATTCGTCATCGTCTTGGATTATCGTACTGGTGAAATTCGGTTCACCATTATTTCTCGCGGTGTGGGTCAGGTCCACAATCTGCTCGTCAGAGACGTACTGGATAGTGGTTGTGTTGAGGTCGATGTCGTTGGCCCCTGGTGCTTTCTTCACTGTCATGTTAACAACCCATATTCTCTGATTTGTGATGTCATCACCGACAGTGTTGACAACTTGCATGCGGTCAGAGACCTGTGAACTGGACTGTTGACCCGTCTGTTCTGATTGCGATTGCAGGAACCCAGCGGTGTTAATCAGGACACCCGCCGCGATCGCAGCGACGAGAACCATCGCAATGAACACAATGAGTGTCCCGATACCAACCTGACCTCTCTCTCGTTTCTGAGGCATTGGAGCGTTCATGAGTGTGTTACCTGGGTGTCCAGGTGTGCCTTGGATTTCCTTACGCCTATACAAAAGGATAATCCTTAAATTATCATTTATGATAACAAGATTCCCTAGCCAGTATATTGAATTATCATAGACGAAACCGCGAGTGGGCAAGTGGATCCGGGGAACTGCCACACAAACGCGAGGGCAGGTCGGTATCTTCAATTCCCCGCGTCGGTGGCGCTGGGACAGGCCGGCAACGTCAACGCTTACCTGCCCGACTGTCGAAGACCGACACATGTTCGACAGAATACTCGTCGCGGTCGACGGGAGCGACTGTGCACTCCGCGGGGCGCGGGTCGGCCTGGAACTCGCCGCGGCGACGGGCGCCGCGGTCGACGCAGTCTACGTGACGACGCAAAACGGCGCCGACGAACACGCGAGCGTCGTGCTCGACGACGTCGCCGACCTGGCCGCGGACGCCGACCCGACCGTGGAACTGCACGCACTCGAAGGGGATCCGGCGGATGTTATCGTCTCACATGCGGCCGGGCGCGGGGCGGACCTGATCGTTCTGGGCCGGCAGGGCCGCGACGGCATCGGGGAGCGCCTGCTCGGGAGTGTCGCCCACAGCGTCCTCCGCCAGTCCGACCTGCCGGTCCTGACCGTCCCGGAGAGCGGCAACGGGTTCGACGTCGAGCGCGTGCTCGTGACGACTGACGGCAGCGATGCAGCCGAGTGGGCGGCGCCGTACGTGGCCGCCATCGCAGCACAGCACGGGGCGGACCTCCACGTCTGTACCGTCGTCGACATCGAGCGTGAGGCCGGGCCGTTCAGCGCGGGCGGCGTCACGGAAGAGGTTATAGAGCGCTACGAGCAACGCGGCGAGGAGGCGGTCAGTCGCTTTGCCGACCTGCTCCCCGACGCCGAACCGGGCCTGTCAGTCCAGACGGCTGTCGTCCGCGACAGACCCCACGCCGGCATCGAATCCTACGTCGACGAGCACGACATCGACCTGGTGATCATGAGTTCCGTCGGGGAGTCGAGCATCGTCGGCCAGCTCCTGGGCAGTGTCACAGACCGGGTTCTCCGGATCGTCGACGTCCCGGTGCTGGTGGTCACCTCCGAACCGGACACGGAGTGAAGCCTCCGCCAGGTGGCGAGTCAGCTCCCGAAGACCCCTTCGAAGGCCGTGATCCCGTCGTCGGTTCCGGCGACGGTCACCTCGTCCCCGGGTTCGAACTGGTACGCGGCCGGGTCGAAGTCGGTGATCGTCTCCTCGCCCCTGTGGATCGCCACGACCGTACAGCCGGTTTCGGCGCGAACGTCGGCTTCGACGAGCGTCCCGCCGACCAACCCGGGGACGGGCAGCTTGACGATGCGAATCTGCTTGTCGTAGGCCAGGGCCTCCTCGTCTTCGAGGACGGTCGAGGCCATCATGCGCCCGCTGACCGTCGCGAGCGAGCGGGCGTAGTCCGCGCCTGCGCGGTACAGCTTCTGGATGTTCTCCTCCTCGTTGGCGCGGACGACGATACGAACGTCCGGGTTCAGGTCGCGCGCGATGAGCGTCGACAGGATCGCCGCCGTGTCGTCGCCGATCATGAGCAACAGCGCGGTCGCGTCGCCGATTCCCGCCCGTTCGAGAACCTCCGGATCGCGGGCGTCTCCCACGACGTCGACGGGCTCTTTGTTCTCGATGTCCACGAGGGTGAGCTCCGAGTGGGTCGGGGCCAGCGCGTCGTATGCGGCCTGCCCCGAATCGCCGTGGCCGGCCAGAATGACCTGCTGGGGGGAGAACTGCTGGACCTTCGATTCTGTCGCGTCTCGCAGGGCTTCGAGGTGATCCGGATCGCCAGCGACCAGCAGTCGTGTCCCCGCGCGGAGTTCGGTGTCCGGGTCGACCGGAGTCTCGAACCTGCCGTCCAGCCACGCACCGATCACGTTCACCCCGAACCGCTCGCGGAGGCCGGCATCAGCGAAGGTTCTGTCTGCGAGTTCGCTCCTCTCCTCGACTGCGAGTTCGGCCAGTTCGAAGTCCTCCCCCACGACGACGTTCTCGTCGGTGGTCGTGGTGACGGCTACGGGCAACTCGGCTGCGAGACTCTCGCCCAGCAACTGACGGGGCGAGAGGACCTCGTCGGCGCCGGCGATGCGGTGGTACTGCCCCAGATCCGCACTCTCGACGAGCGTCACTACTCGCGTCTGCGGCGCCACCTCGCGGGCCGAGAGGACGATGCTCGCGTTGGTGTCGTCCGCGACGTCCGCGACGACGGCCAGCGCCGCCCCGACGTGTGCGCGTTCGAGCACGTCCGTCGACTCCGGGTCGCCGTGGAGGAGTCGGTAGTCCGACTCGTGGAGGGTTCGCGCCGTCTCCTCGTCGGGTTCGACGAGGACGTAGTCGCGCCCTCTGGCGTCGAGTTCATCGATGAACGCCTCGGTGCGCGGGGTGTAGCCACAGACGACAACGTGTCCGTCCTGCTCGGGGGCCGTCGTCGGCGCGACCGGTGAGAGGGCGTCCCGGAGCCAGGGGACTGCGAACACGTCCACCGCGGTGAGGATAAGCCCGATCCCGGTCAGCTGCAGGAGGATGACGAAGATGTTCATCTGTGGCGTCTGCCAGCCCGCGTCCTCCCCGTAGCCGGTCGTCGTGAAGCTCTGTATCACGACCTGGAGGGAGCGATACAGCGGCTGGGTTCGCCCCTCCCAGACCCCCATTCCGAGGTTGTACACCACGGTGAGAATCGCTGTCGTCGCGACCACGAGCGCGAGATAGTAGACCGTGCGGCGTGTCGTGAACGCCATATGCGTCCGTACAGCCCCGGCGCATTACCTACTTCCCCATCGTCGGCCAGCAGGAACGTGGACAGCCCGTGACGGGACAGAGTTCGGTTTCCGACGGAGTCCCCCTCGAACACTCGACTTTCTCTGGATTCGGGAATCGTGGTGGAGCTTTTCAAGCACGCCAGGAGTGGCTTCAGATATGTCAACGAAGGAACTCAGAGAAGTGGGGATGTCCCCGATGGGTGACTCCGAGATCGACCAGTTCCTGTCGAACCGGGATGTCGGAGTGTTGAGTCTGCCAGCCGAGGACGTCCCCTACCTGATTCCCCTGTCGTTCACCTACGACGGGGAGTCGGCGGTGTACTTCACGTACCTCCTCGGGGCCGACAGCCGGAAGGAGGAACTGACAGAGAGTGCCGATGTCGCCCGGTTTCTCGTCTACAGCGTCGACTCGGCGTTTCACTGGGAGAGTGTCATCGTGTCGGGGCCGATCGAGGCTGTCCCCCGCGACGAGTGGGAACAATCTGGATTGGCGAACCCGTGGCGTCCAGATCTGTTCGAGGGGGCCGATCTCTCGCGCGGAGTCCGGGTCTACCGGCTCACGGTCGAGGAGCAAAACGGCATCAAACACGCCGGCCTGCCGCCGGGGTTCAAACCGTGAACGGGGGCCGGGTGGGTCTACTCCTCCCCGGCTTCTTCCTCGCCGGGTCGAACGGTCAGGACGGGAACCGGTGATAGCCTGACAATCTTCTCCGTGACGCTTCCGAGGAGGATGCGATCGAGTCCGGTCCGGCCGTGTGTTCCCATGATCACGAGATCGATGTCGTGGTCGTCGATATACGAAATGATCGTCTCGTGGGTCGTCCCGGTTTCGACCGACTGCTCGACGGAGGCGACGCCCCCGCTCTCGGCGCGTTCGACGGCTCGCTCGATTTCGGCCTCGGCCCTCTGTTCCATCGACTCGATCATATCCGGGTTCGGGGTGTTCATCGGCGCGTAATGTTCCGGTTCGACAACGTAGAGGATGTGGATCGAGCTCCCCAGTTCACCCGCGAGTTCGATCGCCTCCTCCAGCGCCTCCATCGACGCATCACTGCCGTCTGTCGGCACGAGTACGTTCCCGTACATACGAGGAAGTTGTGGGTACCGACCCTAAAATAAGGATATGATTCTCAGAGTATGGGAAGCGCCAGTCGGCGTTCTCATACTGACGGCTATACCGGTCGACGTAAGCCCTGATACTTTCAGCCGGGAACGTCCGGCTGAGAACTGTCAAAAGTTACGTCGACCGGTATAGAACTTCGTGAAGATATTCGACCCCACGGGGGGTCGAAATTGTTCACGGGCTTGTAGCCGTCAGTATCAGTGCTGGCCGATGACAGGCCTCGAACGCCGGCGGCCGAACCGACCCGCAGCGACGAACACGATCGCCAGCAAGAGGGTGAAGACGATCGGCGCGAGCATCGAACTCTCGAACAGCCCAACCGGGAACAACACCGCCAGGACGACTACGGTCAACAGCACTACGAGGGCGATGTTGACGATACCGACGAACCTGAGGATCTGGTCAGCCAGGTCGGACTCACTGCGGTCGTTATGGGCCGGGGAGGACACCATGTGGGGTATCAGGGCGTGGAATAACCTAAAGAGGGAGTCGATTTTCAGTCTCTGGGAACGCCGGACCTCGACAGCGGTTGCGCGCACTCACAGACCCCGGCTGGAGTTTATCACGACCAGCGTGCTGCTCGTCGCCATCGCGAGGGCAGCAAACAGCGGGTTCAGGAGGCCGGTGGCGGCGAGCGGAATCGCGACGGCGTTGTAGAGAAACGCCCAGCCGAGGTTTTGCCTGACGCGCCGCCGGGTCGATACAGCCACGTCGAACAGGTCAACCGCCGGCCGCAGGCGACCGCTGGTCACGACCGCGTCCCCGGCGTCGGCTGCCAGCTTTGTGCCGCGTGCGAGAGCGATGCCGACGTCTGCGGCCGCTAGCGCCGGCGCGTCGTTGCTCCCGTCCCCGATCATCGTCACACGGCCGCGCCCGCGCAACCGCTCGATCGCCGCCGCCTTGCCGTCCGGTGGGACGCCGGCAAAGACCTCGTCGACTGCCTGGTGGTCGGCGAATTGCTCTGCTGCGGCGCTCTCGTCGCCCGTCAGGACGACGACCTCACAGCCCCGGCGGGCAACCGTCTCGACGATATCGTCCCACTCCGCACGCGGTTCGTCGCCGGCGACGAGGACGCCCCGCGACTGTCCGCCCCAGCCGACGAGGGTCGGGACCTGACTGCGCTCCTGGGCCTCCGCTGCGGCCTCGAGATGGGATTCCTTGACTGTCCAGCCTCGCTCTGTGAGGAGATCCGGGTGGCCGACGACAGTCTGTTCGCCCGCGACTGGGCCGACGACTCCCTTGGGTTCGACTGTCACCGGCGACTCATCGCGCCCGTCACCTTCGTCTGAAAGCTCTGACGTGCGGGCGCCGCCGTCAGTCGCGGCCCCCTCAACGGTGGGGTCGATATCCTCCATGGCGGCGTACTCGACAATCGCGTCGGCGACCGGGTGTGTCGAGTACCGCTCCAGTGCTGTTGCGCGTTCGAGGATCGTGCGCTCGTCGTCGGCGTGGACCTCTGTGACTGTCATCGAGCCGCTCGTCAGCGTGCCGGTCTTGTCCAGCGCAACCACGTCGGTTTCGGGCAGCGTCTCGAAGATGGCATCGGTCGCGATGACGACACCGTCGTCGGCCGCCCGCTTTACCCCCGCGGCGACCGCAAGTGGCGTCGCAAGCCCCAGCGCGCAGGGACAGGACACGATGAGGACCGTCAGCCCGACCAGCAGCGCCTCCGTCGGCCCGCCGCCGAGTGCGAGCGTCGCCGCCCCGACAAGGATCGCGACGGCGGTGACAAGCGGGACGAACACGGTCGCGAGCTTGTCAGCCAGCCGCTGGACGCCGGGACGGGAACTCTGGATGTCCCACAGCAGGCCGACGATGCGGTCGAGCGTGCTGGACGCGCCCTCGCCGACAGTGACGACCAGCGGGGCGTCGGTGACGACGACCCCACCCACGACCTCGTCGCCGGGTCGCTTCGTCTCGGGGAGCGATTCGCCGGTGATCAGCGCCTCGTCGACGGCCGCAACCCCCTCGACGACCTCGCCGTCGACTGGGATCCGCTCGCCAGATCTGACGAGCAACTCCATCCCCGCCTCGACGTCCTCGATCGGTATCGTCTCGCCGCCCCGCCTCCGGGCCTCGTCGACCTGGTCGGCCGTGAGGTCGGAGAGCAGCCCGACCGCGCGCCGCTTGATGCGGTCCTCGTAGTAGTTGCCGGCAGTCACCACGAGCACGATGGCGATGCTGACGTCGAAGTAGATGTCGAGGCTCCCGAGCAGCGCCGCCACGGTGCTGTAGACGTAGGCACTCGTCGCCGCGAGCGCCACCAGCAGGTCCATGTTCGGCTGGCCGGCCCGCAGACTCACGTACGCGCCCCGGAGGATCGGAAAGCCCGAGTAGAAGAGGACGATGGAGGCGAACAGCCAGATCTGCCCGACGAGGTACAGCCGACCGAAGGTGCCGAAGGTGACGACCGGATCGAACCCGAAGTGCTGGGGGTAGATGAAGAGGATATACAGCACCATCGCCATCATCCCAAAAAAGCCCCCGCCGACGAGGAACTTCACTGCCGCCGATTCGTCGCCCTCTTCCGCTTCGGCGGCGCGGGGGCACGCCTCGTAGCCGACCCCCGAGACGATCTCCGGCAGCGCGGACTGGGATACGGTCTCGGGATCGTAGATCACCCGCATGGTGTCGGTCGCGTAGCTCGCGTCCGCCCCGACGACGCCCTCCTCGTCTGTCGTCGTCGACTCCAGAAACAGCTCACAGGTCGAACAGTGCATTCCGTCGACTGCGAGATACGCCACCTCGCCGTCGGCCTCTTCGACGTCCGTGCTGTCGAGCACGGCCTCGGCGTCGGCGGCGCCGGCGTCCTCGACGCTCTCCAGGGATCGGGCGACTTCGAGACAGCCACGACAGCAATATTCCCCCTCGGTGTCCGGGCCAGTTACGGGTTCCGCTGGCAGGTCGAGGTCACAGAGCGTACAGCCGGACATCGGCCGTTACCGCCCTCAGATAGCTCCATCAGCCACTTCGTGGTCCTCGTGTGGGGAGAGTGCCACGAACAGGGCGCTTACGATGAGTACGACGTTCAGGAGCGCTATGGCCGCGATCGTTTCCGACTGGACGAGGATGTACACCGCGCCCGGGATGAGCGCCGCGAGGCCGAGAAGCGCGATAATACGGGGTGAGAGTGACATGGTGTATTGCTGATTGGGCTGAGGGCTTATAAACAACGTGGGGGCATTCCAAGAATTTGAGAACGAGTGCCCTGGATTAATAATCCCTGCTTACTGAGGGACACCTATGAGTAGTGGAGCGACCGTACCGGCAGACAGCACGGAACAGGGTGGCGACAGGGAACCCAGTGTTTCGGCGCCGGCAGACCAGCAGCTGCCCGAAAACGAAGTCACGCACGACGAGTACAATCCGACGGGGACACTCGCGCTGATACTGATATACTTCGTGATACTCGCGTTCATGTGGGTATTCATGTACTTCGTGGAGTTCCTCGGAAACGAAATGACAGTCGTGGGGTGATCGTGAATGCATATTCACAACTACGAGAAGCTGTGGCTCGGGTTGAGTCTCGCGCTCATCGTCGCGTTCATCGGCACCATCACCTACGGGGCCGTCGGGGCAGGCGTCGACATGGTCGACAACGGGGAGACAGTCGATCCGGACGCCCTGTCCGAGCACCCTGACTTCAGTGATCCGGGCATCGAGCAGGTCGGCCCCAACGAGTACGAGGTTCACGTCGTCGCGAGGCAGTTCTTCTTCCAGCCGGGCAGCATCACCGTCCCAGAGGACAGCACCGTCACTTTCCACGTGACTTCGGGTGACGTCGTCCACGGGTTCGAGGTCACGGGCACCAACGCCAACACGATGGTCATTCCCGGCGAAGTCGCAACGATAACTGTCGACGCCGGCGAGCCGGGAAAGTACGGAATCGTCTGTCACGAGTACTGCGGTGCCGGGCACCACGATATGGCCGGCACACTCGAGGTCGTTCCCGAAGAGGAGTTCGAGGGGGTGAGTGACGAATGAGCACACAGACCGGCGAACCATCGTTCCTCGACCGCTACCCCGAGGAGGCCAGTATCGTAAAGCGCACGTTCTTCATCGCGTTTGTCGCGCTCGGCATCGGGGCGCTGCTCGGAATGCTCCAGGCACTCCACCGGACGAACGTCCTCCGCATCCTGCCGTCGGACCAGTACTACACGATGCTGACGCTGCACGCCGTGTTGCTGGCGCTCGTGTTCAGCATCATGTTCCTGCTCGGGCTGTTCCTCTGGGCGATGACCCGGAGTTTCGACCGGGGCGTCGTCGACATCCGCTTTACGAAGACGTGGCTCGGGGTGATGGCTCTGGGGACGACGCTTGCCGGGATTGCGATGATCGGTGGCTTCTTCAGCGAGATCCCGCTCAGCGCGGACGTCCTCTACACCTTCTACGCGCCGCTGCAGGCACACCCGGCCTACTACGCCGGGCTGGCAATTTTCATCATCGGATCCTGGCTGGCCGGCGTGGACTTCCTGCGGACCTACCGCGCCTGGCGCAAGGAGAACCCGGACGAGCGCATCCCGCTGCAGTCGTTCATGGTCCTGATGACGATGCTGATGTGGTACATCGCCACCATCGGCGTAGCAATCGCAGTCGTGGTCTTCCTGCTGCCGTGGTCGCTCGGCCTCTTCGATCAGGTGAACGTCCTGTTGACCCGGACGCTGTTCTGGTTCTTCGGTCACCCGGTTGTCTACTTCTGGCTGATGCCGGCGTACCTGCTGTGGTACACCGTTATGCCGAAAATCGCCGGCGGCCGGCTGTTCAGCGATCCACTCGCACGCGTCGTGTTCGTCCTCTTCCTGGTGTTGTCGGTCCCGACCGGCATCCACCACCAGTACGTGGACCCGGGAATCAGTGAGGGTTTCAAGTTCATCGCGATGACGAACACGATGTTCCTCCTGTTGCCGAGCCTGCTGACGGCCTTTACCGTCGTCGCAAGCATCGAGCACGGCGCCCGCCAGCGCGGCGGGACCGGCTACTTCGGCTGGTTGAAGGCACTGCCCTGGCGTGACCCCGCCTTCACCGGGATGGCTCTCGCCGGCGTGATGTTCGCCGCTGCCGGCTTCTCGGGGATGATCAACGCCGGCATGAGCATCAACTACCTCGTCCACAACACGCTCTGGGTGCCGGGCCACTTCCACCTGACCGTCGGCACCGCCGTGGCTCTCACCTTCATGGCTGCCACCTACTGGCTGTGGCCACAGCTCACCAACCGCGACCTGTTCTCGCGCCCCATCGCGCTGGCACAGGTCGTCCTCTGGTTCGGTGGGATGGTGCTGATGTCCAACGCCATGCACATCGGCGGTCTGTCGAGCATCCCGCGACGGACGGCCGAACCGCAGTACGCACAGTTCGAGTTCGAACCCGTGTTCGGGGTCATCGGGGTCAGCGAGATTCGCATCCAGATCGCGGTCGGCGGAACCCTGCTGTTCATTTCGGCGGTGCTGTTCCTCGGGAACATCGCAATCTCGTGGGGCCAGCCAAAGCGGTCCGGCTTCGGCCAGACGCTGCCGCCGGCTCTGTCGGGTGCCGCCGACAGCCCGCGCGTGCTGGACAACCTGGCGCTGTGGACCGTGATCGCGCTCGTGCTCGTCGTCCTCGCCTACGCCCTCCCCATCGGAGCAATCATCGCTGACGGCGGGCTGTTCGGTCCCGGCGGCAGCGCGTACCCGGCACTGCTGGATCCGGCCGTTCTCGACGCTGCGACCGCATCCGTCGCGGAGACGCTCGACGCCGTCTCGGAGGTGCTCCTATGAACGGTCCGCCCGTGAAAACCCGCGGCGGGTTACTCGTCGTGCTGGTCGTGCTCGCAGCCCTCGGGTTCGAACTCCGGACCGTGATCGCGATGCTGTTCGGGATTCGAATTCCGACCGGGCCGTACGTGCTCGCCCTCCTGCTGGTCCTCGCGGCGATTGCCGTGGTGGCTGAACTCTCTCGGACGACCGTCTCTGACACGCAGGGTCAATGACGAACCGGATGGTCTGAGACCCCAACTCCCTGATACTGACGGCTCGAATGTCGTGAGCATATTCGACCCAGCGGGGGGTCGAAATTGCGCGTGGGCTTATAGCCGTTAGTGTGATTCGTTCTCGCTTCCGGCGGCTTCGCGGCCGTCACTCGGCGTCGGGTTTGACGATCGTCACCGGCTGGTCTGCGAGGCGTGCCACGCGGTCGGTGACACTGCCGAGCAACTTGCGGTAGGCCCCATCCTGAACCTTCGTTCCGAGGACGATCAGGTCGGCGCCGATCTCGTCCGCGTAGGCGACGATAGTCACGTGGGGCGTCCCGTGCCGGAGTTCCGTCCTGGCCTCCACGCCCGCCTCCGCTGCCAGGTCGGCGACGGCCTCGACGGCATCCTGGCCCGCCTGTTCGAGGGCGGCCTCCGCCCCTTCCTGTTCGTGGACGAACTCGTCGCCCGAGTAGGCCGTGTAGATGTCCTCGTCGACGACGAAGAGAGCGTGCAGCGTGGCGTCAGTGGCGGATGCCAGGTCGACCGCGTGTCGCCTGGCCCCTTCTGCGCCGGGTCTGCCGTCCGTCGGGAGGAGTATCCTGTCGTACATCGCGTGAGTCTACGGCCACCGGGGTAAAGAACGACCGGCAGATTCTCACCGGTCTGGAAACAGATGACGGGACACGGGTCACTTATGTCGGCTGGCATCCACGTGTCGGATATGCAGGAGACCCGCCTGGCAGTCCTGGAGGCGCTCGGTGAGAGCCCAGTCTCCGGGCCCGCGCTCGCCGACGCCCTCGACGTCTCCCGGGCCGCCGTCTGGAAGCACGTCGAGGCGCTGCGCGAGGCCGGCTTCGATATCGAAAGCACGGACGAAGGGTACTCGCTTTCCGGCGTCCCCGAGTTCGGCGGCCCGGCCGTGGAGTACGGCCTCGATGCGCCCTTCGAGGTGGAGTACCACGACGCGATTCCGAGCACGAACGACCGCGCGCGCGAGCTGGCGGGCGAGGGGACGGAGGACGTCGTCGTCCTCGCCGACGAACAGACCGGCGGGAAGGGGCGGCTGGACCGCGGGTGGGCCTCGCCGAGTGGCGGCGTCTGGCTGTCAATCCTAGTTCGCCCGGACGTCCCGCCAGCCCACGCCCCGCTCTTTACGCTCGCGGCGGCGGTTGCGACCACGCGGGCGGCGCGGGAAGCGGGCGTCGAGGCGACGATCAAATGGCCCAACGACGTGCTCGTCGGCGACCGGAAGCTCGCAGGGATTCTCACCGAGATGGAGGGGGAGGCCGATCGGATCTCGTGGCTCGTCGTCGGGGTCGGGGTCAACGCCGACGTCGATCCCGGGGAGCTGCCCGCAGACGGGGCGACGAGTATCCGGGCCGAGGCTGGCGCCGTCAGGCGACGCCCCTTCACCCAGCGCCTCCTCGAGGAGTTCGACAGCCTTCGGACCGATCCGGACACTGTCATCCCCGCCTGGCGGGAGTACGCGGCCACGCTCGGTGAGCGCGTGCGCGTCGAGACGGCGGGTGACAAGGTCGTCGGCGAGGCAGTCGACGTCACGTTTCCGGGAGCGCTCGTCGTCGAGACGGGCGACGGCCGCGTCGAGGTGACAGCCGGCGATTGCGAGCACCTCCGGACGGCCGAGCAGTGACGGCTGTCGGAGCCAGAAGGAGGTTGCCGCGTTACTCGCCAGACTGGGGCTCTGTCTCCCCTCCGTCGACCGAGACGCGGACGGTCAGAACTGGAACCGGGGAAGAGCGGACGACCCGCTCGGCGACGCTGCCGAGCAGGAGCCGGTCGACGCCAGCGCGGCCGTGAGTGCCCATCACGACAATGTCGATTCCCTCCTTCGTGGCGAAGTCGACAATCTCGCGGGCAGGTGATCCCTGCCGGATCTCGGTTTTCACAGGGGGATCCTGTACCCGGCGTTCGAGTTGCCGGAGCGCGGACTCGCCCTCGTTGCGCAGCGTCTCTCCGACACCCTCGAAGGACGATTCCATCGGCAGGCCCGTCCACGACGCCGTGTCGATCACGTAGATACCGTGGATCGTCGCACCGTGCGCCGTTGCCTCCGACGCAGCGTGGTCGATGACCCGGTCCATCCCCGCGGAGCCGTCGGTCGGCACCAGTATATCGTCGTACATGTGGTGTGCTACCAGGCCGAAGTACTTATAGGATGACCTCCGAGACGTCGTGGATGCCGGCGCGCTGGACAACGGCGCGGACGGGGTTCTTCGCGCCAGCGAGGTTGTCGGAATCGCCATCGAGGACGAGCAGTTTGGCCTCGCGGCCTTCTTCGACGAGTCCGAAGTCGAGATCTGCTATCTCGGCGCCGTTAACAGTGGCCATGGCGAGAATCTCGGCCGGCGTCGCGTCTGTCAGCTTCGAGGTGAACGCCATCTCGCGGAACATCGACGGGCTGTTGAGCATGGCGTTGTCCGTCCCGAGCGCGACCGTCGTTCGGTCGAGTAGCTCCCGCACCGGCGGGAGGCCGACGTCGGTCACAAGGTTCGAGCGCGGGCAGACGACGACAGGGGTCTCACTGTCCGCGACGCGTTCGAGGTGGACATCGCCGGCGTGGACCATGTGGACGAGAAAGTCCGGTTCGAGGTCGAGCGCGGGGTTGATGTCGCCGGGGTCGAGTTCGCCGGCGTGGATACCGAAGAGCTTGCCCGCCTCGGCCGTGGCAGTCCGCTCGTGTCCGTACTCCCCGTCGTCGGTGCTGCTCGCGCCGAACCCGTCGGACAGCTCCATCGCCTCGGTGGACTCCCGACCCAGGACGACCCCCGCGATGTCGAGGCCCTCGATGGCGTCCTCGAAGGCGCGCACGCCCTCGACGCCACCTTCCCGGAACTCGAGGCAGGCTGCGGTCCCGCCCGCCCCCATGAACTGCAGTGTCCGTCGCATCGCATTCGTGATCTCCTCCTGGCTCGCCTGCTCTAGCAGGCGGTGTTTGAGCCCATCGGGCGGCGCGACCAGTTCCTCGAGCGAGAGCCCGGAACCGGCCTCCTTGGCGATCGAATCGCCGATGTGGGTGTGAGCGTTGACGAACGCCGGCAGAATGATGTCGTCGCTGCGGGCGCGAGCCTCCTCGATCGTCGTGATCTCCCCGTCCTCGACGACGACGCGACCCTCGACTGGCTCGAACGACCGGCCACGGAGTACCGTTCCTTCAAGGATCATCGTATCCCCCATCGGACGCTCCAGCTACTCGGGCACATCGGTTCTCACTCGAAGTCGGAAAGCGTGGCGTTGATCCCGGGCCGGACGTCCCTGACCAGCGCGCCGTCGAGGTCGAGCCCGAGGACGCGGATTGCGGCGTTGCCGACGCGTTCGCTCGACTCCCCCGTCGCGTAGATGCCCAGGCGCCACTGGTCCCGCTGGGCGGCACGGAGTGCGTCCACGAGCGTCGACTGCTCGCCCAGCCGGCGGACCTCCCCGTTGACCATCACGCGCGATGTCGACTCCTCCATGGCCGGCACCCCGGGGGCGTCGAGGATGACCGTCTCCGGGTCGACGTTTGCCGCGCCGGCGATGTCGCGCTCGAACTCGCGGATCCCGTCGTGACTCGCCTCCAGCAGGGCATCGGGGACGGCGTCCATCTCGGCCCAGACCGCCCGCTTGAAGAGGTCGCGCTCGTCGAGCCGTCGCGCGTACGGGACTGTCGCCTCACAGCTCCGTAGCGCGACGCGCAGTTCGAAGTCGTCCATCCGACGCAGCTGTTGGGCGGTCGTCTCGCCGCTCTCGAGCAACTGTTCGGCGCCACGGCGGAGCATCGCCTTCGCGATCCGGGCGACGTGGTGCTGGTAGACGGTGGGATTCATCAGCGCCCGCGCGAGCAGCAGGCTCTCGGCTGTCTGGACGTTGCCCTCGTCGAGGACGAGGTCGCCGTCGACGAAGCGCAGTTCCCGAACGAGGCGGTCGTGGTCGATGGCCCCGTAGGGGACGCCGGTGTGGTGGGCGTCGCGGATCAGGTAGTCCATGCGGTCGACGTCGAGTTCGCCGGAGACGAGTTGCCCGAACTCCCCCTCGCCGGCGACGAGGCCCGTGATACGGTCGGGGTGGAGCCCGTGTTCGGTCAGGACCCGTGCCACCTCGCCGCTCGCGAGGAGGTCGCCGACTTCGTCGTGGTACTTCCCTGTCTGTCGGTGGACGAGCGCCTCGATGTTGTGGCTGTAGGGGCCGTGACCGATATCGTGCAACAGCGCCGCAGCCCGGACCCGCTCGGCCTGCTTGCCCTCGACCCCGAGGTGTTCGAGCGCGCGGTCTGCGAGGTGGTAGACGCCGAGGCTGTGTTCGAACCGGGTGTGGTTGGCAGAGGGGTAGACGAGAACGACCGTCCCGAGCTGTGAGATGCGGCGGAGGCGCTGGACCGGTGGCGTCTCCAGAAGCTCCCGGGCCACCCCCGTCACCTCGATGTAGTCGTGGACGCTGTCCTTGATGGCCGTCATGGGTCAGGCTTGGGCACCATGTATCAAAAGGGTCAGCACCGCGAGCGTGTGTTCGCGTCCGTGTTGACCGCCAACCGAACAGAGGGTCGTATCAGGCCACCTTCCCGAGGGTGGTGAGCAGTTCGTGGCGTGTGGCGTCGCCGCGGTCGACTATCTCGGTGGGGTCTCGCCCCATTCGCATGACGGTGTCGACAGCCTCGTGTGGCGGATACTCGTGGTAGGAGACCAGCCAGGCCGCGAGCACCTGACCGGTGCGTCCGAGCCCGGCGAGACAGTGGACGACGACACGATCCCCCCTCTCGGTGGTGTCGACGAGAAACGGCAGGATGTCGTCCCGGAGGATGTCCGCGCCGACGAGCCGGCGGTTCGGGACGGGTACGTGTCTGACGTTCGACTGCCCGAACGCGTCGTGATACCGAGCGAGTGCGGTATCGTCGGCATCGGACCGGCTCACCGGCAAGAGAGACAAGACACGGTCGATCCCGTGGTCGAGCATGAACTCGACCCAGCGGTTGACGGTGGTCTCGTGGCTCCCGGCGGAGTGCCATCCAGGACAGGCAGCGCCGAAGACGTGCTCCTCGTGGGGTGCGGCGGGAGAAAAGCGATAGGCGTCGTTGTAAACGGGTCCCATTTTCCCTCTACGCCGGCTATCCGCCCGGGACTATTGAGTGTGTGTCCTCAATTTTCAGTTCTGAGACTTGGCCGGTGCCAGCCCGGCGGTTTCCGGGGACCGACAGTTTATCACTCGGCTCCCCCCTACGCCGGGTATGGTGACGTTCCTCTCGGGCGGCACGGGAACTCCCAAACTCCTCGCCGGCGCGGACGACGTGTTTGCGCCCGGTGAGACGACCGTCGTCGCGAACACTGGCGACGATGTCGAACTCGGCGGGTTCCTGGTCTGCCCGGACCTCGATACGGTCCTCTATCTGGCCGGCGGCGCCCTCGACCGGGAGAGCTGGTGGGGGATCGCCGACGACCCCGCGACGACACACGAGGAACTCCGGCGACTCGCAGATGCAGCCGGCCTCGACGCCGGGCCCCGGTACCTCGACGCCGAAGCCCAGACGTCGGGACGACGGGTTGCGCGCTGGCGGCGCTTCTCGGGGGTCGCCGAGTTCATGCACATCGGTGACCACGACCGGGCAGTTCACATTACGCGCACGAGCCTGCTAGACGAGGGACACACGCTGACCGAGGCGACGCGGACGCTCGCCGACGCATTCGGCCTCGACCGGACGCTGTTGCCGATGAGCGACGACCCCATCGCGTCGCTCGTCCACACGCCCCGGGGGCCGATGCACTTCCAGGAGTTCTGGGTGGCACACAACGGCGAGCCGGCCGTCGAGGATGTCGAGTTCCGGGGCGGCGACGCCGCCGAGGCCACCGACGCCGTGTCGAGTGCCCTCGGGGAGCGGGTTGTGATCGGTCCCTCGAACCCCGTGACGAGCATCGGCCCGATGCTCGCTGTCGAGGGGATCGAGGAGGCGCTCGAAGAGACGCCCGTCGTCGCCGTCTCGCCGTTCGTCGAGGACCGGGTGTTCTCCGGCCCGGCGGCGAAGCTGATGGACGCGGTCGGGTCCGATCCCTCGACTGCTGGCGTGGCCGACGCCTACCCGTTCGCGGACGCGTTCGTCCTCGACGAGGACGACAGGACGGATCTCGACCGGCCGACAGTCCGGACCGACACCGAGATCGCCGACCCCGAAGATTCGGAGCGCGTCGCACGCGCCGTCGCGGCGGCGCTGGAGGTGGTCGCGTGAGCACTTCCACCAATTCGCTGTTCGAGCCCCGGGTCGCGCTCGCGTCTCTGAGCGGGGAATCCGATGCGGCGTGGGCGCGTGGAGCCACCGAGTACGCCGGGACGGCCTTTATGGGCGGCATCGCGATCGACAAGACGACCCGGGAGGCTGCCCGGGAGATGGTCGAACGCGACCGCGAGGAGTTCCTCCCGCCGGATCCGCTCGCGTTCGTCGACGATCAGCTCGGCGCGCTCGCGGACGTACCGCTCCGGCCGGCGTTCAACGTCCGGACGACGACACTCGGCCCGCTATGGGAGGCCGCGCGGATCTGTCGCGAACACGGGGCGATCCTCGAGGTGAACGCCCACTGCCGGCAGGAGGAGATGTGTGCAGTCGGCTGTGGCGAGTCGCTCCTGCGGGATACCGACCGGCTCCGGGAGTACGTCTCGACAGCGGCCGGGGCCGGCGCGACAGTGAGCGTCAAGGTCCGGACGGAGGTCCCGGGCGTCGATCTCCCGGCACTCGCGGAGACGCTCGCAGAGGCGGGTGCCGACGCCATTCACGTCGACGCCATGGACTCCGAGCCGGTCGTCGGGGGCGTGGTCGAGGCCGCGGACGCGTTCGTCATCGCGAACAACGGCGTCCGGGGCGAGACGACCGTCCGTGAGTACCTCGAATACGGCGCGGACGCGGTCAGCGTCGGCCGCCCCAGCGACAACCCGGTTGTCCTCTCGCGGGTCCACGATGCGTCGAGGGCGTGGTTCGACGACCGAGACGCCGGCGGTGACAGCGCCGACGAGGCAGACGGACGGGAGGCACAGCCGTGAGAACACCGGCAGAAAACGCCGAGCTGGCGCTGCTCCTCGAGGTTTCGAGCACCCCGAAGCCGGGAAACGTCGACCGCGATCGCGAGTACCCGGATCTCCGGTTCGAGCACTTCCTGGCGGGTGCGGTCGGCGCCCGCGACGGGTTCGACTACGCGGCGGAAGGGGCGACCGTCGGCGAGTCGTTCCGGCGGGCGATTGCGGGTATGAGCGAGCAGTCCGCCGGGAACACGCAGTTCGGCGCCATCCTCCTGATGACGCCGCTGGTTCGCGCCGCTGCGAGTGGTGACCTCTCCGAGTCGGGCGTCGAGAGTGTCGTCGCCGGGACGACCGTCGAGGACGCAGCAAACTTCTACCGGGCCTTCGAGTACGTCGACGTGGCCGTCGACGACGCGCCCGAGGAGATATCCGACCTCGACGTCAGACGCGGCGAGGGGGCTGTTCCCGCCGTCCGCGAGCGCGGAATCACGTTCGGGGAGCTGATGGAGCGAAGCGCCGGTGTCGACGGCGTCGCGGCCGAACTGGCCGAGGGCTGTCCGCGCACCTTCGGGGTGGCCGAGGAGATCGCTGCGGGGGCGGGTCCGGTCACCGACCGCACGGCCCGGGCATATCTCGACGCGCTGGCAGCGGAGGTCGACACGTTCGTCGTAACACAACACGGCCGGGAGACAGCCGAGGAAGTGCGACGGCGGGCCGCAGGGACCCGCGACGGGGACGAAAAGCCAGAAGACCTCGCGGCGGAGTTCGTCGAACGAGACATCAACCCGGGGACGACGGCGGACATCGTCGCAGGCGGGCTGTTCGTCGCGCTGGAGCGTGGCTTGGAGGTGTGACCGTGGTCGACTGGCCCGTCGAGTTGCGCGGCGTCACCGAATCGATCGTGACCACCGAGGGGCCAAACGGCCGGTGGAACGCCGCAGCACTCGGGCTCCATGCGGACGCCAATACTGATTCCGGAGTCGAGCACGACATCCGGGCGCGGACGTGGGGTCGGACGCGCACGTGGCGGAACTTCCGCGAGCGCGGGGGCGGCTACGTCCAGTTCACACGCGATCCGGTCGATTTCGTCGACGCCGCCCTCGCCGTCCGCGAGGAGGACGACCCGGTGCTCAACGGCGTCGACGCGTGGGCGCGCGTGGAGGTCCGGCGACTCGAAAGGGGCGAGTCCGGTGGGACGCAGTTCGTCGATTGGGCGCTGACGCCGATCGAGTCTGTGGTCGAACGACAGGCGGTTCCGACCACGAACCGCGGGTACGGCGCCGTCGTCGAGGCGACTGTCGCCGCCTCACGGCTCGGCGTCGACAGCTACGATTCGGCGACCCTCCGGGATCGCCTCGACTACTTCGAAGAAGTCGCCCTGAAGTGTGGCGGCCCGCGCGAGCGGGAAGCGATCAATCGGATTCGCGACCTCGTCGACCGGTGATTTGATAGAAACGTCGTGCAAGATGTACAGCGCGGATTTTGCACGGAGATTGATCGGAAAAGCGGCGCTACATATGCTCCGTCGAGTCCGCGCAGGTCGTCCATGCCGGCTAGTAGCGACAATCGGCGAAATAAAGGTTGCTCGCTGGACGCCTGCGGGAGTTCAGGGACTCGCTTGCAGGTGACGGAATCATTCCCCGGAGTCGGAACCGGAGTAGTCGACGTCAACATACCGGACCTCGAGTTCGACCTCGGAGTTCGTCTCCCGATCGTTCGGGGGACGGTGGGTCCTCGTCGGGTTGGTCTTCGAAGATGTGTCTAACGCGTGTCTCACTTGTCGCCGGCTTCGTCCGTGACGAGGCTTTCGAGCCCCGCTGGCGAGTCGGCGGATCCCTCCACCGTCCCGTCAGTGACGAGGCGAGCCTCGCCCGCGACGGCGGACGCGTCGGGGACGACCACGGTTTCGTGGTCTGCCAGCCGGAGTGCCGCGCGGTGGAGGTCACTTCCTGCGGGCATCCCGACTTCGATTGCCTGCGGGGACAGGATGCGGGCAGCGGTCGACGCGTAGGCCGCCACTTCGACGCCCATCCGGTCGGCGGCGTTCCCGAAGGCACCGACCGCATCGCGGGCGGCCTCGCGGTAGCGGTCTTCCCCGGAGAGCAACGCGAGGTCGAGCAGGGCATCGGCCAGTTCGACTGCGGTATCGAGCGGATACAGCGGCCGATCGAGGAAGCCGACTCCCTCGACCGGCCCGTCACGGAACGCGCCGTTGTCGGCGCGGAGTTTGTCTGTGGTCCAGTCGGCCACCGCGCGGGCGGGACCGGGCTCACCAGTCACCTGCCAGGCGGTCGTCAGCCCCGCGAGGACCCGCGCCTGGTCGACGAGCAAGCCCGCCGGTGCGTCGGGGGCGTCGTAGTGGACGACGCGGCCGTCCGTGACGAGCGTCTCACAGAGGTACTCCCGTGCGCGCTCGGCGTAGCGTAGCGCCCGCTCGTCGTCGGTGTAGGCGGCGTAGGTGAGCAGAGCATCGACTGCCAGCCCGTTGCGGTCGGCGAAGGCCGTGTCGTCGATCGGCGGCGGGTCGGCGTCCTCGCGGTCGGCCGGTTCGAGCGTGTAGTACTCCTTGTCGCCGCCCTGGCTGGCCGCGAAGGCTTCGCCGGTCCAGAGGTCCGTGGTGAGGTATTCGATGGTCGATTCGGCGGCCTCGCGGTAGGTCTCCTCGCCGGTGTAGCGGTAGCCGTGGGCGAAGGTGCGCACCATTGCAGCATTCTCGTCTGTCAGCTTCTCCCGGACCGCGCCACGCCAGTTGCGGTTGCGCGCATAGCGGTAGAAGCCGCCGTCGTAGGTATCGAGCAGGTGGGTCTGGACTGCGTCGAGGGTCCGTGTCGCCTGGTCCCGGGCACGCACGAGCGCGAATTCGACGGTCCGGGGCATCGGGAACTTCACGTCGCTTCCCCACCCGCCAAACTCGTCGTCGTAGGCCGCGAGCAGTTGCTCGACCATGTGCTCCTCGATGCCCGCGTCGACGGTTCCGCCCGGCGGCTCGGCATCCCGGAGGACGCGAGGGGCCGAGCCGGCGGCCTCCCCCTTCTCATCCCAGGTCTGCCGGACACTGTCGAGAATGCCACGAAAGCCGTCGGGGCCGAGGAAGGTCGCGCCGGTGAGGATCTGACCGTCGGGCGTGAGAAACACCGTCGAGGGGAACCCGCCCATGTTGTATCGCTCGCGGACCCGAGGACGGCGGTCGGCGTCGACGCGGATCGGCACGAAGCTGTCGTTCACGTTCGCGGCGATGCGCGGTTCGCCGTAGGTGGCCGCGTCCATCCCCCGACACTCGGCGGACCAGGGCGTCACGAGCGCCAACAGGACGGGCTTGCCGTCTCGCTGGGCGGCCTCGAAAGCCCTGGGACCCCACTCGCGCCACTCGACTTTCGTCCGATCCGCATCGTCCATACCGGTACTGCATGGGTGGGCGGGTAAGTACCTTGCACTCTCCCGGTCGTGGCGTGTCACCAGGGACACAAACGCCGGAGGGATGACGCGGCGCTCGCTCGAAAGGCGTTTGGGGCAGGGGAGCAAAGAGAGAGAGTATGCTCCGCATCATCGGGGTCCTGCTGCTGATCCCGTTGCTCGATATGCTCTTGCTCGTCGTGTTGACGGGCGTCGTGGGCTGGGAGATCGTCGTACTCGCGGTGGTGCTGACCGCGCTCGTCGGGATGTTGCTCGTCCGCGCGGAGGGGCGCCACACGATGCGGAAGATACAGACCAAGACCGCCAGGGGCGAATTGCCGAGCGACGAACTGCTCGACGGCGCTTTGCTGTTAGTCGCGGCCGTGACGCTTCTCACGCCAGGGCTGGTCACGGACATCCTGGGGTTCCTGCTCGTCGTCCCCGTCACGCGCTATCCCATCCGCGTGGCTGTCAAGAAGTGGGTCGTCGTCCCCTACGCCGACGCGAAGTCGAGCGGCTTCGTCACCGGGAACGTCTGGGTCGGCGGGTTCCCCGGCGATGAGGGGCCGCCCGGCTCAGGCGGTCATCCGGATGCTGGCCCGGGTTCCGAGGACGATACTTACGACCTTGACGACGACGCCTACGATCTCGATGACGGCCACAAGTGACCGTCCGGTCGTCCGATAGTAACGTTTAACAGGGCAAGCCGGATACATCCGGGTGCGCTCAATCTGGGCCAATAGCTCAGTCAGGTTGAGCGCTCGGCTGATAACCGGGAGGTCCGCGGTTCAAATCCGCGTTGGCCCACTCGTTTTGCGGTCGTTCGTTGTCCGATAGTCGCCACGCTTTCGTGCGATTGCGGTTCCGCTCTCTGTAGTTCAACCGCTTACTTGTCGCACCCGTTCACGTCTGGCGTTCTGCAATAGCCGATACGCACTGCGGGAACCTAGTCTTTTCGGTGAACGTCCCAGAGAAGCGGGTGGCGAGAGATTTCCTCCATCAAAAATCGAATCGTATTCGTAACCTATTGCGCGCAGGGAACCCTCACAGGCATTTGAACTGTGAGTATAATGCCGCCTCCCGGATTTGAACCGGGGACAGCTCGATCTTCAGTCGAGTGCTCTCCCAGTCTGAGCTAAGGCGGCGCGCAGTCGGCAACTTGAGGGTCGGTGACGGGACGAAAAAGGATTTCGAAAGTGGGCAGACGGAACCGACCCGGAGTCGAGACGGGCGGCATCGTCGTGGCCACACATCAGGACGGTCTCGTCAAAGAAGTTTCTCGAACTGCAGAGGTGTCGAAGCCGAAACCACTTCATCCCACCTCCTGACGAGTCGCCGCCGTCTCGTTCGCGGTTACCCGCCATGTCGTCCCGTTGGTGTAACTCCATTTTTCGATTTCCAGCCTGTCGCTCTGCTGTTTGAGTTTCCTCATCACAGCACCAATCTCGTTGGATGATAGTTCAAGATCATCAGCGATAAAGCGTGATTTGAAGTAGCATTTGCCTGTTTGTACTTGCTCTCGCAGGTAGATCGCGACAATCTTCTCTTTCGGGTTGTTCGCGTTGACTTGCGAAGTAGTTGCCATGACATCGCCCACCAAGCGGGTGACATCTATTAATTCCACGTCAGACAAGTGTGTGACAACGGGGCTCAGGCGGGTGGGAATCGATTGGCGTGGTAATACGGCTATAACCTCGTATGAGAGATCACCCTGGTATACGACCAAAC
>JAZKRS010000048.1:0-23409 GCA_036626435.1 Haloarculaceae archaeon | reverse complement strand
TAAGCCCTGATACTTCTCAGCCGGGAACATCCGGCTGAGGAGTATCAAAAGTTACGTCGACCGGTATACGCCCGTGAGCGATGTCGACCCCCCGCGGGGTCGACTATGCTCCCGAAGGTATAGCCGTCAGTATGAACTGGTGGCAGACCAGTACCTGTCGGCAGAACGGGAGTCCACCGGCAGGCCACCGGCTTCACAGCAGGTCCTCGGTAGCTGACAGCCGTGCATTTATCGAGGACGTCTGTGGGGAAAGCCGCTGGTACAGCATCGTCAGCAGGTACGTTCCGATGAGAACGACGAGCGCGCTGCTGGCCCCGCCAGCCACGAACTCGGCAGTCGGCGGGAGGACCGAGGAGAGCACGCCAATCAGACCGATCCCGAGCAGACCCAGCGCCGTCGCAAGCGCCGTCACTGCAACCGCCACGGGCCGCGCCACGATTCGGGTATGGCTCGCTTTGACGGCTCCGGCGACAGTCTGTCCGTCAAGCACGACGGCAACGAACACGAACGGGAGATACACAAGCACTACGAGACCGGGGATGACGAACAGCGCGAGACCGAGAGCCATCGCAAGCATGCCGGCAATCACAACACCCGTCGCGCGACTGAACCGCCGGAGCGTCTCATTCGATGAGACAGGACTCAGCTGGAAACCGCTATCTCCGGCGATCGACCGGACAAAAAGCGCCAGTGAGCAGACCGTCAGGATGCCTGCTCCGACGAACAGCACGCCGGCACCGAGGGGTGTAAGCGGAACCGTGACGGCGTATTCGAATTGCAGCGAGGAGGGGACAGCTGACCGGATCCCGGCGAAGATGCCATTCAGCGCGCCGTTCAGGAGGGCGACCAGAACGACAAACGAGAGCGCCGGAATCACGGGGTGCCAGTACTGAGCGGTCGAACCGTGCACGCGGGTTGAATCCAGCCGTGAGGCCATACGTTCGGCTTACAGTCCATACCGTGGTATAGATTTCTAAATATATATTACACATTTACAATATTACAATACTCCAACAGGCAATAGAGCGGCAGAAAACGCCATTTACTGTCTGACGTGCGTCAGACATCACCTATACTTTTATTGTTATATGGGGGATATCGCAGGCTATGAAGCGCCGAGCCCTCCTGGCCGCCATCGTGCCGCTGACCGCGGGATGTTTCAGCGGGACTCGCACACAGTCCGACGAACCGGCAGAGACGCCGACACCAACTCCCGACGAGACGCCGACCGAGACGCCGACCGAGACGCCAGCCGATTCGTCCGAACAGACACTCTCAGACGACCAGCAAGAAGCGATCAACAAGATCAACACTGCTCAAAGCCGCCTCAGCGAGGCCGTGTACATCTATACTGGTGGTGTGTCAGACGACCTGCTTGAGGTTTCCGCAGCCGCCTCCGAGTTTGACGACCGATCAGTGCTGTTGAAGTTGTCCGCCGTCCAGACGGCGATAAATGAGGCACAGCGAGCGGCGGTGACGACCGAACAGAAGGAAACCGTCGAATCGTTGCGGGAGATACAGCGATTCCTGACACAGGCCACAGATCTGCAGGCGTGGCTGATCGAGGGCCACGAAGCGGTTGCCGACACGTACGACGCCATCGATGACGATGACGACGAGGAGACGGTCAAGAACGAACTCGACGCGGTAGAGCGGACCGTGGAAAACGCGAGCGATCCTCTGGAGATTGTCACCGGCATCGACTCTGTGGCCGCTGAGAGCACTGATGCCATCGGAATGGACGAGTACGAGCAAAAGCAGACACAGTTCGAACACGAGGTGGACGTGCTGGAACAACTCCATGATGCGCTTTCGACGATCCAGTCCGCTCGAGACGGGCTTGACGCTGCCCGTGCCAAAGCTGACGACGGCGACTACTCCAGCGCGGAAAATGCGGCCGATAGGGCAGACGAAACACTCGACGAGACAGTCGATACTCTCGAAGATCTTAACGACGACCTTCCGTCACGGGCCGGTGCGTTCGATGACCTGATCGAGGATGTGCTGGCTCTGGCGCAGGATCATGCATCTGAAGCCGACGATCTCCACGACCAGTACGATTGATCCATCGCCGACGCCGCGTGCATCTCTCTCTGGTCCCCCAAGATCACCTACTACGTCGTACGCGGCGTTGTCACGACTATACCGGTCGACGTAAGCCCTGATACTTTCAGCCGGGAACATCCGGCTGAGAAGTAGCAAAAGTTACTGTAGCGTACGGCCTTGATACTGACGGCTATAACTTCGTGAGCATATTCGACCCCGCGGGGGGTCGAAATCGCTCACGGGCTTATAGCCGTTAGTATGACCCCGAGGCACTCGGCCTGTTCCACCTGTAGATAGCGACAACAATCCGTATGAGAGCTCGAAGCCCGGCAGTTCCGTGGGACGTTCGGATGGCACGAAACCGACTCCCTTTTGACTGCGGGCATCGCCCTCCCCTCCATGGTCGAGTGGCTGGTCGCGATCGTCGTCGGGGTCGTCCAGGGCGTGCTGGAGTGGCTGCCGGTCTCCAGCGAGGGGGCCGTCGCGCTCGCGCTGACGCTGCTCGAGACCGACCCCGCGACTGCGACCCGGTTCGCCCTCTTTTTGCACGCCGGGACCGCCCTCGCGGCGACGGTCTACTACCGCGACGTCCTCGCCGACGTACTCCGGACGGTTCCCGGGTGGCGCCCCCGGAGTGCATTCGACGGGGAACATGCGGATCTCTCCTTCTTTGCCATCGCGACCGTCGTCTCGGGCGTCGTGGGCATCAGCGGCTATCTCGTCCTCTCGGCGATCGCCTCCGCGGCTGCTGGCGGCGTCTTCGTCGCGATCATCGGCGCGTTGCTGCTCGGGACGGGTCTCCTCATGCGGGCCGCCGACCGACTGGCGTCGGAATTGCGCACCGAACCCGGGCTGCTGGACGCGCTGTTGGTCGGAGTCCTGCAGGGGCTTGCTGTCCTGCCGGGTGTTTCCCGGTCGGGAACGACCGTCAGCGCACTCCTGTTGCGAGGACACGCCGGCGAGGACTCGTTGCGACTCTCCTTCGTCCTCTCGATCCCTGCTGCCCTCGGCGCGGGACTGCTCGTTGTTCTCGACGAGGGGCTGCCGACAGTTCAACCTGGACCCGCCGTTGCTGCGCTTGTGGTCAGCGGCGCCGTCGGCTACCTGGCAGTTGATGCGCTCGTCCGTCTCGTCGAGCGCGTGCCATTCTGGCAGGTCTGTGTCGGCTTCGGCGCGCTCGCTGTCGTCGGTGGCGGTGCTTTGCTGGTGTGATCTGTCTGGGGGATCGCCGGATCTGTCGCCCTCCTCGCAAAAGTTTCCCGCAATCGGAGCCCTTCCCCTTTTCATCCCGAAACGCTGAGATACGCTCCGGCACAACTGCCGGCACATGCCAGACTACGAGGTCCGGCGAGTGGCGGGAGAGGCCCCGCTCTCGGATGCCTTCGCCGTCCGGCGGGCGGTCTTCATCGACGAGCAGGACGTCTCCGAGGACGTCGAGATGGACGGCAAGGACGAGGCCGCGATCCACTTCGTCGCCTACGATACCGGCCGGGGCGAACCCGTCGGGACGGCACGGCTGCGCTTCCCCGGCGAGGAGGCGGCCAAGGCCGAACGCGTCGCAGTCCTCGAGCGGTACCGCGGGGAGGGGCTCGGACGGCGACTCATGCGCCGCGCCGAATCGGAAGCCAGCAAGCACGGGTGCTCGCGGATGAAGGTCAACGCACAGACCCGCGTCGAGGGCTTTTATTCCGACCTCGGCTACGAGACGGTCAGCGGCGTCTTCTACGAGGCGGACATCCCTCACGTCGAGATGGTGAAAGACCTCGATTGACAGCCGCACCGGCGGTCGAATCATACTGACGGCTATACCGTCGTGAGCATAGTCGATCCCGTGGGGGGTCGACATCGCTCACGGGCGTATAGCCGTTAGTATCAGCCGACGGCATCAGGTCTGGGGCCGGGAGAGTTCGAGGTCGTCGGGTTCGTCGGCCGGCTGCTCGAACCGGCCGCTGCTCTGGATGATAGAGAGTGCCGTCATGATGTCAGAGCGGGTCAGCAGTCCGGCGAAGTCGTCGTCGATGACGAGCAGGCGGCCGATGTCGTTGTTCTTGAGGTGTTCGAGTGCGCTCATCACGTCCTCGTCGGACGCGACGGAGTAGACGTCGGTCGTCATGACGTCGCCGACGGTGTAGGCGTCGCGCTCGACGTCGCGGACCGCCCGGGCGTCCTCGAGTGTGACGAGGCCGACGACCTCGCCGTCGCGTTCGACCGGGTAGCCCGTGTGGCGGTCCTCGAACATCTTGTCGATGAGCGCCGCCACTGACGTGTCCTCGTCGACGGTCTCGACGTGGTCGGCCGGGGTCATGATGTCGCCGACGACGACGCCCTCGAAGGCCGCGCGCATGATGGTCTGCTGGGCCTCGCCGGCGGCGCCGATGTAGATGAAGAAGGCGAGCGCGACCAGAAAGAGGTTGAAGGTCACGAGCAACCCGAAGAGGCCGAGCAGGATGGCAAAGCCCTTGCCGACCTCGGCGGCGATCTTCGTCGCCCGGGCGTACGGGCGGTTGCGGGCGAGCAGCGCGCGCAGGACGCGGCCGCCGTCCATCGGGAAGCCGGGGAGCATGTTGAACGCGGCCAGGGCGACGTTCATCAAAGCGAGGTAGCCGAAGACGAACCGCCCGGCGTCCAGCGCGACGGAGTGAGCGTCCGGAATCACGAGAAAGCCCCCGTAGGAGACGGCGCCGACGAGGATGCTGACGATGGGGCCGGCAATGGCGATCTGCAACTCCTGTTTCCAGTCCTCGGGCATCTCCTCTAAGTTGGCGATGCCGCCGAACAGCCAGAGGGTGATCGACTCGATTGGGAAGCCAAACCGCATCGCGACGGCCGAGTGACCCAGCTCGTGGAGGACGACACCGACGAACAGGCCGACCGCGGCGACGACGCCGAGAGCCCACGGCAGCGCGCCGGTCGAGAGCACCGCCGGGTCGAGGTTCGCACCGACGGTGTCGTTCATGATGTCGGCCCACAGTTCGACCTGCGAGGCGATGACGAACGCGAACAGCGGCAACACGAGCAGAAAGGTCAGATCGAGCTGGATTGGGATCCCGAACGCACTCCCGATTCGGAAGCGACGCATACCTGCCGGTAGGAGGGGGAGGGTCTTAAGAAAGCGGGACGCGAATAGGGGGTATGAGCGACACCAAGACGTCGCCGCTCGTCCGGGCAAGCGAGGCGGTCGAATACGAATCCGTCGATGCAGCCGACGGCCTCCGGAAGGGCGTACTCATCGGCGAGGAGGACGGCGGCGGGACCCTCGCAATCCGCCGGTTCACGCTTGCCCCCGGCGGCGAGGTCCCGAGACACACCAACGAGATCGAACACGAACAGTACGTCCTTGAAGGCGAGTACGTCGTCGGGATCAGCGAGGCGTCGGAGACGCCTCGTGCAGACGGCGAAGCCGTCGACGGGGGCGAGGAACACACCGTGAGCGCCGGCGACGCGCTCCACATCCCTGCGGGCGCCGTCCACTGGTACCGCAACGAGAGCGAGAAACAGGGCGCGTTCATCTGTGCTGTCCCGGCCGGCGACGACGAGATACAGCTAGTCGAGGACTGATACGAACGGCTATACGCCCATGAGCAATGTCGATCCCTCGCGGGGTCGACTCTGCTCACGAAGTTGTAGCCGTCAGTATGAACGTGAGGAATCATTAAGTACCGTGGTCTGATACCAGAGGTCATGGAACTGACTGACAGGCTCGACTTCGATCACGATGATCGGGAGGACATCTACGTCTACGTCGAGTCCCACGGGGCGACCCGGCCGGAGAAGATACGCCGGGCGCTCAACATCGGCGAGCGGGCCTTTGGCCACCACAGGGCCATCCTCAAGCGCGACGGGGTGCTGGAGGAGTCAACGGGGAAGCTGCGAATCGCCTTCGACACGGGGGCCGAGGAGGAGTACGAGGCCGACGACGTGGAGTTCACCATCCGGCAGGCCCGCGAGGAGGACCTGACCGGGCTGGTCGGCGCGATCAGACAGGCGATCGGTGGCGGCGAGTACGTCGACGCCGAGACGGTCGCGGACGTGGTCGACAGTGAGGGCGTCCTGCTCCGGCACAACGAGATCGAGTCCCGCATCTTCTTCGTGGCGACGGTCAATGGCGAGGTGGTCGGGTGGGTCCACCTCAAACACCCCGAAGTGGCGAAGCTGAGCCACACCGCCGAACTCACCCTCGGGGTTCTGGAGGAGTACCGCGGGAACGGCATCGGCAGCCATCTGCTGGAGCGTGGCCTCGAGTGGGCCGGATCACGTGGCCTCGAGAAAATCTACAACTCGGTGCCGGCGACCAACGAGACCGCGATCGAGTTTCTCATCGGCCGCGGATGGGACGAGGAGGCGCGCCGCGAGGACCACTACAAGCTGAACGGGGAGTACGTCGACGAGGTGATGATGGCGACGACCCTCTAGTCGCGGCTGGCAGCCCCTCCCGGCAGTTCGTCGTCCGCACTGTCCAGCGGGTCCGCGACCACGCCATCCTGCCGGGACTCGACGCGGGCGTGAGCGGCACAGACGACCCTGTTTTCGGCCCACGGAATGTGAAGTTCGAAGGTCGCTTCCCGGTCACAGTCCTCCTGTGTACACTCCATGCCATCCCTTTCGTGACACCCCCTAACAGGGGTTGCGGTCGTCGGCCCGGATACGATCACCGGATCGTCTGCAGGTCAGACAGCGGCCGTGCCGCGTTCCGCGGCGGCGCGTCGAACGCCTCGGGGTGGAGAACCCCGGCGAGGAACTCCAGCGTCTCGACGAGCCGCGGCCCCGGCCTGTTGACGTAGTGGTGCCCGTCGACGGCGTAGACCCGCCCCTCCCGTACCGCCGTCAGGTCGACCCACCCCTCGCGGCCGGTCAGGTCGTCCAGGTTTTCGGCGATCTGATCGAGGTCAAACCCACACGGCGAGGCGACGAGAACCTCGGGGTCGTACTCCCGGATCGTCGCCCACTCGCGGGGGCGGGACCGCTCGCCGCGCTCGGCCAGCCCGTACCGCCCCCCTGCGAGGTCGACCATCCCCGGCATCCAGTGGCCGGCGACCATGACGGGGTCGAGCCAGTCGAGCGCCGCCACCCGCGGCCTGCCCTCGGTCGCGCCGGCCGCCCGCTCGACGGTCTCGATGCGCCTCTCCAGGCTGGCGATCAGCTCGAGCGCGCGACTCTCCCGATCCAGCGCCGCGCCGAGGCGCTCGATGTCTGCGAGGACGTCCGCGAGGCTGTGTGGGTCCGTCGTCAGCACCTCGGCGTCGAGTCCCAGGTCGTCGACGGCCTCGCGGACGCGCACCTCGTCGACCGCACAGACGTCACAGATACCCTGCGAGACGACGAGATCGGGCTCCAGCGCGGCCAGCCTCTCGCGGTCGATCTCGTAGACGCCGCCGGACTGTTCGGCCTCGTGGACCTGCCTGTCGATCTCGGCGCTCGTGGCGTCGGGGTCGACCCGCGAGCGGTTGACTGCGGGCTTCTCGCGGGCTGCGGGTGGGTAGTCGCACTCGTGGGAGACGCCGACCGGCTCGACCCCGAGTGCGTAGACGATCTCCGTCGCCGAAGGGAGAAGCGAGACGACGCGCATGGCCGGAGACAGGGGCGCCGGGGCCAAAAACCCGGCGCGCTCACCGTGTCAGCAGCGCGCGCAACTGCTCCCGGGAGAAAAGTGTCGTCGGCCGGTCCATGTGAACGCCGATCTCGCCCTCGAAGAGGGCCATCCCGGCGCGCTGGATCGGTTCTGGCAGCGAGTAGCCCGCCCGCACGGCGTGCCCGAGGCGGATCTCTGACCGGAGATCCCCGCGCCAGGCGCGCTCGTAGTCGCCGAGCGTCCCGGGGTCGGTCGGGTCGACCTCGCGGGCCGCGTGGTCGGCCGCGATCATCCCGTAGCGGATGCCGCCGCCGGTGAACGGTTTTGTCTGTCCGGCCGCGTCGCCGATCAGGAGAGAGCGCCGGCCGGTCACGCGCTTTGGGGGGCCGACCGGGATGAGCCCCGAGCACCGGCGGTCCGTCTCGACGCCGTAGTCGGCGGTGAAGGCCTCGAAGCGCTCGCCGACGTCCTGGCCCGGCCCCATGGCGAGGCCATACTCGACGCCGGCGTCGCCACGCGGGATGCGCCAGGCGAAAAACCGCGAGACGGTCAGGTGGACGTCCACGAAGTCGTCGGCGTCGGGGTCGTCGTCGAAGCCGAGCACTCCGTGGAGGAGTTCGTCCGGGTCGGGGAGGCCGAGTTCGCCCCGGACGCGGGAGGTCGGGCCGTCACAGCCAGCGACCATTCGCGCGCGATGGGTTTCGAGGCCGTCGGGGCCGCGCACCTCGACAGTCACGCTGTCCTGGCCCTCGGAGACGCCGACGACGGTGTGACTCTCGCGGACGTCCGCGCCGGCCTCGCGGGCAGCCGCTGCGAGGGACCGGTCCAGCCTCACGCGGTCGATGGCGTTCGAGACGACCTCGTCCTTGTAGAAGCGGTAGGCGGGGCTGTCGGGGCCGCCGAGGTGAAAGCGGGCGCCGTGGATCTCGTTTTCGAGGAGGTCTTCGCGGGCGCCATCGGGGGCGAAGTTCCAGATGTCGGTGCTGACGTGGCCCGAGCAGGCGAGTGGCTTTCCGATCTCGCCCTGCTCGAAGACGAGGACGTCGTGACCGCGCTCGGCCGCACTGCGGGCAAAGCGCGCCCCGGCAGGTCCAGCACCGACGACGACGAAATCGTGCATGTGGGTGCTGGTCGGCCGCGGGACAAATGTGTCACGGTCACCGGTTCACAGCGACGGCACCCGGATACCTCCAGCCCGGGCCGACCCCGCTGATTGCTCCGTTCGGGTCAGTGTCCGGGAAAGCGGGGCCGAACGGAAACAAGAATCTTCAAAAGCATGCCCGTTGGAGATGGCACAACGATGGGACTGTACGAGACAATCGCGTTCGCACTGTTTTTCACCGTCACGGTGGGGAGCAGCGCTGGCGTCGTGTTAGTCCGCGACGTGTGGCACTCGGCGCTGTTGCTCGGTGTCGCGCTCCTGAGCGTCGCAGTGCACTACGTAATGCTCCAGGCCGAGTTCATCGCCGCGATGCAGGTGCTGGTGTACGTCGGCGGGGTACTCATCCTCATCACTTTCGCGGTGATGCTGACACGCAGGGAAGATCGGGAGGTGCCGGCATGACCACCCGGCCACGTCCGATCGACCTCGACCGGAGCGCGATCCCCGGGCTGGCCGCCCTCGCCCTCTTCGTCGTGATGGCGACGGTGTTCATCACTGCCGAGTTCGGCTCTGTCGCGGGGTTCCCGGCCGAGGAGAGCGTCGTCTCGGGCATCGGCTACGCGCTCATCGGCGTCACCACCGGCGAGTTCGTCCCGGAGGGGTTTCTCGTCGCGCTGATCCTCATCGCCGTCGTCCTGGACGCGGCGCTCGACGGCGCGCTCATGCTCGCAAAGCGAGAGGAGGGTGAGGAGTAATGGCCGTCCCGATGCAGTACTACCTGCTCCTCTCGGCGGTCGTGTTCTGTGTGGGCCTCTTTGGCATCCTCGTCCGCCAGAACGCGCTGATGTTCCTCATGTCCGTCGAGTTGATGCTCAACGCCGGGAACATCAACCTGGTCGCGTTCTCGCTGTATCACGGGAACCTCACCGGCCAGATCTTCAGCCTGTTCACGATGGCGCTGGCCGCCGCGGAGGTCGCAATCGGGATCGGCATCATCCTCGTGCTGTATCGCAACTTCGAAGACATCGACGTCACCAAGGCGACGACAATGAGGTGGTAACATGGCAGGAGCATTCGAATTCGCGCCGGCGATCGCACTCCTCCCGCTGGCATCGTTCCTGGTCGCGCTGTTTTTCGGGAAGTACATGCCAAAGCGGGGCGCGCTCGCGGGCATCGTCGCGACTGCCGGGTCGCTCGCGCTGTCGCTGTGGATGGCGGTGTCGCTGCTGGGCGCCGAGCCGTACCACGAGACGATCTACTCGTGGGTCGCGGGCGCTGGCCTGGGCGTCGAGTTGACCTTCGGCCTGCTCATCGACCCGCTCTCGGCGCTGATGCTCGTCATCGTCTCCCTGATCTCCTTTCTCGTCCACGTCTTCTCGCTTGGCTACATGAACGACGAGGGCGAAACCGGCCTGCCCCGCTACTACGCCGGCCTCGGCCTCTTTACGTTCTCGATGCTCGCCTTCGTCTACGCCGACAACCTGCTCATGGCCTTCATGTTCTTCGAACTCGTCGGCCTGTGTTCCTACCTGCTGATCGGCTTCTGGTTCCGCGAAGCGGGCCCGCCAAGCGCCGCGAAGAAGGCCTTCCTCGTGACCCGCTTTGGCGACTACTTCTTCCTGGTCGGCGTCGTCGCCGTCCTCGGAACCTTCGGGACGGCCGCCTTCGCCGGGGAGGAGTCGTTCGTCGTGATGGCCGCCGAGGCCCTGGAGGGCAACGCCGAGGTCACCACCTTCCTCGGACTCGGCGAGCAGGCCTGGTTCACCGTCGTCGGCCTGCTCGTGCTCGGTGGCGTGATCGGCAAGTCCGCCCAGTTCCCGCTGCACACCTGGCTGCCCGACGCGATGGAGGGCCCGACGCCGGTCTCCGCGCTCATCCACGCCGCGACGATGGTCGCGGCCGGCGTCTACCTCGTCGCGCGGATGTACGGCTTCTACGCCCTCTCGCCGACGGCACTGGGCGTCATCGCACTGATCGGCGGGTTCACCGCACTCTTTGCCGCGACGATGGGCATGGTCAAGCAGGAACTCAAGCAGGTACTCGCCTATTCCACCATCTCCCAGTACGGGTACATGATGCTCGCGCTGGGCGGTGGCGGATACGTCGCCGCAGTCTTCCACCTGACGACCCACGCCGTCTTCAAGGCCCTGCTGTTCCTGGGTGCCGGGTCGGTCATCATCGCCATGCACCACAACGAGAACATGTGGGACATGGGCGGCCTGAAAGACCGGATGCGCGTGACCTACCTCACCTTCCTCTCGGGGTCGCTCGCGCTCGCCGGCATCGTCCCCTTCGCCGGCTTCTGGTCGAAGGACGAGGTCCTCTTCGAGTCGCTGATCCACGGGCTGGGTGGGAGCCCGCTGCTCCTGGCCGGCTTCGCGATGGGCCTGCTCGCGGTCGTGTTCACCGGCTTCTACACCTTCCGGATGGTGTTCCTGACGTTCCACGGCGACGCGCGGACCGACACCGCCCGCGACCCGGAGCCGGTGCGCTGGAACGTGAAGTTCCCGCTCGCCGTGCTGGGCGTCCTCGCGGCGACGGTCGGCGTCATCAACATGGGCGTCCTCAAGGACGTCATCGGCGATTCGAACCTCTTCCTCCACGAGTGGCTGGACGGCGCGTACATGAGCGGGCTGGGCGATCTGAGCGTCCACCACTACGAGGAGGTACTCCACGACTTCGCCGGCTACGACGCCGCTGGACTCTCGCCATTCGTCTCCGGTGCGGCCTCGCTCGGTCTCGCCGTGGTCGGCGTCCTCGCCGCGTACTACCTCTACAGCGGCGCCGACCCCGACCCGCACATGACGAAACTCGGTTCGATCCGCACGCTACTCATGAACAACTACTACCAGGACGAGTACCAGGTCTGGCTCGCGACGAACGTCACCCTCCCGCTCGCGCGGGTGGCCGACAAGTTCGATCAGGGGATCATCGACGGCATCGTCAACGGCGTCGGGGGCGTCAGCCTGTTCGCAGGCGACCGGTTCCGACGCATCCAGACCGGCATCGTGAGCAACTACGCTGCGCTCCTCATTCTGGGGCTGACGCTGTTGCTGGTCGCCTTCGGCCTCGTTGGGGGGTGGTTCTAGATGTGGATTGAAGGGCTCCTGTTCGTGGCATTCGCCAGCGCCGGCGCGGTGTTCCTCGCACCCGACCGCTACGCCGGGAAGCTGGCGACGGCGCTGAGCCTCCTGCCGCTTGCCGGCAGCCTCGTGATGTGGTTCACCTTCGACGGCAGCGGCAACGCGCTGCTGGAGGGCGGGACCATCGGCTTCGAGTCGACCGCGACCTGGTTCCAGGTCGGCGACTACGCGCTGCAGTGGCACGTCGGCGTCGACGGCGTGAGCCTCCCGCTTCTGGTGTTGACGACCGTGTTGACGACGCTCGCGCTGATCTCGTCGTGGACACCCATCGACGAACGGGAGTCGCAGTTCTACGGGCTGATGTTGTTGATGCAGGCGTCGCTGATCGGCGTCTTTACTGCGCTGGATTTCTTCCTGTGGTTCGTCTTCTGGGAGGGCGTCCTGATCCCGATGTACTTCCTCATCGGGGTCTGGGGCGGCCCGCGCCGGAAGTACGCCGCGATCAAGTTCCTCGTCTACACGAACGTGGCTTCGCTGGTCATGTTCCTCGGCCTGTTTGCGCTGATCTTCGGGCTCGGCGACTCGCTGACGACGCTCGGGATGCCCGAGATTGCACAGGGCGTCCGGGGCGGGGCGCTCGGCGCCTTCGCCGGCATCCCGCCGGAGACGCTGAAGTTCCTCGCGTTCGTCGCGCTGTTCGCTGGCTTCGCCGTGAAGGTGCCCGTCGTCCCCTTCCACACGTGGCTGCCCGACGCCCACGTTCAGGCGCCGACGCCCGTCTCGGTCATCCTGGCTGGCGTCCTGCTGAAGATGGGTACCTACGCGCTGTTGCGGTTCAACTTCACGATGCTCGCCGACGTCGCGGCCGCAAACGCCGCCGTCATCGCGGCCTTCGGCGTCGTCAGCGTCCTCTACGGCGCGATGCTCGCGCTGGCCCAGCGCGATCTGAAGCGCATCGTCGCCTACTCCTCTATCTCCTCGATGGGCTACGTCATCCTGGGGCTGGTTGCGTTCACCCCCCACGGCCTCGGTGGGGCGACCTTCCAGATGATCTCCCACGGGCTCATCTCCGGGCTGATGTTCATGGTCGTCGGCGTCATCTACAACGCGACCCACACGCGGATGGTCGGCGACATGTCAGGGATGGCCGACAGGATGCCCTGGACGGTCGGCATCTTCGTCGCCGGTGCCTTCGGCTACATGGGGCTGCCCCTGATGTCCGGCTTCGCTGGCGAGGTGCTGGTGTTCATCGGCTCGTTCCGGTCGACGGTCCTGCCCGGTGCGCCGGTCTTCACGGCGGTCGCCATGTTCGGCATCGTCGTCGTCGCCGGCTACCTGCTGTGGGCCATGCAGCGGACCCTCTTTGGCACCTACCGGCTGGAGACTGACTACGAGGTCGGGCCGGCGCCGTTCCACGAGGTCGCGCCACTGGCCGTGTTGCTGTTGCTCGTCATCCTGCTCGGGGTCAACCCCGACATCGCATACGGGATGATACAGGACGCGATCGAGCCGCTCCTGGGAGGTGGGCTCTGATGGCCGACGCAGCGACGCTCCCGACCTGGGCGGCGCTCGCGCCGATGGCCCTGTTCGGGGTCACCGCGCTCGCCCTGTTCCTCTACGACACGATCGACCCCGGGAGCCAGAACAGCGCGATCCTCGCCGGCATTTCCGTGTCCGGCGCTTTGCTCGCGCTTGGCGTCACCGGCTGGTACCTGGTCGCGGGCACCGGCCAGCCACGGCGCAACGGCGCCATCGAGCTGTTCGGCGCCAACCTGATCGTCGACGGGATGAGTCTGTTCTTCACGGCACTGATAGCGAGCGTCGTGGTGCTGGTGGTGCTCGCGAGCTACGACTACCTGCACGGCATGGACTACCAGGCCGAGTACTACTCGCTGGTGATGCTGGCCGCGACGGGCATGGCGATGATGTCGACCGCGAACAGCCTCGCGACGGCGTTTATCAGCCTCGAACTCGCCTCGCTGCCCTCCTATGCGCTGGTGGCCTTCCTCAAGCACAACCGCGGCAGCGTCGAGGCCGGGCTGAAGTACTTCCTCGTCGGCGCGCTCTCCTCGGCAATCTTCGTCTACGGCATCTCGCTCGTCTACGCCGCGACCGGCGCGCTCCAGTTCGATGCCGTCGCAAGCGCCGTCGCCGGGACCGAGGTCGTCGGCGTCCTCGGGCTGGGTGTCCTGCTGGTCGTCGGCGGCTTCGCGTTCAAGACCGCGAGCGTCCCCTTCCACTTCTGGGCGCCGGAGGCCTACGAGGGCGCGGCGGCGCCGATCTCCGGCTTCCTCTCCTCGGCCTCGAAGGCCGCCGGGTTCGTGCTCGCCTTCCGCGTGTTCCTGACCGCCTTCCCGCAGGATCTGCTCGCGGCCGTCGACTGGGCCGTCGCGTTCCAGGTCCTGGCCGTCGCGACGATGACCGTCGGCAACTTCGCCGCGCTCAGACAGGAGAAGGTAAAGCGGATGCTCGCCTACTCCTCGGTCGGCCACGCGGGCTACGTCCTCATCGCGCTGGCGGCACTGACCCCCGGCGCGAACCACAGCTTCGTCCTCGGGTCCGGGATGGCCCACCTGCTCGTCTACGGCTTCATGAACACCGGCGCCTTCCTGTTCATCGCGCTGACCGAACACTGGGGCGTCGGTCGCACCTTCGAGGACTTCAACGGGCTCGCAAAGCAGGCACCCTTCGCCTGTGCGGCGATGTCGGTGTTCCTGTTCTCGCTCGCCGGCCTGCCGCTGGGGGGCGGCTTCTTCTCGAAGTTCTACCTCCTCATGGCCTCGATCAACGGCGGCGTCGCCATCCTCGCGGTCGCGCTCGTCGTCAACAGCGCCGTCTCGCTGTACTACTACAGCCGCGTCGTCAAGGCGATGTGGATCGAGGAACCCAACGGCGACCTCGAGATCGAGGGGTACCCGACGGGGCTGTACGCCGCCATCGCCATCGCGGCTGTGATGACCGTCCTCCTCCTCCCCGCGTTCGGGCCGGTCGCCGAGACGGCCAACCTGGCCGCCGAGATGCTCATCTGATACTGGCGGAGAAAAATCCTGGCGGATTCTTGCCCCCAGGATTCGAAGATGTCTCCGCCGCCTTCGGGCCGGTCGTCGCTGGACCGTCGTCCGGTTTCTCGCGGCCCTCCCTCCACGATCGGAGGATTTCGGAGTTCGGGGAGTCGGAGACGCTGGAGAGTACGTCATCGGAGCCGCCGCGGATCCGTCCGGTCGAACGAATCGGCGGGCGCGGATCCGTGAGTTCAAACCACCCGCTCACCTACCCGGATCCGATGCCTCACAACTTCGCGCCCGCGGCGGCCGGCGAGCCCGTCGCCTTCGGCGCCTGCGCACCGGGGCGTCTCTCGAACGCGCCAGACCCCCAAGCCAAGTGGATCGAGTTCATGCTCGACCAGGGGACCGAGCGGGTGCTCTGTCTGCTATCCGAGGACCAGCTCGCGCTCAGGCCGGGGCTGCTGGAAGCGTACCGCGAGCGGTTCCCGGGGGACGTCGGGCACGTGCCGATGACCGACCACCATCTGCCCACCCACGGGGAGGTAGCGGAGGCGCTGTCGTTTCTGGAGGCCGGCGAGGCCGAGGGTTCGCCGACGGTGGTCCACTGCCTGGCCGGGATCGGCCGTACGGGCGTCACCCTCGCCGGGTGGCTCGTCCGGGCACGGGGCTACGACCCGCGGGCGGCGGTCACGACCGTCGAGGACCACAGGCGCCACCCCCGGGAGTCCGTCGAGCGGGGCAACAGCACCGAGGAGGCGCTGCTGGACCTGCTGGCGTCGGTTGGGTGACCCGTCGCTCGCGGGTGGCCTCCGCGCCGACTCGTAGGGTCACGACCACGTTTGTCGTCGAACGACCCTGTCAGGGAAGATCACCGTTGAGGTCTTCGGGACGCTCCTGGCGCCCGGTGACGTGGTCGGGACGGAGTTCGATCCACTGGCGGTCGAAGCCCCGATCGATGGCTGTCCAGCGGATCTCCTTGGCGACGTCGGCGCTCTGTCGGAGGAAGGCCACGGATGCCTCCTCGCCGAGTTCCGCCTCGGTGAAGGTATCGAGGGGCCCGGTCGCGATCACGCTCCGCCAGTCGTCGGGGCCTGAGAACTCGTAGACGGTGAGTGTCGCCTCCGCGGCCGACTGGACGAACTCCCACTTCTTGCTGTCCTCGGTGTTTATTAGCTCCATCACGAACCGCTCGTCGTCCTCGTCGAATCCGTAGGAGACCGGGATGCCGTACCCCCGGTCGTCCTTGCCCAGACACAGGACGCCGTGCCCCCGGCCGCTGAGGAACCCTGTGACCTCCGCTGTGTCCATCTCGAACCCGATCTGGGTGCCCATGGCTGTGATTTGGAGGGCCCGACAGTAATAGTTACCCGACCCTCGTGGGATCGACCCTGGATCGGGAGGTCTCTCGGACGCCTCCGGATCCGCCGGCGGACAACCGTCCTCGTCTCCGCATCTCTGTAATGTGACCACGTCGCTGGTTGCACTCATCGTGTCACACTCGGCGTCGAACGCCTCGTGTAGCCCCTCACGGTAGGTTTCGAGTAGGTCACACAGTTTTCGCTCTGTCGGCCGCCGAGGAGTGCCACTACGGGCGATCCCAAGGTCGCTACCAGAGCGGGTCGCTCGCGAGAGTGGCGCCACGCTTGCAGGCCGACCGAGACTTCAAAGTCGTCTGTCTCTACACGAATGAATGGCGACGGGCTGGCGCTACCGCGTGGCGAGCCTGCTTGGGACGGCGGGACTGACCGCCGGGGCCGTCGTCGCGGTGGACCATCCCGTCGTCCAGGAGACGTTCGCGCTGGTACCGTTCCGATTTTCAGTAGCTTTCAGTAGTACACCGTAGGAATTGGGTACACTGCTGGACGGCTGGGCCACGTCCATCGCTACCGCCGTTTTTCGACTCGGGCAGGGCGACGGCGGGCGCTATCACAGCCGACCCACCACCAGCGGTCGCCGCTTCCTGTCCGGGTTTGTAGGCAACAACACCAGCCCCGAACGTGAGCCGCGTGCCAGCGGAACGGCCAGCTAGCACGATTTCAGAATCCCCGCTATACGAGGACGTGAAATCGTGGTCTAGCGTGTCCCCATCACTGAAGAACACGCGTGCCACGTTCACCGCGCCAACGTAATCCCGGTCGCCCTCAAACCCACACCGGGCGTTGTCACACCGGAAATGTCCACCCCACCACAGTTCCTCGTGCTGGTCGGGCGACTTACAGGTATGGCCGGGCGAACCACACCGAGGACACGACCGACTTGTTTCCTGTGGGTACACTCGCTCAACGGCGAGTCCAACACACTCGGCCCGGTACTCGATGTTCTCGATGATGTCCCGTCGCGCCCAAGACGATAACTCCCACGACAACGTGCCCTCGTCACTGGGCGGTGAGAGCGACCGCAAGTCCTCGTGAACAATTGCATCGACGCCGTACAGGAGAGCGAGTGCAAGTACTTGGTTGGCTATATCATGTGTCAGTTGCTCGCGCTTGTGCTGGAGTTTGCTGTTCACCCGTTCGTACTCACTCTGAACGTGGGCGAACTCGTCGGTATGAGCGCAACCAGCCCGGCGCAACGCCGACAGACGGTCGTTCAGGCGGATGCGTTCCCGGTGGAGTCGTCGCATTTTCTCGCGGTCAGTGAACTGGATGAAATGGGGTGTGGACAGTTGCTTACCGTCTTCAGTGACCACGACAGCAGTCATGTCTTTCCGCATTCCGGCGTCAAGCGCCAATATGCAGTCGGCGTCGTCGCTTGACTCTACGTGTTCGACGTCGACGGAAAAGGAGAGTTCGTAATAGGTGTCACCATTCTTCCGGCGGGACGGTTGGAACTCTGGAGCAGAGAGGTCGCCGTGAGCGAGCAGGTCGTGAAATGCGTCGTAGCCGTCCCGCTCATACTCCGTCCACGACCAGTCACCCCGCGTCTCTGGCGTGAGCGTGTCCGGTGTCTTAAGACACACCGTTAGCGTCCCGCTATCGCTGTCGTACCGGTATTTGACGGCTTGCCCACTTGTTGGGCCATCATCCGCCGAAAACGGCAATACGCCGCTGTCGTACGCTGGGCAGTCTTGCATCTCGAAATACGTGTCTGGATATGTGCCGTGGCGATCGTAGTAGCTGTTGAGTTGGTCGATAAGAACATCCACGTAGCCCGATGAAAGATAGTCATCGCCGCCCCAGAGTTGTTCTTTGATGTGGCGGCGATGAATGCGGCGGATTTTGTGGTCGGGTAGCACGGCCTGAATAGACTGAAAGGCGTCTCGGCGGTCGGCGTGACTGCGGAGTGTTTCGCCAACTTTCTGCAAGATGCACCGCCGAAATCGAGACGGAAGATACAGGTCGAGTTCCTCGAACGGTTCGTGTTCATCGAAGTATTTCCACGCCTGATGGGATGAGTCAGCAATTCCATCGAGATGGGATGGAGTCCAGTGGGCTTCGAGGATGTGATTGGCAACACGGTGTGTGAGTGTTGCGAGCCGCTCAAATCGGTTGGCGTCTTCGTCTGGCAGGCGGATTGGGAGCGAGAGGTGGTCACTCATCGGGTTTCATCTCGGATTCGACGGTATTGACGACTTGTTGTTTCTTGCTTGAGCGCATTCCGTAGAGTTTGCCGCTGAAACTGGCAACGAGCTTGATGAGGTCATCAACGAGTTCTTCCTGTGCGGATTTGTCTGTCTCGTCTTCGATGACGGTGACTGTGACGCCGTAACAGTCGAAATACCGTTCGAGATACGAGAAGCCAAAGCGAGTGAGTCTATCTTCGTAGGTGACAAGAATCCGTCCGTAGTCGGCGTCCTGCACGTCATCAAGGAGAGAAGCGAGGCCACGGCGGTCTTCGTTGAGGCCACTGCCAACGTCGGTATACGTGTTTTCGACGCTCCAGCCGTGGTCGTGAGCGTAGTCTGTCAGTCGGTCAAGCTGGCGGTCGAGGTCGCCGTTGTCTTTCTGACCATGACTGGAGACGCGAGCGTAGAGGGCAACACGGTCTGTTGGACGAGTATCGCCTGCAAGTCGGCGGAGTTCTCGATGTGGAATCCGGCGTTCACCACCCGGTGTTCTGGTGTAGTCAAGGTCGTCGTTGCGACACCAGCGTTTCACGGTCTGGGCGTGAACACCGAGTTCGTCCGCGAACTCGCCAATCGAGTACGACCGGGCCATCTGCTGTTACTATTTACTACTGGTAGATACTTATAAATACTGGATCTTGAAACAGTAACACAACCCCGACGCTGAGATCACGAGCCGTCCACTGGCCATCCGGATTTTTCAGTAAGCGGATTTCTCGGTCAGGAGACACAGTATCTCCCGAGTCGGCTCGTGCCATATGCGCTGGTACTCCGCCGAGATGCAAACCGTTTCGGGAGTCTCACCATCTCTCACGGGATTTCGGTGTTCAGTCGCCGCTCAGGAACGCCGCATGGTGGGATCAGGTAATACAGGTGGTGTAGCCAGCGTGGCGAGTAGTGTGCGCGCACACTACAATTTATCAGGATCGGTCTCGTATCCAGGCCTATGAGTAGTGACAGCGTCGACTCCGAAAGCAAGGTGTCGGGAAATCAGGCGAATATCCCCGCTCACATCCGTCACGAACTCGATATCGACGACGGCGACACACTCCGGTGGCACGTCGAGGACGACGGGACGCTCCGTGTCCAGGTCGTGCAGCAGCGCAGCGGCACGTTCAGTGAGTTCGACGGCTACGACGGCGACGACGAGACAGCGGTGACAGCCGACCACGACGCGTGGGGCGTCAACGTCGAATAGATGCCTCGCGCACTCGTCGATACGACCGTTCTCTTCGCGGCGGCCTATCGCCGGGACAGTGCACACGAGGATGCACTACCAATTCTACAGGGTATCGACACTGCGAGCCTCCCGGAAGCGGTGCTCATTGAGTACGTCCTCGCGGAGACGCTGAATGGACTGACGACACACGCAGGTCACGACGCTGCCACCGACTTTCTCGATCGGGTCGAAGCAAACGCCCGGTTCCACATCGACTCGCTGACGACCGACGAATTCACCACGGCAAAGACGCTCTTTCGCCAGTACGAGCGCTTTTCGTTCGTCGACGCCGCAATCGTCGCGTACATGCAGGCTGAGGGGCACGGGTATCTCTATGCGTTCGACGATGACTTCGACGCCGCGCCAGATGTCTATCGGCTCGACACTGCGACCAACCCATATCAGCCAGAGTGAACAATACGCACACCCAGGGAGCGGCTGGGTCACCGTCTCCGGGATGAACGAAACGAAGCCGTCGTGCTGACAGTCCAGAAAGAACACACGCTTGGCAAGACGGTCTCACATGTATTCACCCCTTCAGGAGACCGAAATCAGATTGCAAACGCGTTGACCTCGATGAGAACTGTGAGGGGGCGCCAAGCACCGGCTGGTGTCTCTCTCCATGGACACCTGACACAGCGAAACACCTGGGAATGTGGCAGGCCTTGTGAGCCCCATCCCGGTGGGCCACAACATTTAACTCCGATATCTCCGTCAAAGAGACCATATGGGAGCTGGGTGGTGGCATCGCGCAGCCGGAGTGCTCGGCACGGGAGTGCTGACTGTCCTCGCGGTCCTCGCGGTCAACCAGCCCGCCGTCCAGCACGCCTTCGCGCTGGTGCCCTTTTTCGGGAATCCCGCACCGGTCGTCCTCGGGGGCGGGGACCTGGGGCTCGTGGTGTCGACGACGGTCGCCGTGGTCGTGGCGGCGCTGTGGCCCCTCTATAAGCCCCGCCCACGGCGCATCCTGGATACGATCGTCCTGACACAGAAACGGGTCCTGCTTGCGACCCTCGGGCTGGCGACGCTCGGATACTTCAAGTGGAGTCACCGCCTGCCCCGGAGTACGCTGATGCTTGCGACGGGCGTGTTGCTCGTCGGGTTGCCGCTGTGGTTTCTGTTCATCCGGCGCCAGCCGACCCAGACAGCGCGGGCGATCATCGTCGGCGACGAGCCCGGGGCGATGCAGGACATCCTGGCGGCGACCGAGGCGTCGGTCCTGGGCTATGTCTCGCCGCCGTCGTCGTACGTCTCCGCCCGCGAGGCCGGCGCCGAGCAGGTCAGCGCCGCCGACGGCGGGGTCGTCGAACCCCGTCTGGAGGCGTTGCCCTGTCTGGGTGGGCTGTCCCGCCTCGATGAAGTCCTCGTCGACCACGACGTCGATACGGTGCTGCTGGCGTTTGCCGAGACCGACCGCGGGGAGTTTTTCGGGACGCTCGATGCCTGTGCCGACCACGGCGTGCGGGCGAAAGTGCACCGCGACCACGCTGACGACGTCTTGACCGCCCAGCGGGCTGGCGGCGAGTTGCTGGCGGTCGATCTCGAACCCTGGGACTGGCAAGACTACATCATCAAGCGGGCCTTCGATATCGCGTTTGCCGGCGTGGGGCTGGTGGTGCTCTCGCCGGTGATCGCGGCCATCGCCGCGGCGATCAAATTAGATGATGGCGGGGCGATCCTGTATGGTCAAGAGCGGACTGCACTCTTCGGGGAGACCTTTACCGTCTACAAGTTCCGCTCGATGCGGCCCGCCGACGAGGAGTGTACGCCCGAGGCCGACGAGTCAGACCGCGTCACGCGGGTCGGGCGGGTGTTGCGAAAGACCCACCTGGATGAGATTCCCCAGCTGTGGGCGATCCTGACGGGCAAGATGAGCGTCGTCGGCCCGCGGGCCGTCTGGACCGACGAGGAACTGCATCTGGAGGCTGAGGCGAGCGACTGGCGCAAGCGCTGGTTCGTCAAGCCGGGGTTGACCGGGCTCGCCCAGATCAACGACGTGACCAGTGCCGAGGCCGAGGCCAAGTTGCGCTACGACTTAGAGTACATTCGCCAGCAGTCGGTCTGGTTCGACGTGAAGATCGTCGTCCGGCAGATCTGGCAGGTCGTCATCGACGTCCTCGCATTGGTGACGGGGCGCAGTGAGGCGGCCTGACGGCCATCACCGTCGTGGCGTGGCGGTCCCGCTTGTCACAGAGTTCGCTCGTGCTACGGTCGTGATGCGCTGGGCGAGCTGGTATGGTCCCTGTTGTGTCGTCGACGTGAGAGGAGGGATTCCGGATCCCGTGACGGGGACAGTCGCATGAAAGCCACCATCCAACTGGGGATGGAGGCCAGCAGACGGGTACGTGGGTCCCCCCTCACCCGACACCACGTGAACAGACGCATCTGCTGGGACCGCTGATCACGGACACACCCGACACCGAGTGAAAGACGCTGGCGACTCCGGTGTGAAGAGCAGTGCAGTTCACTCGGGATAAAATCTGCAGACGCGTACACACGGCTCTATCACGACCTGTCCGGGCGGGAGACGGTGACGCGGAAGACAAACAGAGAGAGAGTACATTTCGTGTGCTACCGATATTTTCCTACCGGAATCAGAGCGACAGGACGGTGATTTCAGTCACGAGCCAATAGTTTCGATAGCATACGAAACAAACAACCTCTGGTTTTATATAGGTGCGCCTGATTGGATATAGTATCAATGGCTGGTCCGTTCGACGATCTCACTGAAACCGTATTCGCGGACAAGGCAGTGCTCACAGAAAGCTATCAGCCGGAGACAATCCTCGAGCGAGACGAGGAAATCGAAGCCTACAGCCATGCGCTTCAGGACGTCCTGTTCGGTCGGGAACCGGAGAACATTTTCGTGTACGGCAAAGCCGGACTCGGGAAGACGGCAGTCACGAAGTATATGATGAACGAACTCCGTGCGGAGGCGAGGACACGAGCGGAAGCCGACGATCTCCGAATTCATACGATGAACTGTAACGGGCGGACGCTGTTTATGGTCGTTCGCGGGCTCGTCAACGACCTGCTCCCGGACCATGCCAGTCGCTTCCCGAAGCGAGGGCTTGGCACGGGCGATGCGTTCGACGAGCTGTACCGACAGTTCGACCGGTTGGGTGGGACACACCTCGTCGTCTTTGACGAGATCGACCATCTTGACGAGGCGAATACGCTCCTCTACGAACTCCCGCGTGCGCGAGCGAACGGGCACGTCTCGGACGCGAAGCTTGGCGTGATCGGGATCAGCAACGACTACACTTTTCGGCGGACGCTCTCGCCGAAGGTCAAGGACACGCTGATGGAAACCGAGATCTCGTTTAGTCCGTACGACGCCGGGGAGTTGCGGACGATTCTGGCACATCGGGCGGAGCGAGCGTTTGTAGACGGTGCGTGTGACACGTCGGCAATCGCGAAGGCGGCCGCACTGGCCGCTCAAGACATGGGGAACGCCCGGCAGGCACTCGATTTGCTCCGTGTTGGATCGGAGCTGGCCGAGCAAACCGGTGCGAGACCGGTCAGAGACGACCACATCGAGGCCGCACGGGAGCGGGTACAGCGCGGGCGACTGGAAAACAAGATCCGGGATCAGACCGAGCACGCACAGTACATTTTGGAAGCGATTGCAACTCTCCAGACTCGGGGTGACGTCCCGGCACGATCGAAGGAGATCCAGCGGACGTACACGCAGGTCGCCGAGTCACACGCTGCTTCACCGCTGTCGACGCTGAAGAGCATTCAGGATCACCTCTCGGATCTCCACATGCTGGGATTTCTCCGCCGCTACGAGCAAAACAAGGGGTTGAGTGGCGGTCAG
>JAZKRS010000047.1:0-23810 GCA_036626435.1 Haloarculaceae archaeon | reverse complement strand
CTCACGTCTTGCGGGCCCGGCGCATCGCAACCTCCGCGATGCCGACGTTCGCGGTGCAGTTCGGACACGCGAGGACCTCTCCGGAGTCGAGGGCGAACACCCGGACGAACGCCTCCGTGACGGCACTGCCACAGTAGTCGCAGGTCTGCATTGTTCTTGGCTGGGGCGTGGTATCCCCTGTCACGATCCAGGGCAAGCGGCCAGAAGAATATTTTCCGGACTCTCTCCCAATTTCGTCCCACATCTCCCCACAGCGAGGTCACCGAACAGGTCGGCGCTGACCGTCCACGGATCGCTGGGGCCGCGCCGGCACAGCGCGTCGAGCACCCGCCACGCGCGCTCCTCGTGGTGGCGGACGATATCTTCAGCGCGGGCAGCAGGATCCTCGATCGGCTCGCGGTGGCCCGGCCACGCGCGCCGGTAGCCGGCCGCCGCGATGCTACCGGGGTCGACGAGGGTCGTTTCCCGGCCGTCTGCGAAGAGGTACGCGTTGTTGTCGCCCTCGAAGGCCACGTTCGACAGCGCGATCCGGTCCATACGGAACGTTCTTCGGGCGCCGGTTTCATCCTGTCGTCGCCTCCGACAGGGCAAAGCTTTCGTGGGCGTGGCAAGAACAAAACCGACAGGATTCAGATGCGGGGTTCCACGGGTATACGGCGGGCGGGTAGCGCGAACTCACGGGGTCAGGTTCTCGTGGTGGACGACAGCGACGGTTCCGCGGAGACGGTCATCCGGGCACTCGCCGACGAGTACGGCTTCGAGGCGAGACACGTGACGAGCGCCGAGAAGGCACTCGAAATCCTCGCTGAGGCGGAGATAGATTGCATCGTCAGCGACACGGAACTCCCGGACCGGGATGGCCCGGAGTTTCTCGGAGCCGTCCGGGAGCGCCACGACGTGCCGTTCCTCTTCCTGGCCGACAGAGGGGACGAGGCGGCGGTAAATGAGGCGCTCGAGGACGCATTCACCGACTACCTGCTCGAACTCGACGGCGCCGAGGACGAACAGTACGGGCGGCTCGCGACCCGGATCGAGAGTCTCGTCGCCCGGCACCGGGATCGGAAACGGGTCGAGCGGAACCTCGAACGACAGAGCGAGCGCATCGAAAGCCTGGCGAGTGTCGTCTCTCACGACCTCAGAAACCCGTTGAACGTCGCCCTGAGTTCCGTCGAACTCCTCGAAGACGAGTACGAGAGCCCACACCTCGACCGCGCCCACCGTTCGCTCACCCGCATAGATGACATCATTGATGACGTGGCGACTCTCGCACGGGAGGGAGATCGCGTGACCGACTCCTCGACGGTTCACCTCGCGACGATGGCAACGGACGCCTGGAACGACGTCGAATCCGGCGACGCGACGATGACAGCGGACGTAGACCGGCGTATCGAGGCGGACGCGGACCGCCTGCGGACGCTGCTCGGTCACCTCCTGGAGAACGCCGTCGAACACGGGGAATGCGTCTCCACGGTGACTATCGGAGGGACCCCGGACGGGTTCTTCGTCGCCGACGACGGGGATGGCATCCCAGACGACTACCGCGACGACATCTTCGAGGCCGGGTTCACGACTGGCGGGGCCGGGACGGGACTGGGGCTCAATATCGCCCGCGAGATCGCGAGGGCCCACGGCTGGGACCTCGAGGTCGGCGAGAGCGAGTCCGACGGCGCACGCGTCGATATCGTCGGTGTATCGTGATGTCATTCAGCGGTGCAATCGTCGACCTGGACGGGACTGTCTACCGGGGTAATACCCTTTTGCCCGGTGTGTCAGCTGCTATCGGCAGGCTCCGGGCTGACGGGATCGACCCCCTCTTCGTTTCGAACAACCCCACCAGGAGCGGGTCAGCCTACGTCGAGCGGCTCCGGGAGTTCGGGCTGGACGTGAGGGAGGGCGAGGCCTGTTCGGCAGGGGACGCGACGGCACGGCACCTGTCCCGCAACCACGCTGACGAAGCGATCATGCTGGTTGGCACGGACAGCCTCGAGAGCCAGCTTCTCGATGCCGGGCTCACACTCACGGCTGACCCAGACGAGACAGATGTCCTCGTCGGCTCGTGGACGCCGAAGTTCGATTACCAGGATATGCGGGCCGCGCTCCGTGCCGTGGGACCCGAGACAACCTTCCTTGGCACCGATCCTGACCGGACCGTTCCACAGGAAGGGGGCGAGGTGATCCCGGGTTCGGGCGCCGTCGTCGGTGCACTCGCGGCGACCGTCGGCCGCGACCCGGACGCCTTCCTCGGCAAGCCCTCCGAGACCATCCTGGAACTCGCCCTCGACCGCCTCGGCGTTCCGCCCGAGGAGTGTTTCGTCGTCGGTGACCGCCCCGGCACGGACCTGGCGATGGGCGAGCGCGCCGGCATGACGACGGTCCTCGTCCGAACCGGGATCGGGGACACGGACGACATCGCCGACAGCGGCGTCGAGCCTGACTACGTTCTCGACGGGCTGGCGGACATCGAGGCGGCTCTTGAGGGGTGAGCCCGGACAGCTATCAACAGTTTCACTTTTGGCCAGTAAAATTAAATATCGGACTTCGCGATATACTGGTGGATGATCAGCTCGACTCTCCTCGATGACACCGTCGGAGACGTGCTGTCGGCTGGAATCGAGGATGCCGGTGACGGACTTCTTGTAGTAAACCCCTCGGATCAGGCTATCCGTGACCTGGTGACGGAACTCACTGGGGCCGACCGGCCGCCGAAGATACGGCTGTTCGCGGCGGACGGGGTGTTGAACGATCTGATGGACGACTTTCTGGTAGCCAGTGCTGTCGCTGATCTCGTGGATTCGGGCGTGCTGGCCGTCCGGTCGCTTCCCGAGGTTCCGACCAACGGGTTGCTCGTCTCGGAGGATTCGGTCGTCGCGGTGGTCGAGGGGCCCGAGCAGGTCGCGGGGCTGGCGACGACCGAGGATCCGTTCGTCATGTCGACGTTCGATTACTACGACCAGCAGTGGCACGAGTCGAGGGCATTCAACCTTCGAACCCCGGCGCTGTCGACCATCATGGAGACACTCGAGAAGGACATCGGCCCGGATACGGCCGCTGACTTCCGTGCGGTGCTCGATTCGCTTGCGACGGCCCAGGGTGACGAAAACGGGCTCGACGAGGTGACCATCAGCCTGCTCGTCGCCGCCCGGAACGACGAACTCCTCTACGACATCAGCCGGTGGGGCGAGGACATCGGCCTGGCGAGCAAGGCGACCTTCTCGCGGACCAAGACGCACCTCGAGGAGAGCGGGCTGCTCGACACCGAGAAGGTACCAATCGACGTCGGGCGCCCCAGACTGCGCCTGATGCTCGGGGACCGGCGCCTCGAAGACGCCGACATCGACGAGTTCGCGGCGATCGCACAGGAGCTGTTGGCATAGAGTTTTTGTCCCGCCCCGCGTGGGGGCGCGTATGTCCGTCGATCTGGTTGGATCCGGCCCCGCAGTCGCGGCAGTCGAAGCAGCACTGGACGACGTCGGCGCCGACGTCTCGCGGCGCGCCCTCGACGATCTCGATACCCCCGACCTCGCAGTCGTCGTCGGCCAGGCGGGCGACACTGTCTTCGGGCGGGCGAACGAACGCGCACTCGAAGAGGATCTGCGGTGGTTTGCGGTCGAACTCGGCGGCGTCGGCGGCTTCCCGGTCACGAACGCCGCAGTCGCCGGGTTCGGCCCCGAGTCGGGCTGTTACGAGTGTCTGAGCGGGCGCGTCAGCTCGAACCTCGATCCGGACGCCGATCCCGCGGCGGCGCCGCCGGCCCACACCGCGCGTTTCGCCGGCGCGATCGCGGGCCGCGAGGCTGCCCAGTACGTGGCGGAGGGCAACGTGCAGTTCGGCCGGGTCATCGAGGTCCCATACCGGACGCGCCGGTTCCTGGCGCTCCCGAACTGTGCGTGTGCCGGCCCCCAGGAGGCTGCTGTTGACCGCACACACCGCGACCGTGACCTCGAAGAGGCGCTCTCGCGGGCGGAACTGGCTATCGACGACCGAACCGGGATCGTCCAGGAGGTCGGCGAGGCGGAGTCGTTCCCCCTGCCGTACTACCTCGCACACGCCTGTGACACCGCGGGGTTCAGCGACGTCACCGCGGGCCGGGACGCGGCAGGGGTCGCACCCGGGTGGGACGCGGCCTTCATGAAAGCGCTCGGCGAGGGCTTCGAGCGGTACTGCGCCGGGATCTACCGCGTCGACGACTTCGAGACCGCCAGCCCGGGGGACCTGTCGAACACCGTCGACCCCTCCGCCTTCGTCTGTGCGAGCGAGGCCGATCCCGACGCGGAACTCCAGTGGGTTCCTGGAGAGACCCTCTCGACTGGCGAGGAAGTCTTCCTGCCGGCAGAGTTCGTCCACTACCCGCCGCCGTCGCGACAGTTCCGTCCACCCACGACAACCGGGCTGGGTCTCGGCAACTCGGGCATCGAGGCGCTGCTTGCCGGCCTCTACGAGGTCATCGAGCGCGACGCGGCCGTCCTCTCGTGGTACTCGACGTTCGAACCGCTGGGTCTGGCTGTCGAGGATTCCGGATTCGAGACGCTGGCCGACCGCGCCCGGTCCGAGGCCCTCTCGGTCACGGCGACGCTCGTGACACAGGACGTCGACGTCCCAGTTGTCGTCGCTGCGGTCCACCGCGAGGAGTGGCCCGCCTTCGCAGTCGGCTCCGATGCAGACCTCGACGCGGCCAGTGCCGCCCGCTCTGCGCTGGCGGAGGCGCTCCAGAACTGGATGGAACTGCGCAGCATGGGCCGGGAGGACGCCCAGGACGCGTCGGGGGCCATCGGCAGGTACGCTGACTCGCCGCCAGAGGCCGGGTCGCTCGTCGATCCGGACGCGACGGTCCCGGCAGCGTCAGTGGGCCCGGACGACCCGCCCGCGGACGAGGCTGAACTCGCGGCGGTGCTGGACACACTCGGGGAAGCCGACCTGGAGGCGTACGCCACCCAGACGACGACCCGTGACGTCGAAGTGATGGGCTTCGAGGCCGTCCGTGTTGTCGTCCCCGGGGCGCAGCCGCTCTTTTTCGGCGACGCCTACTTCGGCGATCGCGTCGAGTCGGTTCCGAGAGAGCTCGGCTTCGAACCCGACCTGGAGCGGGTCCACCACCCGTTCCCCTGACCCGTTTGGCACTGCGGACCGGCTTCTCGCCGCGTTTACGCGTGACCGAGCTGAGACTCGATGGCCTCGTGCAGTTCCTCTTTGAACACAGGTTTCTCAAGGTACTCGTCGGACGGGATCATGCCTTGTTCGTCCGGATCAACAGCAGAGATGACAATTACTCGACATTCAAACCCCTGCTCTCGGATCTTCTGGAGTACGACATCCCCAGGCAAGTCAGGCATCCGCCGATCCAGTAGTACAACATCGACCGACTCATCAATCGTCTCAAGTGCATCTTTGCCCCCGTATTCAACCTGGACTTCGTACGATTCCTCAAGATATAGTTTGTACACATCCGCAACATCTTCCTGATCGTCAACAATGAGGACGATAGTCTCCTGTGTAACATCGCTCATGACGCTCAATCATCTGCCCATTACTCCTCGCACTCCGTTGTATGCTTCGATATCAGCATCTGCCGGCTCGTTCACCACCGACCGCACCCATCTCTCGCACGAGCTGAACCGATCTATACAGAACCTGCGAGGAACTCGACTGCGAGTTCCAGGGGGTATCTGGGTTACTTCCAGAGTGAGGGTGTCGGCCTTGACAATTTTTAACATGGGTTGGGTCGATACACTATCTGCGGTGGAGAGACCTATGGGCTCAACTGCTATCACACCACACCAAGAACTGTTGAAGCGGGACATCGAGATGTGGAACACCGGAGAAACCGATCCAGTCGACGAGATTTATAGCGGATGACAGGCGCAAAACCCACGACTTTAGTCGTGGGATACGCGCCGTAAGCTTGATTGACCAACCGCTCGTAGCGTGTCCTGTGCGTGGAAAACTGGCAGTTGACTCGGTGTCTGCCACGGTGAGAGCCGGAATCAAACACGTGAGCCGACCGCGCCGACCGACACAAAACAAGATACCTCGAAGCCCCATACGGGGTACGAGTACCGGCTTCGTGGCGGAGCCAGCGCCGTCGGTCGCAAAGCTTAGATTCCCAACCTTCAGGATTGACCTGCCCGGCCGACACCGGGTGGGAAGCCCACGACTTTAGTCGTGGGAGCACGTCACAGGCTGACGCTCACGTGGGAAACTGGCAACTCCGGCGATAAATTTGTGGCCTCAGCAAGCAAGGAGATCGCCAGTCGGCGATAGAAGGAATCGCTGTCAAGGACTGGTCTGACGTGGCTAGATCCGGGGACTGTCGACTGATCATCCATCACCGCCTCTATCTCACTCAGGTCAGCGGGGCTGTCGAGTGTATAGCGGATGGACTGCAGTTGGAGATACGTCTCAAGTGCTGCGACGAGATACTTCTTTCCGAGCTGTTCCGGATTGGTAACAGCTGGAATCGTCGAGAGATACTTTTTCGAGCTCGTTTCGCTGATGGTGATGTTCTCCTGGACCCACCGTTCGACCGCCGCTTTGTCGGCGCCCGGGTCAAGATCCTCGGCGATTGCCGCACACTGCTTTCGTTCCTCGGCGGCGATGTCGTGGAAGACGTTCCCGACGACGACGGCGTCCGCACCGGCGTCGAGCATCGCCTGCGCGTTCTCGTGGTTGTCGAGCCCCCCACCGTACCAGATGCGGGGCCACGAGACCGCGTCGTCGATGGTTTCGAGCAACTTTGCGGCCTCCTCACCCCCGAAGCAGCCGGAATACTCGAGGTAGATGACCTCGCTTTCGAGGTAGTGTTCGACCGCCATCGCGCGCTGGCGGGCCTGCGACGGGTCGAGGAGCCGGTCTTCGGTGACGTTGCCCTCCCGTGCGGCCGCGCTGTCTAAGTTCATGATGATATACGACTCGAAGATGGCGTCCCGGAGCAGCCAGGAGGCCGCGAAGTCCGCGAGCGTGTCCTCGAACCGCCCCAGCGAGACGGGGAGTTTCTCCGCTATCATCTTCGGCCCGAGCTCGGTCTTGACGTACTCGATTCCCCCCCCGAGCGTGCCAACCATCGCCTCGGCGTCGCCGTTGACGACCTGCGGAATTGCGAGGAACTCGGCCATCGCTCTGGTCCGCTCAGTGATGTGGCGGGGCGCGCTCGGCTCCTGGAAGGCGGGCACCGGTCTGTTCGCGATGAGTTCGAACGTATCCTCGGTGTTCCTGCCGGTCACGTCACGGGATCCGCCGACCTCCGCCGCACTCGTGTGCTGGAGGTACAGCGGAAAGAGCAGAGGCAGGTCCTTGTCCTCCTCGGGGTCGACCTTCGTTATGTGGGTCCACGCCGCCGGCACGGAGTTGGTATCGAGCGAGAGCACCGACCGGCTCCCGATGCGCGCTGCAGCTGCGAGGTCGTCAGCTGTTCGGACGATATCTTCGAGACTCGGCATCTACCAGGGTTCTCTCGCGTGAGATTTAAAAAGGATACTCATACCGGTGGCGAGAACCGTCGCTCCGATACCGCCCCCGGGACGAGCGGCGGACCACCGGGCACATGCTGTCCTGTTATCCGCTGTCGGGCAACACCTCGGGCGATCCCGAGTAGTAGATGTACTTCGTCGCGATGCCAGTAAGCGGCGAGTCGGCGGCCGTCGCGCGCTCGATCGCCAGATCGAGGTACTGCCCGGAGATGTCGACAGTCGCCTCGTAGGCCACTCGATCGCTGTCGGCGAGCAGATACTCGGCTGTGACGGGCGTGAGCTGTCCCTCGCGCATGTCCGCCGCGTAGTCGTCCACGTCGTCGAGCCAGAGCTGTGCGCCGATGATGGCGAGGACGATCGACTTCCGGAAGGCATCCTCGACGGGGAACCCGGCGCTCGCGTACATTCCCAGCATCCCATCGTAGATGACGCCCACCCGGTCGTACTGCGTCTTGAAGTACGGCAAGTCCAGTTCGTCGGCCGAAAACAGCTCCGGCGGGTCCGCGAAGGCCGCGTGCTTGTACTCCTCGCGGATTCGCTCGCGGGCCTGGGCAGGGTCGAGGGTCGCGCCCTCGGTTTCGTCGGCACCACCCTCGACTTCCCCGCGAGCGGCGGCCATCAGCTCCCGGAAGCGCTCGTCCGCCGCCTGGTGGGCCTCGGAGACGTCGACCGCCCACTCGTAGGCGTCGCGGACGCCGCCGGGAAAGTCGGCGAAGCCAGCGTCGACGCGCGCCTGCAGCGTCGACTGTGCGAGTTCGGCGACCCGGCGCCGGTCCTCGGGATCGGCAGGGAAGTCCACCTCGAAGTCACCGAACTCGTCGTCGTTGATCGCGTCGCGCATGTCGCCGTCGACGAGCGCCTCGATGGCGAGGCGGGTCAGCGCCTCGACGCGTTCGTGGTCGGCCTCGTCGAGGTGCCGGTACTGGTACCCCAGCGTGAGCTGTGCGGGCAACACGAGCTTCGTGTCGTAGGCGAAGGAGACGTCCTCGCGGCCGAACTCCTCCGCCAGCCTGTCCTCGATTTCGGCGAAGGCGACGTCTATCATCGCCTCGGTCACGTCGTCGACGTGGCGCTTCAGCCGGAGGCTCCCCCAGTCGAAGACGCCGGCGTCGCCGTAGTAGCCGAGCACTGCCCGGACCGAGGTCGGGAGCGCTTCGCTTGTGGCCAGCCGGCCTGCACCTGTCCTGAGCATGGGTTTTCTGCACACGTCAGTGTCGTGCTGTTCCGGTCGTGTGTCCTCCCGGGGCTTTAGGGTGCCGGTTGTCGGCGTTGCGCGGATTGCGCCAGCGTTAGCAAGACTGATTACGGACACGCGAGAGGGGTACCTATGTCCGACCGCTTCGACGTGGTGATCGCCGGGGCCGGCCCCGCCGGCGCTCAGTGTGCCCGCGATCTGGCGGGGCGGGACTACGACGTGCTCGTGCTCGAAACGGAATCCGAAGACGAGTTCCCGCGCCAGAGCAACAAGTCGACCGCGGGCACCTTCCCGGCAATGATGGCCGCCTTCTCGATCCCCGACGAGGTCGTGATGCAGTTCACCGACAGCGTCGTCCTCGAATCCCCGAACAACCACTTTGTCCAGGAACAGGCCGGCGTCGTCATGAACTTCGCGGCGTTCAAGCGGTTTCTCGTCCGCGACGGCCGGGAGCGCGGTGCCGAGTACCGCTTCGATGCCCGCGTTTCGAACCCCATCATGGAGGGCGGCGAGATCGTCGGCGTCGAGTACAACGGCTCCGAGGAGGTCTACGGCGACGTCGTCATCGACGCGACGGGCCCGGCCGCGCCGCTCGCGAAGGAACTCGGCGTCACCGACCTCGAGCGCAACCGGCAGGCCATCGGCATCGAGTTCGAGTTCGAGGGCGTCGACGTGACCCACGACGACTACGCGGACCTCCGGAACGCGATGATGCTCCGGCTGGACCACGACCTCGCTCCCGGGGGCTACTCGTGGATCTTCCACACCGGCGGCGACACCGCGAAGGTCGGGCTCTGTTACATCCAGAACGACTACCACCGCGAGCGGGCCCGTGACGGGATGGGGATCGACGACTACCTCGACTACTGGCTCGAAACCGACCCGCGCTTCGACGACGCCACCCGCCTTGCGGGCAAACAGCACCGCGGCTCGGCACACATCCAGCTGCCCGGCGACATGTGTACGGACAGCTTCATCGCAATCGGCGACACCGTCCCGACTGTCGACCCGCTGTGGGGCGAGGGGATCCACAAGGGGATGAAGTCGGCGCGGGCGGCGGCTATCACGGTCGATGCCTGTCTCACGCCCTCGGAGCCCGACACCTCCGCCGAGGAGATGGCGACCTACGAGAACCTGTGGCACAGCCAGGTCGCCCCCCGGGCGCGGGCCCGGCTGCTGATGACCGAGCTGCTCTACTTCGCGCCCAACCACCGGTACGACACGCTGATGGCCGACCTCGAACGGACCGACGAGGACACACTGAGCGAGGTCAACGCGGGGAACAAGCTGGCGATGCGACACATTCTGCACCTCTCGGACGTGCCGCTGCTGGCCAAGTTCGTCGGCCAGCGCCTCGTGACCGGCAGTCAACCGAATGGCTAAAGCACTATCCCCTGCTTCCACCGGGCATGGAGTTCCACGAAGCGGCGAACTTCCTTTTCGATCTGCGGCGCTTCCACCTCCGTCCCGGCACCGCGGCCACCGCTGACCTGCTCGACCACCTCGGGAACCCACACGAGACTCTCGACTGTGTTCAGGTGGCCGGGTCGAACGGGAAGGGATCGACCACGCGGATGGTCGACTCTGCTCTCCGGGAAGCGGGGCTGTCGGTCGGGCTCTACACGTCGCCCCATCTCGACGACGTCCGCGAGCGGGTCCGTGTCGACGGCCGGACGCTCTCGAAGGCCGCTCTCGTCGAGTTCGTCGAACGCGTCGAGGAGTACGCCACCGACCGCGCAGCCGACGGGGACGCCCCGACCTTCTTCGAGACGCTGACCGCGCTCGCACTCTGGGAGTTCGACCGACAGGACGTTGACGTCGCGGTCCTCGAAGTGGGTATCGGCGGCCGGTACGACGCCACGAGCGTCGTCGATCCCGTCGCCAGCGCCGTCACGTCCGTCTCGCTGGAACACACCGACGTGCTGGGCGAGACAGCCGAGGAGATTGCACGCGACAAGGCTCACGTCGCGCCGGCCGACCGGCCGCTCGTCTGTGGGGCAACCGGCGCGGCACGTGCGGCTATCGCCGACGAGGCCGGCCCCGTCGTCACCGTCGGCGACGGGGCGGACGAGGATGTCACCGTCTCCTACGGGGGACGCGACGGCCTCGAAGGGATTGTCACCGTCGAGTCGACGGCGGGAACAGTCGACACGCGCCTCCCGCTGCTCGGGGAACACCAGGCCCACAACGCGGGCATCGCGGTGACGCTCACACGACAGATCGGCGACGCAGTCTCCGCGGATGTCGGGACGGACGCGATCGCCCGTGGCCTGCGCAACGCACACTGGCCCGGACGGTTCGAAGTGATGGGAAGGGAGCCACTCGTCGTCCTCGACGGTGCACACAACCCCCGGGGCTGTGAGCGCGTCGCGGCGACGCTCGAGGAGTTCGACGCCGAGGATCTCCACGTCGTCGCGGGAGTGATGACCGACAAGGACCTCCACGACATCGCGGCGGCGTTGAGTGATGCCACGCACGTCGTCGCGTGTCAGCCGGACCGCGACCGGGCCGAGATCCGCGACGTCGTCGCGCGGGCGTTCGAGCGGGGGACGGGCGCACGCGTGGAGACGCGTGCCGACGTGGCGGGCGCGCTCGACCTCGCGCTCGAGTCGGCCGGGCCAGAGGACTGCGTTCTCGTCACCGGCTCGCTGTACACCGTCGCCGAGGCCCGACAGCGGTGGGCCCGGACGATGATTCCCAAGGGGGCCGACTCCATCCCGGAGGCCCGGGAGATCATCGAGGGAGCAGACGTGACGGCGGCGGGCGCCTGGCGGATGCGCGGGAAGGGAGTCCACCGGCTGCTCAAGGCGCGCGTCCAGCCACGCCAGGCCCAGTATCTCAAGGAGGAGTTGCTCTCGCTCGGCGGGGAGTGTGCCATCTCGGGGCTGAACGACCAGGACGAGGAGCGCCTCGACGTCGTGATGATGGGGACGATGGCACAGTTCAGGCGCCTGGTCGGGAAGCTCGACGGCCAGCCCTACGGGCTCGCGGTCTTCGGGGACGAACTCCGGGCGACCCTCGGTATCGGGGTCGAACCCGACAGCCGTGGCTACCCGTGGGAGGACGGGACCGCGATCATGGGCATCCTGAACGTGACGCCGGACAGCTTCCACGACGGCGGGGAGTACAACGCCGTCGAGGACGCCGTGGCCCGCGCCGAGGAGATGGTCGCGGCCGGCGCTGACATCCTCGACGTCGGCGGCGAGTCGACCCGGCCCGGCGCACAGCCGGTCCCCGTCGAGGAGGAGACGTCGCGGGTGATCCCCGTAATCGAGCGACTCGACGGCCTCGACGCCGCCGTCTCCATCGACACCCGCAAGGCCGCGGTCGCCCGGGCCGCGCTCGACGCGGGGGCGGACATCCTCAACGACGTCTCCGGGCTCGCCGATCCCGAGATGCGCCTCGTCGCGGCGGAGTACGACGTGCCGGTGGTGGTGATGCACTCGATCGAGACACCGGTGGATCCCGACAGGGACGTCCCCTACGACGACGTGGTCGAGGACGTGATCGACGAACTCACCGAGCGGGTCCTGCTCGCGGAGAAGGCCGGCCTGGACCGCTCGCAGATCATCGTCGATCCGGGGCTCGGGTTCGGCAAGTCCGCCGCGGAGAGCTTCGAGTTGCTGGGCCGGCTCGGCGAACTCCGTGGCCTGGGCTGTCCGGTACTCGTCGGCCACTCGCACAAGTCGATGTTCGAGTTCGTCGGCCGCGACTCCGGCGACCGGCTCGACCCGACCGTCGCGGCAACCGCCGTCGCGGCCCGGGAGGGCGCCGACATCGTTCGCGTCCACGACGTCCACGAGAACAGGGCGGCCATCGACGTCGTCCGGGCCGCGGAGGAGCCAGACGCGTTCGACGGTCAGATGTAGCCGAACTCGTCGATCAACCGCCGGTAGGCGTCGACGTACTGTTCGAGGACCTGCTCGCGGTCGTAACGCTCCCAGGAGTCGTCGACTGTCAGCCGGTCGAACCTGCCGGCGTCACGGATGGCGTCGGCCAGTTGCTGGGGGTTGGTGACCCGGAAGCTCCGTTCGTAGCCCTCGATGAGTTCGTGGGCGCTTGACTCGGTCTGGTACTCGACGATGCCGACACAGCCACAGGCGAGCGCCCAGAGCAGTTCTGTCGCGAAGTACTCCCGGAAGGCGGTCTGGACGAAGGCGTGAGCGCCCCGGTAGATGCTGAGCCGCTCCTCCCGGTCACAGGCCCCCACGAAGGTGACGCGGTCGTCGATGCGGAGGTCGGCGGCCTGGCGCTCGTAGTCCTCGCGCAACGGCCCGTCGCCGATGATCGTTGCGCTCCACTCGCGGTCCCGCAACTCCGCGAGGCCCAAAAGCAGGCTATCGACGTTCGCGCTCTCGTCTAAGGGGTGGGCGCAGGCGACATCGACCTCCTCCGCGACGTCGGCCGCCTCGATCGCCGAGAAGTCGATGCTCTCGGGGATGACGCGGGTCGTCTCCTCGGTGGCCCCGAGTTCGCGGACGCGTGTGCGGATCATCTCTGATGGAGTGACGACCAGTTGCGGCTGGCTCGCCGCCAGCCGCGTCGTGCTGGCCTCGTGGTCGATCCCCTCGTCGCCGAACCACTCCGCCACGAGCGGGGCGCGGGCGAGTGTTCCGCCGACGGACGCGGCGGCCACCTGCTCTGGCGGGGCCGGACGGGCGTGGATGAGATCGGGGTTGTACCGCAAGAGGAGATACGGGAGGCGGGTACAGAAGGCGGGGACTGTCAGCCCGTCGGTGATGCCACAGTACCGGACCCCGTCGAGTTCAGTCCTGGGCGGCCCGTTGGTCCACCACTGGGCACAGAAGACCGTCACGTCGTGTCCGGCATCGACCAGCTCGCGGGCCAGCCGCTCGAACCGCCTGGCCCCTTCGGTGTCGCGGTGGTTGGTCGTCTCCATGGCGACGAACGCGACGCGCATACCCGGCCGGAGGGGTCGCGCTGTCAAAACTGTGGGGGCTTTCCTACCGGATCCGGTCGAGGCTGACGGCGATTCCGACGTCGACGGTCATCCACGCCGTCGAAATGTCGCTCGAATCGGGATCGAACACCGTCAGCTCCGCCGGTTCGGCGCCGTCGTCGTACAGGTACTCGAGTTCGAATCTTGATGAGTTGCAACTACCACCGACACTGGGTGAGGTTTCTTCCTCTAATTCGCTCATACACGACCCGATCGTCCAATAATAAATAAAAGTCTTTGCCTTATATCCACTTATATTCCCGGTATGCGAGTAGCAGATGAGCCTGCGGGGACCATACGAACTATAGTCCGGCAGGCCCTTGCTCTGGGGGTGTACGATGTCGAACGCTACCTGACGATACGGAGCGCGTACGGGGCGACGATCGCCCCCGACGGGACGGTCGCCTTCCTGCTGGATACGACGGGCGTCGGGCAGGTCTGGACGCTCGACCGGTCGGGCGCCTGGCCGACACAGCGCACCTTCTACGACGAGCCGGTCTCGTTCGTGACCGCCTCTCCCGAGCGGCCGGAGTTCGTCTTCGGGATGGACGAGGGCGGGAACGAGCGCATGCAACTGCACCGCCTCGACGCCGACGGGACGGTGACGGACCTGACCGCGACCCCCGACGCCAAGCACCGCTGGGGCGGCTGGAGTCACGACGGCGACCGCTTCGCCTTCGCCTCGAACCGCCGCGAGGAGTCGGTCTTCGACATCTACGTCCAGGGGCGCGACGAGACGGGCGCGGACGCCACCCTGGTTCACGAGGGCGAGGGCTGGCTCTCCGTGCGCGGGTGGAGCCCGGACGACGACCGCCTCGTCGTGACCGAGGCCCACTCCAGCTTCGATCAGGACGTCTACGTCCTCGATGTCGACGGCGAGTTGACCCACCTGACGCCCCACGAGGGAGACGTGCGCTACCTGAGTGCGGGGTGGGGCCCGGACGGCGAGGCGCTCTATCTCGTCACCGACGAGGGCGCCGACACGCTGTATCTCGCCAGGCTGGACGTCGAGACCCGACAGCTCGATACGGTCCGCGAGGGCGGGGAGTGGAACGTCGACGGGGTGGCGGTCGACGACGAGACCGGGTTGCTCGTCTACTCGCGCAACGTCGACGGCTACACCGAACTGACCGCCGGCAGGCTCGCAGGTGCGCTGGCAGTCGAGGAGTTCCCGGCGTTCGACCTCCCGGGTTCCGTCGCCGGCGGCGTCAGCTTCGGCCCGGACGGCGACCGGTTCGCACTCTCGGCGTCGGGCAGGACGACCAACACGAACGTCTACGTCGTGGACCTGACCGAGCTGCGCGACGAAAGCGGCGGAGAAGCTGGGAGCGGTACCGTTACCCGGTGGACGCAGGCCTCGACTGCGGGTATCCCGCCCGAAAGCTTTGTCGAACCGGAGCTGATCCGCTACGAGACGTTCGACGGCCGTGACATCCCTGCCTTCTTCTCGCTCCCCGAGGGCGCCAGAGAGGGCGAGACGCCGGTGATCGTCGACATCCACGGCGGCCCGGAGAGCCAGCGCCGCCCCTCGTTTTCGGGCCTCACGCAGTACCTGCTCTCGCGTGGCTACGCGGTCTTCGAGCCGAACGTCCGGGGCTCGACCGGCTACGGGACGGCCTACACGCGCCTCGACGACGTCGAGAAGCGAATGGACGCGGTGCGGGATATCGAGGCTGGACTCGACTGGCTCGCCGCCCGGCCCGCGGTGGACTCGGACCGGGTCGTCGCCAAGGGGGGGTCCTACGGCGGCTTCGTCGTCCTCGCAGCCATGACGGAGTTTCCGGAGCGGTGGGCCGCTGGCGTCGACTCCGTGGGAATCGCGAACTTCGTCACCTTCCTCGAGAACACGGGCCCCTGGCGGCGGAAGCTCCGCGAGGCGGAGTACGGCTCCCTGGCGGAGGACCGCGCGTTCCTAGAAGCGATCAGCCCCATCAACACCATCGAGAACATCGAGGCCCCACTGTTTGTCCTCCATGGCGCGAACGACCCGCGCGTCCCGGTCGGCGAGGCCGAACAGATCGCAAAGCGCGCCCGCGAGCAGGGCGTCCCCGTCGAGAAGCTGATCTTCGAGGACGAGGGTCACGGCATCTCGAAGCTCGAAAACCGCATCGATGCCTACACCCGCGTGGTCGGATTCCTCGACGAGCACGTTCTCGATGGTCCATAATCAATTTCTGAAATTGGTACGCTGTACTTAAGTCCGCGAGCGACGAAACCCCTGACAACACGGCTAACGGCGGGCCCGGACCACACGCACCCGGACAACGGGTGGCAGAACGTCTGCGAGGCAGGCCCCCTCCAGTACGGTCGTGCCGACATCATCAAGCCATGAAACTACGCACCCTCTTCGACGACGACAGCGCGGTCAGCCCGGTCATCGGGGTCATCCTGATGGTCGCGATTACAGTGATTCTGGCGGCCGTCATCGCCACCTTCGTCCTCGGCCTGGGCGACCAGGTCAGCGACACCGCACCGCAGGCCAGCTTCGACTTCGATTACGACACCAGCGCTGGGCCTTCTGACCAGGGCAACCTCACGATAACCCACACTGGTGGGGCGTCCATCCCGGCCAGTCAGTTGAACGTAACTAACGGCACTACGCAGTCCTGGGAAGCCCTGGGAGGCACTAGCGACGACGTGACGGCAGGGAACTCAGTAACGTTCCAGAACGTCTCGACTGACGACACAGTGCGCGTCATCTGGACGAACCAGGAAGAAACGAACTCCGCGACACTTCGCGAGTGGGTCGGCCCACAGGCCTGACGCGGACTCTCAAGGGGCGGAACGCGTTTATCAAAGCCTGAAATTATCACCGTAGACTTAAGTGGCACTGTTGATAACGCCCCTCCAACACGGCCAGACATCGGACGCCAGGGGATGACGGTTCGACACAGCCGCGTCGGGTCCTGGATGTTCGGTCGGCCGTGCCGATAATGGCAAACTATGAACGTACGTACCCCCTCCGACGACGACAGCGCAGTCAGCCCGGTCATCGGGGTCATCCTGATGGTCGCGATCACGGTGATTCTGGCAGCCGTTATCGCCACCTTCGTCCTCGGTCTGGGCGATCAGGTCAGCGACACCGCACCGCAGGCCAGCTTCGCCTTCGATTATAATTCGACTGCCGAAAAGATCACCGTAACTCACACTGGCGGAGCGTCCATCCAGGCCAGTCAGTTGTCCGTCAACAACGGATCGAGCAACGACTGGAGTAACGTGTCAGATTCAGGTCTCAGTGGAAGCGATGACGTGACCGCTGGAAACTCAGCCACAGTCGAGAACGTAACCGATAGCAGCACAGTTCGCGTCATCTGGACGAACCAGGAAGAAACGAACTCCGCGACGCTTCGAGTGTGGGAAGGCCCCAACGCCTGACCCGGACGCTGTAACCGCGGGCTGATTAACAGCTTCGTTTCGAGGACCGACCGAACAGAGGGTCGTGAGGAACCGGACGCTGTCCGGTGACGAACGACCCGGACACGGCGGAACCAAGTCGAAGACTGGCGGGCGAAAATCCGCCAGGATTTTCGTCCGTCAGTATCAATCCCTGTCGGTCTCGCTCCAGTCACAGTCCTGGCACTTCCAGCCAGTCACGAACTCCATCGCTGACGGCATGTATCCAACCTCGAGGACGTCACCGCCACAGTCGGGGCACTGGCGATCGGCGTCGGTGATGGGCTCTGCGTCTATCACCGACTCCCCCTCGATCAGTTCTGCCAGGCGCCCTGGCGTGACCATCCGACCCTGCACGACGCGGTTTTCCGCCATGGTTCCCCGTGGGTCTGCAACCACCCTAATACTGACGGCTATACCGTCGTGAGCATATCCGATCCCGCGGGGGGTCGACATTTCTCATGGGTGTTAGTATAAGGCTTGCTCCGCCGCTTTCTCGAAGATCAGCCGTCGTCGAGATGGACGGCCAGCACCGGCAGGGCCGCCGTTCGAATAGTTCTCTCAGTGACGCTCCCGACGAGGTGTCGCCGGAGGCCGGTTCGCCCGTGGGTGCCCATGACGATGAGGTCGGCCCCGTTCGCCGCCGCGTAGTCGTTGATCGCACCGGGCGGCGTGCCGTCAACGGTCGCCGTCTCCACCGGACCCGGGGCCCGGTCCGCGACGCGTTCGGCCGCAGTCTCGACTGCCTCCTGCCCGTGGCTGTCTGTGCCGGCGTACAGAAAGTGCAGTCCAGCGTCGAGGGGGCGTGCCAGCGAGAGGGCGTGGTCGACAGCCGCAGTCGCGTACTCGCTGCCGTCGGTCGGAACGAGGATCGTGTCGTACCCGCCGTCGGCCGGCGAGTCGTGGTGAGCGGTGAGCACCGGCGCGGGGACGGTCCGGATCGTCCGCTCTGCGACGCTGCCGACCAGCTGTCGCTTGAGGCCGGTCCGCCCGTGGGTCCCCATCGCCACGAGGTCGGCGTCGTTGCGTGTGACGAACTCCTCGATGGCCTGTGACGGTGTCCCACAGAGCACGTGTTCCTCGACGGCGACGTCGGGGCCGGCGGACGCCGTGACGGCCGCGGCGGCCTCGGTCGCTCGCTGTTCGTAGGCCTGGCGCTGGCGCTCGTTCAGATCCGAGACGTCGCCGACGGCGGACGCACACTCCTTCGGGTCGATGACCGAGAGTGCGTGGACGTCGGCGTCGACTGTCGCGGCGATGCCAGTCGCGTGCCGGCCGGCGATGTTTGCGCTCTCACTGCCGTCTGTCGGAACGAGGATTGTGTCGTACATTGTCAGTCACCTGCTGCTGTATCCGTCAGGTCGGTCGCCTCGATCTCGGGGTCGGTCTCTGTCTCCGGGGACCCGCCGAGGACGGGAGCCACGGTCAGCACCGCCGGCAGGATCACGAACGCCGCCAGGAGTGCGAACCCGATGGCCAGGACCGTCGTCTTCCCGAAGTTCGCGAGGACGGGGAACCGGGAGGCCATCAGGATGCCGAACCCGAAGATAGTGGTGAAACTCGACCCGATGATGGGGCGGGAGAGCTTCGCCACGGCCGTCGCTGCCGCGCCCAGTGACGTCTGGCCGTGCTCTCTGACCTCGTGCTCGTACCGCTCGAATATGTGGATCCCGTAGGTCACCCCGATTCCGAGCGTGAGCGACGACATGGTGATCGTCAGGGGGTTCCAGGGGATGGCGAGCAGGTACATCGACCCGGTCACGAGCAGGGCTGCACTCGCGGCGACGCTCGCGACGATGGTCACGGAGACGCGCACCGAGAGGAACGCGAAGGCCAGGAAGAGCAACCCCAGCGTGAACGACAGGACCGTCATCGGGGTCAGCCCGGCCGTGACGTTCTCGATGACGTTCCGGTTGAGGACGGGCTTGCCCGTGATCCGGACGTCCTCCGCGGTCCCGAGGGTGAGCTCGGCGTTGTTGTCGAACTCGGTGATGAGCGTCCGGACCAGCTCGCCCTCGATGTCGTCGACGTAGAACGTCAGCAACAGCCGGTTCGGGGTCTCGGCGGGGTCGCGCACGCCCATCATCCCCGAGGCCTCCGACTGCTCGGCGATGACCTGGTCGAGTCGCGCCTCGCTCTCCGGGATCTGTCCGCCGTTGGCCATCTGGACGGCGGAGACCGGGCTCTGGACCGCGTTCACCCGGTCGTTTTCCAGCATGAGGCGCTGGTAGGACGCGACGTCACGGAACGTCTCGGGATCGTAGGCCTGGTCCGTGTTGACCATCACGTAGATCACCTTCGGGCTGTCGACAGTGTCAGACAGCCGGTCGATATCGTTTTTCGCGTCCAGGTCCTGGGGCCAGAAGTCCATCATCTCCTGTCTCGGCTCGACCTGGGGGTAGGCGTACGCGCCCCCGGTGACGAGCAACAGAGCGAGAACCAGCGTCACCAGCGGCCGCCCGGCGGTGACCGTCCGCGTGATCCGGTCGGTGAGGGTTTCGAGCCAGTCGGTGGTCGAACTCCCGGTGCCGACGGGATCGATCTGGGTGTAACTATCCTGGTCGTACCGGACCAGCAGTGCGGGCAACAGCGTGACCGAGAGGATCATCGAGGCGAGGACGGCGACGGCGCTCGTGACACCGAACTGCCGGACGGGTGGGACCGCCGAGACGAGCAGGGAGCCGAGGCCGATGACGGTCGCGCCCATCGCGATGAGCAGGGCCCGGCCGGTCGTCCTGGTCGCCAGCCCGGCGGCGTCGACGGAGTCGCTGCCGGTGCGGCGCTCCTCGACGTACCGCGAGTGGATCTGGAGCCCGTAGTCGATCCCCAGCCCCAGGGCGATGGGCATCACGCCGAGCATGATCGCGTTGAAGTTGTACCCGAGGACCCCCATCGCGCCCGTCATGTAGACGAGGGCGGTCATCGCGGCGGTCAGCGGGAGGAACACGTGCCAGCCACGCTCGACTTTCTCCCGCATTACCAGGTAGACGACCGCGAATATCAGCGCGAACGCACCCGCAAAGAGCACGATCATCTCGGGGAGCATCAGCCCGAACGCGGCGTTCTCGAAGACGGGCTGGCCGGTGACCGTCGTCTCTACCCCGGGCGGTGACGGGGCGAGGTTCGTCTCCTGTCTGACCTCGTTGTAGATGATGTCGGAGTCGCGCTGGGGCAGGAAGTTCCCCCGGTCGAAGGTGTCGACGTTACCGTACGTGGCGAGGATGATCGTCGTCCCGGACTCGGGCTGGAGCCGACCGACCATCTCTGCTGCCTCGGGGTTCTGTGCCTCGACCCGCTCGATAGCCTGGCGGACCCCGGTCTCCGTCTGGGGGATCGTCCCGCCGTTGCCCTGTCGGACGACATCCGCCAGAGAGGTTACGCTCTGTATCTCGTCGACGTTCTCGCCGTACCGCCTGTCGAGTCGGTCGATCGCACGGATCGTCTCGGGGTCGTGGAGTTCGCCCGACTTGACGAGGACGAAGACGTTGTTGCCGGCCCCGAAGTCGTCCTTGAGCGTCTCCCAGTCGTTTGCGGCCTGGGAGTCGTCCTCGATGTAGAGGGTCATCCCCATGCTCATCTGGATGCCCGCGAGGCCGACCGCGAGCGCGACGAGTGCGGTCACGGCGACGACGACGATGACCTGTCGCTGGTGGCCCGCTGCGTACCGCCCGGTCGCCTCCAGGCCGTCGCGGACGCGCTGTCCGAAGTCCGTCGGCATCGTTAGCGCAACCGCGAGAGCAGGTTAATCCGGTATGCGATAGCGCCCACGAGTGCGAGCGGAACCCCGGCGAGTGCGAACAGCAGCCCGAGCGGCCCGCCCTCGGACTCGGTCACCTCGACCGGCGCGGTCTGGACGTCAGACACGACCGTCTCGCCGAAGGGGTTGTCGTACTTGATCGTCGTATCGAGCGAGTACGACTTCGGCGTCGCGTCCTCGCCGGCGGTGGTCGTGAACGTCGCGGTCGCGGTCTCGCCGGGTTCGAGCGTGCCGACGTGTGCGGTGTCGTCGTCAGTCTCGAACGGCGAGTTGGTGTTGATCCGGACAACCGCGTCCTCGAGGGTGCCACCGCCGGAGTTCTCGACGGTCAGCGTGATCTGTTCGGTGGCGCCGGCGTCGATCTGTGCGCCTTCGACCACCTCGAAGGTCCGCTCGGGACCGACGGTGACGTCGGCCGACGCGGTGTCACTCTGGACCGTGTTCCCGTGGGTGTCCTCGTGAGCGACGGCGAACTGCAGGGGGTAGTCCTGGGCGAGCGCGCGGTCGGAGACATCGAGTTTGAACCGGGTGGTCGCGGACTCGCCGGGTTCGAGCGTGCCGACGCTCCCGCTGCTCGCGAGCGGCGAGAACGGTTCGGCTGGCTGGAGGAGTGCCCGCGCGTCCGTCGCAGCCCTGTCTCCCGTGTTCGTCACCTCGAGAACGACGGCGCCGGTCGAGTCGACGTACAGCGACTCTGCCTCGGCCGACATCTCGAAGGTGGGGCCGCTGTCGATCGAGACGCTCCCGCTACGGGCCTTCGACTGGGTCGGCTGACCGTTCTCGTCCTCGTAGGCCATCCTGAACCCGACGCTGTAGGAGCTCGCAGTGTCGATACCGCTCACACGGGCCTGGAACGACGCGGTCGCGGTCTCGTTCGGTTCGAGGGTCCCGAGCGAGACACTGTTGCTTGCCGGCTGGAGGTGTGGTGAGTCAAGCAGATTCAGCCGGGCCTCACGCATGACCTCGGTGCCGTCGTTCCTGACAGACACCTCGACGGTCCCTTCCGCGTTCTCGTAGAGCCCCTGGCTGCTGACGTCGAGGACGTCCAGCTGACCGTCCTTCTCGACGCGCACCGTGACGTCCTTGGTCACGGTCCGCGTGTTCCGGTGGACGATGTAGTCGTCCCGGTCGACGATGATCGTGTGAATGTAGGTGTGGGTTATCGTGACCGGGATGTCGTAGGTTCCGGGCTGTGCGTCGTCGTCGACCTCGAGAGTCAGCGACGCCTGCCGGCTGTTCCCGGGGGTGATCGTGCCGAGGCTCTGCTCGCCGGACTTGACGTCGACTGGCGCCTCGCCGGCCTCGAAGGAGACCGTCGTCGCGCTCGCGGCACCGAGGTTGAGACGGTGCGTCTGGACGACCTGTGAGATGCCGTCGATCGCCCGGTCCGTGTCGGTGATGCCGTCGTGACGGTTCTGGACCGCCACGGACAGCGTCTTCGTCTCACCGGGGTCGAGCGTGTTCCCAGACTGGATGGTCGGAGACAGCTCGGGTTCGGAGAAATCGTTGTACTTCGCGGCTGCGCCGGGAACCGCCCCCATCGACAGGGCGGCGCCGACGACAACCACGGCCAGAACGCTTGCGAGGGCTGCGCTTCCTAACCTGTATTTCATGGCTATGAATTTTTTATACAATACTATCACTTAATAGCATCGGATCGAAGCGGCCCGGGTGTCACCTTCAAACGCCCAGAAAAACTCAATAGTTCTGTAATTCATCGTGTACGGCCCGATAGCTCCTGTCTGTTCATCCGCTTGGTTGTGCATAATTTATACAATAATAGTATCGTCGTTCATTCACCACTCCTCGCGGTTCGACCCGCGGTGGCTGTCGGAATCGGCGGGATCGGACCGGCAACAGCTATGTGGGTCCGGGTTGAGACGACAGATATGCCAGGTGAATTCGAGCAGTACGGTGGTCGCCACGTCCCGGAACCGCTTGAGGAACCGCTCGCGGACCTCGCAGCCGCGTTCGAGGGGGTCGTCCCCAGCGACGAGTTCCAGGCGGAGTTTCGCGACCTGCTGGAACACTACGGCGGCAGGCCGACGCCGGTCTACCACGCCGAAACCCTCAGCGAGCGCTGGGACGCGAACATCTACCTCAAACACGAGGACCTGCTCCACGGCGGGGCCCACAAGCTGAACAACACGCTCGGGCAGGGCCTGCTGGCCAAGAAGGCCGGCAAGGAGCGGCTCATCGCCGAGACCGGCGCCGGACAGCACGGCACCGCGACGGCGATGGTCGGCGCCCTGCTCGACATCCCGACGAAGGTCTACATGGGTCGCAAGGACGTCAATCGCCAGGAGATGAACGTCTTCCGGATGCGCCTCCTGGGCGCGGAAGTCGAGGAAGTCACGCGGGGCAACGAGGGTCTGGCGGAGGCCGTCGACGCCGCGATGGAGGACCTCATCGGGAGCTACGAGGACACCCACTACCTCGTGGGCAGCGCCGTGGGGCCGGATCCGTTCCCCCGGATGGTACGAGAATTCCAGTCCGTGATCGGCCGCGAGGCCCGCGAGCAGATTCAGGACCTCCATGGGGACCTCCCGGACGCGTGCGTCGCCTGTGTCGGCGGCGGCTCGAACGCCATCGGCCTCTTTCACGCGTTCAAGGACGACGACGTGATGTTCTACGGCGCCGAACCCGGCGGGACAGGCGAGAACCACCACTCGGCACCGCTCTCGAAGACAGAACAGGACGAACCCCAGGTGTTCCAGGGGATGAAGACGAAGGTCATCGGCGAGGAGACGACGAACCACTCCGTCAGCGCCGGGCTGGACTATCCCGCCGTGGGCCCCGAACACGCGGCACTCCAGGAACTCGGGCGCGCCGAGTACCACGCTATCAGCGACGAAGAGGCGCTTTCCGCGTTCCGCGAACTCAGCGAGGCCGAGGGCATCATCCCCGCGCTGGAGCCGAGCCACGCCATCGCGCTGGCGAAGAAGCTGGCCCGGGAGGACCGCCACGACACCCTGCTCGTGAACCTCTGTGGCCGCGGGGACAAGGACATGCAGACCGCAGCCGAGAAGTTCGACCTCGCCT
>JAZKRS010000046.1:0-23973 GCA_036626435.1 Haloarculaceae archaeon | reverse complement strand
TAATATCCCCACGCTCGGGATTCCTCCGCGTTCACGCGGAGGAGGATGTCAATCCAGACCTCTCAACGCTGGAAGAGTATATTCCACGAGGATTGAACGCGATCAGCGAACCAGATATTTGACCGTATCTTACCGGTAATGATTCGTCCTAATCACTATGAGTGCGGGTTGGAACCGCAACGGTCTGCTTCGGCAGGCCGGTCATCCGGTGGCTGGATGCCACGGCCCTTCAGGCCGTGGAGGAGGTCACAAAATCAGTTGCAGTTGCGCGCATCCAGACGGGTTTGTCGATTCCTCCGATTTCGAGCCGACCCTGACTATCAGCGGTTGTCTCGACTATTGCTCCCCTCCCTTACACCCGGACGTGACTCCGTTACGTGCCACGATACCAGATCAGTGAGTTCGGCACGTAAGACTCCGGTTTTGTGACGGCACGGCTTAAGCCAATCACGTCCGGGTGTACTGGTACGATTGCATTTAGAGTCGCGTCTGCGATTCCGTCACCGCCCATGTCGACAACTCGGCCAGAAATCGGTTCGAAGTCGTGCTGGGGTGGTTTCCCGGTCTGTGCTGTTCCTGATACTGACGGCTATAATCCCGTGAGCGATTTCGACCCCTCGTAGGGTCGAATATGCTCACGAAGTTATAGCCGTCAGTATGAGCCGTCCTCAGCCGACTCCGACGGAGAAAGGGCGCTACACCCGGCAATCCCCACTCCTGCACCGGCCGTCGCAAACGAAACGAACTCACGACGGGACCACTCGCCCATTGAGATGGATTTGGGTTTGTAGGATACAAGGTGGATAGATTGTGAGTCGTGAGTGCCGAGGCCTCATTTTGACGGTAGACGCCGTCTCTGATAGTGACTGCTGTAAGCCATTACCGATACGACCGCCGGACAGCAGGCGGTCGCTCCGGTAAACTGTTACAGCAATCACTATGAGGGTATCTGATCGAGGCCACAGTAGACAAAGGCCCGGGTGAAAGACGTCGCGGTAGCGAGGAGAGAGCCAAACCATTCCGAAAGGACCACACGGACAGTCGAAGCGAGCGGGTCCGTTTACCGGGTCCTTCCGAACTCAGAGTTTTTCAGCGTCCTTCGCCTGATCACTCCGACGGCGAGCCTGATCGAGGCGGTTGCTCGTGGCGCGCCCGATGCTCTCCGGCAGCGAGTCGCTCGCCTCCGTCAGTCTGGTAGAGACGCGCTCCAGACGCTCGATAACCTTTTCGAGGTTCCGTTCGGCCTGGCTCCTGTCACCGGCCTCTGCGGCCGCAGCCGCGCGCCGCGCTGCTTCGGCGACTGCGTCCAGCGCGTTGGCGAGCCCCGTCACGGCGTTTGCCCGGCCACCACCGACACTGTCGTCATCGTCGTCGCTGTCACTCTCGATAGCCGCCACCTCTTCTCGGGTCTCTGCCGCGATGTCGGCGATATACTCCGCAAGCGGCGCCTTCCCGGTGCGTGGATTGTCCACACGCACGCGCTCGTCGTCGCCGGGGTTGACGCGGAACGCGCCGACCTCGTCGTCGGTGTCCCTGACTTCTGTCGTGTACGCCCCGCCGCTGTGGAGGTAGACGGCGTCCGGCCCAGAGAGAGGCGCGTCGTACATGCGCCCCGCGAAGTCATCCTCGACTGCGAGCTTTCGCAAGTCGCTGTCCGCCTCGCTCGGATCGACCACCATCTTCACGGCGTTCTCTCGGGCGACGACGGGAATCTCTCCTCCGACGCCAGCTGGCGTCACCTCCTCGCTCTCGGCAACAGTCACCGTCTCCGAGTGAGGCGTGACGCCCGCGCCGGTGATCGTCAGCTCGTGGTCGCCCGCCGGGACGTCCTGGACGACCGCGATCCCGTTGAACGTCGGGACGGCCTCGGAGTCGCTCTGGAACAGCGCGAACAGTTCGAGCGGTGAAGGGGCGGTCGTCAGGCCCTCATCTTCCGGGGCATTCTCCTCGGAGACGGCGTTCGTCACGCGGGCGACGACCTGGTTGACGGGAGAGGGCTCGCCGATAGCGTCGTAGCGGTCGGCCAGCGCCTGCCGGTGTGTCGGTTCGCTGATATCGATGGCGGGGTTCTCGTAGCGCGGATCCTGCCAGGGCACGCCCGCGGTAGTGATGTGGCTGGCGATGGCGTCCTCCGCGAACCCGGGGATGTAGAACTCGAAACTCAGCTGCGGGCCCGTGAAGTCCGCGATGTGTTCGAGCTCCCCGCTCGGGAGCAACTCGTAGGTCACGTCGCTGTCGTCGTTCTCGCTACCCTCGTAGTCGAAGCGCTGGCCGGTTTCCCGTTCCGGGAGGTCCGGCGGCGACTGGAGCGTGCTGAAGGAGCGAACGATCAGGTCGTCGGGGATGATGTCGTCCTCGTCAACAGACGGCAGGCGGTCGTCCTCGTAGAATGGCCTTCCGTCGAGTTCGGGAACCGCATACGGGAGCGCCAGACTCTCGTCCCGCGGGAGGCCGTACGCCAGCGGGATAGCCGCAACGGCGTCGATGCCGTCGATGACGCTGTTGGTGATGTCGGCGACGCTGCCGTCCAGAGGGAGTCGCTGGAAGTGCTCGGCGTCGTCGTTGACGGAGAGGCCGCTGGAGTGGCTGCCCAGTTCGGAGAGGATCCGCGGTCTGGTGCGCTCGGGGTCGAGGAACTCGTTGTTCGGAACCTTCCGCGAGTGCGAACTCGCGACGTGAAGCTGTGGCTCCCCCATGTCGGTGTCCACGAACACCTGCAGGAGCTCCCAGTCATGCCAGTGGAAGTTCGTCGCGAACTGGTCGAAAGCGGAGTAGAACCAGAACTGGACGACCACGAGCGGCGACTCCTCGTACTCCACGACGTTGTAGAAGCATGTCGGTGCGGGCGGGTCGTCGGCACCCCCTCGCTCGATGTAGCCCTCGAGCGCGTCAAACCCGTCGACGACCGTTTCACCGTCGCGTTCGCTCTCGAACGGTCTGGGGTCTGTCGGAAACCACTGCTCGTTTTCGTCGAAGTACAGCGTCGGCGCGTACTGCTCGGCGAGTGCCTGGGACCGGCCGTCGTCGACGGTTGACACGTCGCCGTCGTCACCGCGATCGAGCACCGAACAGCCGGCCACCGACGCCGCGGCGCCGGTTGCCACGCTCGCGAGAACCGTCCGCCGGCCGACTGTCCGGTTTCGCATAATGCTGTCCCCACATAAGCGCGCTGGCTCATATCACTTGTGCCCACCCGCGATGTGAGTGCCGGGGCCGCTATGTGTGATAGACTGGAGAGGCGCAGTTTTCGGGGATCATACTAACGGCTATAAGCCCATGAGCAATGTCGACCCCGCGGGGGGGCCGACTATGCTCACGAAGTTATAGCCGTCAGTATCAGGAGGACTGACGCGGCGCTGTGGTCTCGAACTCGTTCGCGACAGTGGCGACAGCAGCGACCTGCCGGTCCAGCTCGCCGCCATCTAGGAGGACGCCCTTCGTCTGGATGGTGACAGTGTGGGTGTTTCCGGGAAGTTTCTCCTCAACTTTACTTTTGAGCATATCGGTCAGTTTGCCGGCAATCATGCCGTCGGCATCGGGCAGGGCGTCGAGAATAACTGTCGAAGTATCACCGACGTACACCGCGTCGATATCGTCCGGCTCTTCGAGCGCCGCCTGTGTCTTCGGCGTGAGAACGTTCTCCGTGCGGTCCGGAGCGTTGTTTATCGTCGGGAACCCATCGACGACCTCGGTTTCGACTTTGGCAGTCACTTCTCCGAAATCCGTTTCCTCATTGGTGTCGCCAACGCCGATGACGATCCCGTCCTCCGATGGGTCGTCAATTTCCGCCTCGATGACTGTGTAGGTGGTGTGTTTCGAGCCGCCCTCACCCGAGCTCCCGGTTTTGCGCTTGATCGTCCTGGCTCTGACCGTTCGGCCGGCCCTCGTGCCGACGAGGTCGGGGTTCCCGAGCAGACTCAGACCTCCGTCTGGTGTGAGTTGTGCCCGCCGACCCGCGGCCCGCCAGGCCCGTTTCCGCAACAGGGCAACGACGACCCCGCCACCGAGTAAGGGGACGCCCGCGAACACGAACATGCTAATCGGCCCGTTCAGCGGGAGGGTCGAGGGAGTGAGCAACGGTGCTGCGTTGCCCGAAAATACGGCAACCGTCGCGCCGACCACCAGTATGCCCCAGCCGAACAGAAGCAAGCTGTAACGCGTGTTCTTATTTATCATAGTTCGGATACGCTACTCGTTGCGTTACATGTGTGGCATCTTAGTATCAGGGGGTTGGCACTGCCGCTTCTCCTCTCTTCGGCGAAGACGTCGATTTGAGCCCTCCGCGTGATGCTCGCGGCTGGTTCGGACGCAGTCGGGGATTATATCATGAGCTGGATGTCGGCATCCGACATGTGGTCGAGAGCGGTCGCGGCACCGACACCGGTGGTGACGCCTTCGTAGTACTCGGACTCGTCGTAGTCCATCAGCTCCTGGGTCATCTGGCAGGCCTGGAGTTCGACGCCCATATCGAGACAGGTGTCGAGGAGCTCTTCTATCGTCGCGGTGTCGTTGTCCTCGATCCGGCGGTTCATCATCCACGTCGTCATCCGATCCATGCCCGGGAGTGCTGCGATGACGTTCGGTACGGGCATGTTCGGATTCCCGACGGAACTCAACTGGAGGTCCTTCGAGTTCTCCTCGTGGAGGATCTCGAGCCCCCAGAACGTGTGAAAGACCGTGACATCCCAGCCGAACGCGGCGGCCGTGCTGGCGAGGATGAGCGGCGGATACGCCATATCCAGCGTGCCCTTCGTCGCGATGATCGTCATCTGCTTCTGGTCGGCGGCTGTGTCGTTCTCGACAGCGGCCACGTCCTCGCGGAGTTCGTCGATCTGGCGTTGCAGGCTCGCGAGGCTCGGGTCGTCGGCCTCGGCCTCGGTGACAGCCTCCTCGGTATCGGTGTCGGTACTCATTCGCCTGTCCTCCGGATGTAGTGACGGTAGACGGGTTCGCCGCCCTCTTCGCCCTCGATCTGATCGAGGAGTCCGGCGTCGCTCGTCGAGTTTGCCCACCCCTCGATATCGGACGTGCTCCCGGGGTCGGTCGCGACGACTTCGAGGACTGCGTCGAGTGTCTCCCTCGTCTCGTATTCCGTACTCATGGCCTCTACAGCACCGTTTGCTTGTTTCTATTATACAAGATTATAAGCGATTCGGTTAATATCATATATATAATCAATAATCCTAGACCGGCTCAAACTGGTTATTTTCCGTATTCAGATGGTTTCTGACGAGTCTATTGAATCGAACAGCGATATAACCCAGACATACACAGGATTATATTTCACGATAATGCTTTTATTGTCCTATTCACACAAGATTTAAGTAGAATCGAATGTCACGGTATGTACTACCACTGCTCAACTGGGGTGATGCCTATACCAAACTACGGCTTCGTCATCGACAACAGGCGGTGTATCGGCTGCCACGCGTGCACGGTTGCCTGCAAAGCCGAGCACGACGACCCCATCGGCGTCAACAAGACCTGGGTGAAGTCCATCTCGGCGGGGGTCCTCCTCCTCCCGGCGCTTCTCATGCTCGCCGGCGTCGTCGAACCGAACGCGACGACAGTCGGTGCCGCCGCGGTCGTCAGCCTCGTCTTCCTCGGGATCACGACCGTCCTCCTCGTCCTTGACCTCGAACAGCCGACGCGGTTCCACTGGGTGCTGTTGCGCCCGAACTGGAACTCCTGGCTCGTGAAGGGCGGGTACATCCTGACTGTCACCGGCGGCGTCCTGACGCTCGTGACCCTTGCGTGGCTCCTCGGCGTCACCGGCGTTATCACGCACCCCGTCACGCTCGGGGTGCTGGCCGTACTGACGACGGCGACTGCCGTCTACACGGCGTTTCTTTTCAGTCAGTCGAAGGGCCGTGACCTCTGGCAGAGCCCGGCGATGCCGGTTCACATGTTCACGCAGGCCGTCGTCGCCGGCGGGGCGACACTCGTCGTCCTCGGGTTCGCTGACGTCCCCGGGTTCGGCGATCTGCTCGGGCCATCCGGCCTCGTGCTCGCGGCGGCGCTCGTCGTACACGCCGCCATCGTCGCCTCGGAGATCTTCACATCCCACCAGACCGAGGACGCCGAGGAGGCCGCAGCACGCATCACGCGCGGCGAGTTCCGGACCGCCTTCTGGGGCGGTGGTGTCGTCGTGGGCATACTCGCGCCGCTCGTCGCCCTCGCAGCCGGTTCAGGTGCGCTCGCGGCAGTCGCGGGCGCTCTCGCACTCGCCGGCCTGCTCGCGTTCGAGTACTGCTGGATAACTGCTCCACAGACAATCTCACTTGCCTGATCATGGGACACGAATTTGACCCGAGCCGGATCGAGAAGGTCGCCGAACGACTCGGCATCATCTCGAACCGCTCAGAGGACACGAAAAAGCAACGACAGCGCCGCGGCGTCGACGGCGTCGACCGCATCGCGCCCGAGGGAGAACTCGGCTCGTACCCCGACCCCAACCAGTGGCACGACTGGGTCGAGTACGAATCCGAGGGGTCCCCGAAGGAGTACTCCGTCGTCCCGACGGCGTGTTTCAACTGTGAGGCCGGGTGTGGCCTCCTGACGTACATCGACAAGGGGACGGGTGAGATCCGCAAGATCGAGGGCAACCCCGAACACCCCGGGTCGCGTGGCCGGAACTGCGCGAAGGGGCCGGCGACGATCAATCAGCTCCAGGATCCACAGCGCATCGAGCACCCCCTCAAGCGCGGCGGGCCGCGCGGCTCCGGCGAGTGGACGCGCGTCTCCTGGGAGGAGGCGCTCGCGGACATCGCCAGCGAGATGCGTGAGACAATCGAGGACGGTCGCGAGAACGAGATTACCTACCACGTCGGCAGACCCGGCCACGAAGGCTCGATGGACCGGACGATCAACGCGTGGGGGCTCGACGGCCACAACTCCCACACGAACATCTGCTCGGCCGGTGCGCGTGCGGGCTATGCCTTCTGGCACAAGTACGACCGGCCGAGCGCGGACTTCGCCAACGCGGAGTTCATCCTCCTGCTTTCGGCACACCTGGAGTCGGGCCACTACTTCAACCCGCACGCCCAGCGCATCATGGAGGGCATCATGGAGGGGGGACAGCTCGCCGTCCTGGACCCGCGGCTGTCGAACACGGCCGCGATGTCCGATTACTGGATGCCGACCCAGCCGGGCAGCGAGGCCGCAGTCCTGCTCGCGATGGCGAACGTCATCATCGACGAGGGCCTCTACGACGAGACGTTCGTCCGCAACTGGACGAACTGGGGGCAGTTCCTCGACGAGCAACACCCAGAGCGGCCGCGAACCTTCGGGACGTACATGGACCTCCTCCAGGAGACGTACAGCGACTTCACCCCCGCCTACGCGGAGGCGGAAAGTGGCGTCGACGCGGGGACTATCGAAACGGTCGGCCGGAAGATTGGTCGCGCTGGCTCGCGGTTCGCGAGTCACATCTGGCGGTCGGCAGCCTCGGGCAACGAGGGGGGCTGGCAGGTGAGTCGCACCCTGCACTTCCTGTCAGTTCTCACCGGGAGTGTCGGCACGAGGGGCGGGACGGCGCCGAACGCGTGGCACAAGTTCGACCCGGAGGTCCCGAAGGAGCCGCCGCGCCAGAAGCTCTGGGACGAACTCCAGTTGCCGCCGGAGTGGCCCTTTGCCCACTACGAGATGAGCCAGCTCCTGCCGTACTTCCTCAAGGAGGAACGGGGCAAGCTGTCCGTGTACTTTACGCGGGTGTTCAACCCAGTCTACACCTACCCGGACGGCTTCTCGTGGATCGAGGCGTTGACCGACGAGGACAAGGTCGGGATGCACGTCGCGCTCACGCCGACCTGGAACGAGACGGCCTATTTCGCGGACTACGTCCTCCCGATGGGACACAGCCCGGAACGCCACGACATCCAGAGCCAGGAGACTCACTCCGGGACGTGGGTTACCTTCCGCCAGCCGGTCCACCGGGAGTACGCGGAGCGCGAAGGCGAGTCGGTCGACCGAACGTACGAGGCAAACCCCGGCGAAGTCTGGGAGGAAGACGAGTTCTGGATGGACCTCTCCTGGCGCCTCGACGAGGACGGCGAGCTCGGCATCCGCGAGTACTTCGAGAGCCCGTATCGCGACGCGGACGGCGAGCCGACCCAGATGACAGTCGACGAGTACTACCGGTACGTCTTCGAGCACGAGGAGAACCTCGTGGAAGCGGCCGAAGAGGCCGACATGGAACCTCTGGAGTACATGAAGCACTACGGGGCGTTCGAGGCGAGCGAAAACGACTACCAACTCCACGAGACGCCGATCGATCCCGCTGTGCTCGAAGCCGAGGATGTCGTCGTCGACGAGTACGGAACGATCCACCGGCTGATCGAGGGCCTCAACGAGGCTGACGCCGCACCTGATCCCGGCCGCGACGAACTTGACTACGTCGCCGAAGGGACACCCTACGAGAGCCGACGCTACGACTGTGATCGGGTCGAGCGTGCAGACCTCGAGGCGGTCGAGACCGAACAGGCAGGCGTCATCGTCGACGGCGTTCCCAGGCGCGGGTTCCCCACGCCGACGGGCAAACAGCAGTTCTACTCGAAGACGCTCGCCAAGTGGGGGTGGGACGAGGAGGAGTACACAATCCCCCACTACCTGAAGAGCCACGTCCACCCGGAGAACATCGACTACGAGGCGGGCGAGATGGTGCTCGTGCCGACGTTCCGGCTGCCGACCCAGATTCACTCGCGGTCGTCGAACTCGAAGTGGCTCGAGGAGATCTCGCACAACAACCCCGTCTGGCTCCACAGCAAGGATGCGGAGCGTCTGGGCGTCGAGACGGGCGACCTCGTCCGCGTCGAAACAGATATCGGCTACTACGTCAACGAGGTGTGGATCACCGAGTCCATCAAGCCGGGCATCGCGGCGATGAGTCACCACATGGGCCAGTGGAAGATCGATCGCGACGGTGACGGCGAGGCCGACGGCGACTTCGACGAGGGTGGCGACCCCTACGGCAAGGTGACTGTCGACCTGAACAGCGAGGGCGAGACGTGGGGTATGCGCCAGCAGTCCGGCATCACTCCCTTCGAGAGCGACGACCCCGACTCCGGGCGCGTCTGGTGGTCCGACGGCGGCGTCCCTCAGAATCTCACCCACGCACCACACCCTGATCCGATCTCGGGAATGCACTGCTGGCATCAGAAGGTGACCGTCAGGCCGGCCGAACAGGACGACTACTACGGCGACGTGTACGTCGACACGAAACGATCGATGGAGATCTACCGCGAGTGGGTCGAGAAGACCAGGCCCGCCGGCGGCCCCGACGGGAAGCGACGGCCAAAGTGGCTCAAGCGCCCGATTGCACCGCCGACGGACCCCGGTGAGGACGACGCGTGGTACATGGACGGCCCGGTCGGGCGCGAAAAGCGCTGGGAGAAGGACGCATTCGGGCCCCAGAGCGAGGGTGAGAAATGACGGCGACACGGCTTTCACGAGCTATCGAGAGTGTGTACCCGTGACGGCCCCACCGGATCCGGGCGACGCCGGGAGTCGAGAACGGGCGGTCCGTGAGGCGATCGCGCACGCCGGGGTCGGGGAGTCCGAGCTGTACGCGGACCTGGCCAGCATCGACGCCATCGGTGACGTGTCCGTCCGCGACGCTGTGGCCTCGATTACGGTCACGCTTCCGGCCCCCAGCGACAGAATCCGCGAGACGATCCTCGCCGAGATCGACGCCGCCACGACGACCGTACCAGGGGTCGAGACGGTCGCGGTGGAGTTTCAGCCCCGCGCTGTGGACTCCGGGAAGCACGTCGACATGCTCCCGGAGGTGAAGAACGTCGTCGCCGTCGCGTCCGGGAAGGGTGGCGTCGGAAAGAGCACAGTCGCGTCGAACCTCGCCGCGGCGCTCGCTGACGCCGGCGCCGACGTCGGTCTGCTCGATGCGGACGTATACGGGCCGAACGCCCCCGCAATGCTCGGACTCGACGATCGAAGCGCCAACGCGACCGGGGCCGACGAGATGGTGCCACGCGAGGCCCACGGGGTCCGCGTCATGAGTATGGCGTTCGTCGCGGACGACGACGATCCCGTCATCTGGCGTGGCCCGCTCGTCGACGAGTTCGTCAAGCAACTCGCCGGCGACGTCCGGTGGGGACCTCTGGACTATCTTGTCGTCGATCTCCCACCCGGTACCGGAGACGTCCATCTCTCGCTCGTTCAGCATTTCCCCGTCGCCGGCACAGTGATAGTGACGACACCCCAGGCGGTCGCCGTCGACGATGCCGCTCGTGGCGTTCTCGGGTTCGCACGCTACGGCGCCCCCGTCCTCGGCATCGTCGAGAACATGGCCGGGTTCGAGTGCCCGGACTGCGGGGGGACTCACGACATTTTCGGATCCGGTGGCGCGTCCGAACTCGTCGAGGAGTTCGGCATCCCCATCCTCGGTCGGGTCCCGCTCGATCCCGCAGTCGGCACGCTAGACTCAGACGAGGACCGCGAGCAACCGCCCGGTATCGACGTCCCGCTCGTCGGTCGCCTCCAGCTGCCGCGGACGGCCGCCGAACGAACGCGGCCGAACGCGCTCCCGCCGCTCGCCTGTCGGGAGAACGGTGGACCCCCGAAGGCCGCACTCCGCGAGATGGCGACGCGTGTCGCTGCCAGGCTCAACGAAGCCGCGACACACACCGACGACGCCACCTTCCACGAAGTCGACACAGCCAACCCGGAGGCGAATGTCGAGGACTAGCCGCGCCACGGCTCATATACGAGGTTGCTCTCCAATCTCGTCCAGTCCGAGATCGACGAGCTGGCGGAGCACCTCTTCCTCCGTGAGGTCGTACTCCCGGGCCAGCGACGTCACCTCCTGGGCTACCTCGTCGTCACAAATCACAGTAAACCGGGTCGGCATGGGAGAATATTATACCTCTACGTACACTTAATCACTCGTCAGACGGAAGTCAGACGGCGGACCGACGCCGGTCAGGTCGGCATCTCGATCTGCCCGGTCGCCGCCAGGTATGCGGCGTAGAACAGGATCGCGTTGTACCCGGCGTGGACGAGAATCGGGACCGCAAGGTTTTCCGTTCTCTCGTAGACTGCACCGAGGACGACCCCCAGCGCGGCGGCGACGGCGATGTAGGGGAGCCGGCTTCCCGACCCGCTCAGAGCGACGAAGTGGACGACCCCAAAGAGTACCGAGGCGATGAGGATGCCCGGGACGACGCCGTAGGCCTTCCGGAACAGGCCCTGGACGAGGCCCCGGAAGAGCAGTTCCTCGGCGGGTGCGGTAAACAGGATCGTCACACCGATGAGATACAGGAACAGCGTCGGCTGTTCCCGGCCCTGGACGACCGCGGCGTTCTCCGCCGATTCGACGCCGAGGGTGCTGATGATGACGCTGACCACGTTAAGCAACACGAACAGCCCGACGAGGCCGGCTATAACCCAGCCGATCTCGCGTAGCGACGGCACGCGGATCCGGAACAGATCCACGTCCGTCCCCCGCCACCGCAGATAGGCCAGCCCGACGACGAGGAAGCCAACGAACTGGAGGGCGGCGGCGGCGGCCTGGAGTTCGACCGGGAGGCTCTGGCCACCGCTGTACGAGAGCCCGAACAGTCCCGCGACGTTGAGTCCGAGGATTGCGAGTGCGAATCCGACGGCGAACGCCGCCACGACGAGCCCGAGAGAGTGGGCGACGCTCTGGATGCGCTCCTCGGAGTTGCCGAGCTTGTAGAGCGGGGGGTCGTCCGGAGGATCGGCGGGCGGTTCGACGCCACCTCGCTGGGTTTCCGGATCCATTACTTGGGTCTCTATTGGGCTCCGAGGCCTTTGATTGCACCGGTTTCCGACCCCCCAGAGGGGGTCACTCGACGACGAGCCGTTCCTTCCCGGCGACAGCGTCGGCCTCCTCGAAGTCGCCGCCGCCGAGCAGCCCGCGGGCGGCCCGCTTTCCCCACTCCACCGCGGGCTGGGTGAACGTCTCCACGCCGGAGAGTTCGCCCGCGAGGATGCAGGCGGCCTCCATGCTGTACAGCAGGTCGCCGATCCCGCGGGCGTCCAGCCGATCCATTTCGACCCGGATGTTCGGCCGGCTGGCCGCGGCCAGGCTCGCCTCCGTGGCCTCGAACTCCGCGTCGAGCAGGTCCCCAAGCCCGTTGCCGCCGAGGTACGCCAGATCCGCGAGGTCGGTCCCCGGAATCGGCCGGTCGGCCCGCTTCTGTGGACGGACGAGCGTCACCAGCTTGTCCCGCGGGCCGGCACGGTAGAGCTGGAGCTGTGAGTGCTGATCCGTCGCACCCAGGGCGCGAGCCGGCGTCTGGCCGAGGCCGTCCTTCCCGAGGCTCTCGGCCCAGAGTTGTGCGAACCACTCGGCGAACGGCTCCAAGCGCTCGGCGTAGGGCATCACGGCGTTGACCGCTGCGCCGCGGGCGTCGAGTCCGTAGGCCACCGCACCGTAGGCATAGGCGGGGCAGTCGTACAGCGATCCCGAAAGCGAGCCCATGGCCTCCCGTCCCCCGTCCAGAACTGCTTCGATGTCGTGTCCCCGGATAGCGGCGGGGACAAGTCCGACCGCAGACAGCGCCGAGAACCGACCGGGGACACCCACCGGCACGTCGAGAACCGGCACGTCGTGGCTGTCAGCCAGGTCCCGGAGCGGCCCGGATTCGCCGGTCGTCACGACCGTCCGGTCGGCCCAGTCGACGCCTGCCGACTCCATGGCCTCTCGGACGACCAGGAAGTTCGAGAGCGTCTCCGCTGTCGTGCCCGACCGGGAAACGACGTTGACGGCTGTCCCGGCAAGCGGCAGGTCGCCGAGCAACTCCGTCGCGTGCTCCGGATCGACGTTGTCCAGAACGAAGTGATCCACCTCGGACGGCCCAAGCGCGGCTGATATCGTGGCGGCCCCCAGCGCGCTGCCGCCGATCCCGACCGTCAGGACCGCCTCGCTGTCGGCGACGGGTTCGACGGCCGACTCGATTGCCCCCGCGTCTGTCCGCTCGGGGAGGTTCAGCGCGGCGTATCCGAACTCGTCGTCGGCCATCCCCGCCTCGATTCGCCGGTGCGCGCCGGTGACCCGCCCGTCGAGCGCCTCGAGTGCTGCCTCTCCGACACCCGGGTCGGCGACCGACGCGAGCGCGTTGCCGATGTCTACCTGCATACCGGCCCGGTCGGCAGGCGGGGAGTTAGTCCCCACGGGTTGTGTTTGACGAGGCTGGTCCGGTGCGCCAGGGACCGCGACCCTTTTGCTCGCAGCGCCCGGACTGTGACTGATGAGCGACGACGACGCCGGGACGGCCGGCGACACGACCGGAGCTGCAGACGACGCGTACCGCGGCGTGCTGGGCACCTACCCCTACGCCTTCCGTCAGAGCCGGTCGCGGCTGTTCCGGGGTTACGTCGTCCTCGGCGGGCTGGTGACGGCCCTCTCCGTCCTCGTGTTCGTCACAGCGTTTGTCCAGCTCGTCGCGAACACGACCGGGACGGCCGGCGGGACCTTCACGTTCGTCAGGTCGCTCTACATCGTGCTGGGGCTCGCCGTGGTCGGGCCGCTGATGACGCCCGTGTTGCTCGTGGCGCGCCGTCACCGGCGTGGCGGCTCCTCGCTCGTTTACGACCGGGCGATCGCGGCTGGCGGGTACGCCTTTCTGGCGTCGCTGTACCTCGCGCTGGTCGTCGCAGCGCCCCCCGAATTGCGCGAGGAACCGCCGGCTGTCCTCGCACCGCTCGTCGAACCCCTCTACGAACTCCCCGCGGTCGCGGGCGTGTTCCCCCCGCTCGTTGCGCTCGCCGTCGGCTACCTGTTACATCGCCGGTATCGCTGATACTAGGCGGCCGCGCCGGGGATTTAAGCGGACAGGTCGATACGTACGGGTATGGACCGCCTGCCCTTCGGGATCGACAGGCTCGACGGGATCGTCGATGGCGGCGCACCGGCCGGGAGCGTCGTCCTCCTCTCCGGGGAAGCGGGCTCAGGAGCGCGGGAGTTCATGTACACCGCCGCGGTGATGAACGGGTTGGCCCGCGCTGGCGACAGCGATCTGTTCGATCTGCACTACGGCGATCTGCACGCGAACGCCCGGCTGCCCGAGGAGATACACTACATCTCCTTTACCGCCGACGCGGACCAGCTCCGCTCCGAAATCGGGATGGCGATGGATACCGACATCGCCGAACAGGGGCTCGAGGCCGTGACCTTTCACCCGCTGTCAAAGCACTTCTTTCACGTGAGTCCGGTGCCACGGGACTGGTACGCCGGGAAAACTGTCGACATCAAGAACCTCCGGAAGCGTCACGAGAGCCGCGAGGGGATCCTGAGCGCGCTCGGCGAGCGGCTCACCCTCCACGCCCCCGGGAACCTCGTCGTGATCGACTCGCTCTCGGATCTCGTTGCCACGCTCGGCGAGCAGATATCGTGGTCGGACATCACGTACCTCCTCAAGGGCCTCCAGAAGGCGGCCCACAACTGGCGCGGCCTGATTCTGCTTCACGTCACACGCGAGACACTCTCGGAGACCCGCCACGGCCAGCTAGTCGACGCCTGCAGTGGGACCATGCAGTTCCAGTGGGAGACCGGCGGCAGCGAGCGTGCCCGAACGCTCGTCGTCAAGCAGTTCCGGGGAGTCCTCTCACAGATCGAGGACGACGACATCGTCCAGTTCGAGACGGAGCTGGGCGACGCCGGCTTCGACATCAGCGACGTCCGCAAAATCCGCTGACGCCACAGGATTATCGAAGATCGAAAGCGGCGGCAAACTCTTAACTATCTAGTGGAGTAAGTGTTCCGTAATGGCGCGCCAGTCGACGGATCAGGAGGCACTCACGCTGACTCTCCCGGCAGAACTGGAGGAGTGGCTCGACGAGCGTGCAGGTGAGCTTGAGGTTGACCGGGAGACGGTTCTGGTGCAGCTTCTCGCCTCGTACCGGGCAGCAGCCGAACTGGGCGAGGACAGCGAGCGACCCCCGGTTGCCGACACGGAACTGATCGCAGACACCGTAGACCGAATGCTCGACAGCCGTCTCGAGGACGAACTCGACGCGATCCGGACCCAGTTCGAAGAGCGCGCCGACACCATCGAGGCCGACTACACGGACAAGGTCGAAGACGTCCGCGACCGGGTCATCCAGGTGAAAAAGGAGACCGACCGGAAGGCGCCCCTCGACCACGGCCATCCGGAGATCGAACAGATCGACGGTCTGATCGACCGCGTCGACGCGCTCGCGGAGTCGGTCGGCCCGCTTGCGGGCCGCCTGGACGATCTCGAGGGGAGCGTCGAAGAACTCGATGGGGCGCTGGCCGACCACAAAGATGGCTTCGACGACTTCGAGGAGCGCTTCGAGACGATTCAGGACCGCCTGCAGTCGGTCGCCTGGGTTGTCAACGACCTCAGAGAGGGCGACGGGGACAGTCGGGAGGCCGTCGAACGCATAAAGCGCGCGGCGGCCACGGACGACATCGACCGTGCGAAGTGCGAGCGCTGTGATAACGGGGTCACCATCGCGCTGTTGACCGACCCCGAGTGTCCACACTGTCAGGCAACGGTGACCGACGTCGAGCCAGCGACGGGGTTTTTCAGCAAGCCGACGTTGCTCACGGCGGCACAACTCGAATCCGGTGAGGGCCGATGAGCGACGACGAGGACCCATTCGAGGACTTCGAGGACGTCACGGACCGCGAGGGCGACCCCTTCGAAGCGCTGGACGGCGAGGATGGAGAGGACGACACTCCGCCGATGCCCGAATCCGACGACGGTACCACCGGGATCAGCCCCGACGACCCGTTCGATGCCGCCAGCGAGACACGGGGCGCAGGAACAGAAACGGAGTGGTTCGAGGGGTCCAGTCCGGGGGCCGGCGAACCGTCCTCAGAGCCGGAGGAACGGGGTGACCCCTTCACCGAGACAGGCGGGGGAGGCGACCCGTTCTCCGAACCGGGCGAGCGCGGTGACCCCTTCGAGGGGAGCGAGAGTGCCTTCGAGCGAATGGACGTCGAGGGGGTCGACCCCGACGCCGTCTGGGAACAGCTCAGCAAGACGGAGGACCGCGGCTCAGTCGCCGACGTCGAGGGGAAGATCTACGCCGAGATCTCGAAACACTCCTTTTGCGAGCGGTGTCAGTACTTCTCCGAGCCGCCGGAGGTATCGTGTTCCCACGAAGGAACAGAGATACTGAAGTTTCTGGACATGGATACCCTTCGGGTCGTCAACTGCCCCGTCGTCGCCGAACGGCGGGACCTCGAACAGCGGGACTAGCTCGCGACGGTTGTCCGACCGTCCGTATCAGGCGGGGTTCTTTCGCGAGAGTTCGCTGCCACAGATCGGACAGCGGTCGTGCTTTTCCTCGAACTCCCGGCCACAGCCCTGGCACTGGAACGACCAGGCACGCTGTTCGGAGATGCCGTCCCTGTTTATGACCTCGACCGGGACCTCGAGCTTCTCGGCGACGTTTTGCATCGCGTAGTCGTCGGTCACGAGGTGCCCGTCGAGTTCGAAGGCGGCGGCGACCAGACGGATGTCGGTCCGGGAGAGTTCCTCGAAGTCGCCAGTTTCGCGTGCGGCCCGCTCGATGCGCTCGACGGTCTCGCCGTCCGGGATGTGGAGATGCATCCCCGACCCCTCCAGGGCGTCGAAGCGGTAGGCGCTCTCGTCTTCGAGTTCCTCGCGGACGAGCGGGATCGTCGCGATGCGCTCGTCGGTGTGATATTCGTTTATGAACGCAGAAGAGTCGAGAACGTACATTGACGCTGTCAGCGTTCGACGATCATGTGGTCCTTGACTGCCTGTACCCGACCGACTGGGATGCGAAGATGCCCCGCCGAGTCGGTCTCGAAGTCCGTCTCGACGCCCCGATCCTCGTTGGGCTCCACGAGGAGGTCGCCGAGACGGCCCGACTCCAGGTCCATCGTGATGTTGTACAGCATACCGAGTTCTGCTCCGTCCGAGCCCATGACAGCCTTTCCGGAGAGATTCTCGGCCAGTATCTCTGCCATGCGACCGTCTACCGAGCGGACACATATAAACGCCACGGGGATTCGGACGCGTGCCCGGCACCACGGCCCCGCTCTCTCGCGGCCGGGCCGGCCGCGGATACGACGTGTTTAAATGTCACGCACGGCTGTGTTGAAGCAAGTTCTAGGGTGAGAGAGGATGTCAGAAGGAAAACAGGATGGCGCGGCGGATCCGGCGACCCTCCGGACGCCGATCGTCGCCGTCCTCGGCCACGTCGATCACGGTAAGACGAGCCTGCTCGACCGCATCAGGGGATCGGCTGTCACCGAAGGGGAAGCCGGCGCGATCACGCAGCACATCGGCTCGACTGCCGTACCCCTCGACGTTATCTCCAACATTGCGGGCGACCTGGTCGACCCCGACGACTTCGATCTGCCGGGGCTGCTCTTCATCGACACGCCCGGCCACCACTCCTTCTCGACGCTGCGCTCGCGGGGTGGCGCGCTCGCGGACATCGCCATCCTCGTCGTGGACGTCAACGACGGCTTCCAGCCCCAGACGCACGAGGCGGTGGATATCCTCAAGCGGACCGCCACCCCCTTTGTCGTCGCGGCGAACAAGATCGACACCGTTCCCGGCTGGAACCCCGAGGAGGGGCGCCCATCGAAGACCGCCATCGAGGCACAGTCCGACCGCGTCGAGGGTGACCTCAACGAGGGGCTCTACGAGATGATCGGTCAGCTCTCCGACGAGGGCTTCTCGGCCGACATGTACTGGCGGGTCCAGAACTTCCAGCAGAACATCGGCGTCGTGCCGGTCTCGGCGGAGACAGGCGAGGGCATCCCCGACCTGCTGACGGTCCTGATGGGGCTGTCCCAGCGATACATGATCGAGGAGATGGAGATCGACGTCGAGGGGCCGGGCGCGGGGACCGTTCTCGAGGTCACCGATACCCAGGGCTTTGGCACGACAATCGACGCCATCGTCTACGACGGCACGATCCGCGGGAACGACCGGATCGTCGTCGGCGGGGTCGAGGAGTCGATCACCACCGACGTGCGCGCGCTGCTGAAGCCGAAGCCGCTTTCCGAGATCCGGGCCGACGACGAGTTCGACAAGGTCGACGCGGTCGTCGCCGCAGACGGTGTCAAGATCGCCGCCCCGGACCTCGACAACGCAATGGCCGGCGCGCCGATCCGCGTCGTCCGCAACCGCGAGGTCGGCGAGGTGGTCGCGGAGGTCGAACGCGAACTCGCCGAGGTCGAGGTCTCGACCCAGGAGGAGGGCATCACGATCAAGGCCGATACGCTGGGCAGCCTGGAGGCGCTGGCCGGCTCGCTCGAGGAGGCCGAAATTCCGGTCATGCGCGCCGAGGTCGGGGACGTCGCCCCCCGGGACGTCCGGGTAGCCGAGACGGCAAACGACCCGAAACACCGCGCGATCCTCGCGTTCAACGTCGACGTCTTGGACGACGCGCGCCGGCTCGCCGAACAAGAGAGCGTCGAACTGTTCGAACACGAGGTCATCTACCGGCTCATCGAGACTTACGACGAACACATCGAGGCGATCGAACAGGAACAACAGCAACAGGTCCTGGAGAACATCACCCGCCCGGCACGCTTCGAGATCCTCGCAGATCACGTGTTCCGTCAGTCCGACCCCGCCGTGGTCGGCGTCGAGATCCTCGGGGGGCTGCTCCGACGGAACACGCGCGTCGTCAAGTTCGAGGGCGGCGAACCAGACCGTGTGGGCTCGCTCAAGTCCATCCAGGACGAGGGCGAGGACATAGCGGAGGCCCGCACGGGCGAGCGGGTCGCCGTCTCGATCGACGGCCCGACCGTCGGCCGCCAGATCGCGGAGGGCGACATCCTCTGGACCGAGATTCCCGAAAAGCACGCCAAGATCCTCGAACAGGAACTCGCCGAGGACATCACCGCGGACGAGCGCGAGGTCCTCTCTATGTACCTCGACAAACGGCGCAACCGAGACCCCTTCTGGGGGAAGTGAGGCTGACGGAGAAAAGTAGGTAAATACGACCGACCAGTACTGACTGGCGAAAATCCGCCGGGATTTTCGTCTGTCAGTATGATTACTGCGCGGTTGGCGCAGGGTCGTCGGGCATCGCCTGCTTGACCTCGAGTGCGGCGCTCGCCGCGAGCCCCATCGCGATGTCGTCGCGTTCGGTGTCGCCGATGGCCACGTCGTCTTCTGGCGTGTAGTCAGCCGAAACGATCGACCCGAGTGGCGGCTGGACAGCGACGGTCGCCTGGGGGCCGTTCGACCCCTGCGTGATCTCCGAGCCGACGACGAACTCGTTCGGGAGGAGTTCGCGGGTGCGTGCGGCGACGCTCGTGAGGTCCCGGCGGAGCGACTTCCGCTGGGCGGTGCTGAGTTCGTGACGACTTCCCTCGTCTCTGAACGGCGTATTTCCGTACATCGGAGGTTCTGAAGGGTTACGCGCTTTGGGCTTAAAAAGACGCCGAATCCGCAACGACGGGTGTACTCTCCCCGTAGACGGCACAGACGACCGCACAGGTGTAGGCGTCCGCACTCGCGGGCACCTCGCGGACGAGGACGTTCCCGTCGACGAACGACCAGTCGCGCAGTTCCTTGCCCCGCCGGAGCCCGTCTTCGATTGTCGTCCGCACCGCCTCGGGGTCGGTGCCGCTCTCCTCGTAGAGGATGCCACGGCCCGACTCGCTGCGGGCCCAGCCGAGGCCTGCGACCGCCGGTCCCGGGTCGTCGGGTCCGACTGTCGCGCGGCCCTGGACGACGGTGAGGCGGTCTCCCGCGGGGCCGAGGTCGGGTGCAGTCCCGACAGCCTCGATCGCGGGGCCGACCGGGACGACGGAGGAGACGGTCACGAGGTTGTAGTTGTGGACGTTCGCATCGGCGAGCGCCGCGTCGTAGGCACTCGTCGCCGTCGGGCCCGTTCCGCTCCCCCACACGACCCGAATGACGCTCATATCTAGGATAGGTTGCCCAGCGGTAAGGCCGTTTCCTCTCACCGCTGCGATCAGCCCTGCCAGACGCGGACGCCGTCGGCAGTGCCGGCCGCGACCGCGACCCCGCCCTCCAGGGCGATCCCGGTGACGTTCGTCCGTAACTGGCCGCCGAGTGACAGCCGCCAGCCGACCTCCGCACCGTCGACCGAGCGCCGGACTGCGGCAAGTTCCGTCCGGCTGGTCGTCGGAACCAGCAGTTCGACACCCCCGTCTGCGTCCAGATCGGCCGCGAGCGCAGCGTCCAGATTGCGCGACCCGTAGGTGTGTGACCGGAACCCCTGCAGGGTCGCTTCCACCGTCAGTGAGCCGTCGAGCCGGTAGAACTCCAGGACGTGCTCGACGTGCGGTTTGCGGACGACGGCCAGTTCCGGCTGCCCGCCGGGGCCCAGGGGTGCGACCGCTAACGGATGGCGCCACCCGCTGCCGTGGATGGGCCCGGTCGCCAGCCGCGACCCGTCGGGGGCGAACGCGACGATACGGGCGCCGTCGACGGAATCGGAGACCGGGACGAGCAGTTCCCGCTGTCCGTCGCCGTCGAGGTCGCCGGCGAGGGGCCCCTGCGCCTCGACGACTGCCGGGGGGCCGATCTCCCGGCGGGTTCGGACGCGACCCTGGCTGTCGACGACAACGATGCTCCCCCCCTCGATGTCGTCGCCGAGTGCCCTGTGGCGGTACCGGCCAGTTCGATCGCCGAGCAGGGCGTACCGCCCCTCCGAGACGCGGACGATCCGCCCGTCGGGCAGTGCACCGACGGCCACGCGCTCGTCCGCCCCGTCGCCCGTCACGAGCAGGTCGCCGTCGATGCCGAGCGCTAGTCGGGTCCGCCCACCCTCCGCGAAGACAGGCGGCGCCATCGGCGAGACCGACGCCGGCGGGCGGGCGAGTTCGACCCCCTCATCTGTACGGCGACCGACCGGGACGCGGTCGGCGAGTGGCTCGTAGGACTCCCGCTCGGTCGCCACCCCTCCGGCGACGCGATACCTGGCGGCGCCGCCGTCGTCGGACACGACAACCCAGTCGCTGCCGTCCGGTGCCGGTAACCCGACAAGCCAGGTGGGCTTCTCGATCGGGAGCGTAACCGGCGTCGTGTTGCGAATGTTCCCGGCATCGTCGAGGAAGCGATTGCCCGTCGCCCGCGTCTGGGGATACCAGTAGCGTCCGGGCGCAGGCTCTGTCGTCGGGATCGACGACGATTCCGTCTGATCGTCGGATTCGCGTGGAGACTGACAGCCGGCCAGTGCGAGACCCATAGCAGCGAGGACGCGACGGCGTCTAATCACGACAGATAGAGGAATTCCGGAAGGATAATCCCGCCGGTCGAGGGTGTCGGCCCGCCGGATGTCGTCAAGCACTTTGCGTCCAACTCCCTAGAGTGGGTCAATGGAGTATCTGGAGCGCCGTCGAGGTCGCATCGAGGAGCGCCTGGAGGAGGTACTCGACGGCATCGAACCGACACAGCTCCGTGAGCAAGTTCGCCACGTGGTCCTCGCCGGCGGCAAGCGGGTCCGCCCGACAGTCACTGTCCTGGTCTGTGAGGCGCTCGACGGCGACCAGGAGACGGCGGTCGAGTTCGCCGCTGGCATCGAACTCGTCCACAACGCGTCGCTGGTCATCGACGACATCATCGACGAGTCGGCCATCCGTCGCGGATCGTCCGCGGCCTGGACCGAGTACGGGCACGGCCCGGCGATAATCGCCTCGGACGGCCTGCTCGGGGAGGCGTTTGCCCTCTTCTCGGCCGACGGGCGCGCGATGCAGGCCGTCTCGGAGGCGATGGTCCAGCTCGGCGAGGGCGAGGCCTCGGAACTCGTCGCCCAGCCCGTCGACGAGTCCGAGTACATGGCACTGGCCCGCCGGAAGACCGGCGCTCTGTTCCGGGCCGCCGCCGAACTCGGAGCTATCGCGGCCGACGCCGACGCCTACACGGTCGAGGCCTTCGGCCAGTACGCCGAGCGGGTGGGCGTCGCCTTCCAGATGCGCGACGACGTCCTGGACGCGACGGCCGACGCCGAACAGCTCGGCAAGCCGACTGGCCACGACGCGGAGATGGGGCGCCCGTCGCTGGTCGAGGTGACCGACCTTTCGCCCGAGACGGCAAACGAGCGCGCCCAGGAGACCAGCGACGCCGCCCTCGCAGCACTCGATTCCATCGACGCCGAGGATACCCGCGCGATGACGTATCTTCGCGATCTTGCGGAGTTCGTCGTCGTTCGCGAGCAGTAGCCCAAGGGCTTTGCCGCTCTGTCCGTTAGATCGGCGGTGGCTTCGTCATGAAGTCGTCGGACTCCTGGATCGACCCCGAGATCGAGTTTGCAGGCTCGTGGCGGCACTTCGTTGCGGGTGTGTCCGTGCTCTGTCTCGTCCTCGTCGCCATCGTCGCGCTGTTTGGCGCGTAACGCTGCTGTCGGCCGTTCCCGCGAGCGGCGAGCGCAGTCCTTATTTTCCGCCCCGCGAAACCCCTCCCCATGCAGGTAATCGGCACCGTCGGCCTCCCGGGGAGTGGCAAGAGCGAGGCCGCCGCCGTCGCGGCGGAGCTCGGGGTGCCTGTCGTCACGATGGGCGACGTCATCCGGCAGGAGTGTCGCGACCGCGGGCTTGATCCGGCGACCCATCACGGCGAAATCGCACGGGCACTGCGAGAGGAGAACGGGTCGGGCGCGGTCGCCGAGCGATCGCTGCCCATCATCCGTGAGAAACTGGAAAACAGCGACACGGCCCTCATCGACGGCATTCGCTCAGACACCGAGGTCGACATCTTCGAGGACGCCTTCGGCGAGGCCTTCCTTCTCGTGAGCATCGAGGCGCCCCTGGAGGCACGGATCGAACGCCTCGACCTGCGCGGCCGCGACGCCGGCGCCGGGGAGGGCGGCGAGTCCCTCGCGGAGCGCGACGAGCGCGAACTCGGCTTCGGGATGGGCGAAGCCATGGAGCGGGCGGACCTCACAATCGAGAACGACCGCTCACTCGAAGCGTTCCACGACCGCGTCCGGACGCTCCTGGCGGAGGGGCCGGGGGCACTCGCGGCCGACGGTGACCCATGATCTACAGCGTCGAGGTCGAGATCACGGCGCCAGTCTACGACACGGAGGTGACTGACCGTGTCGCAGACGCGATCACCAACATCTTCCCGGGCGCCGATCCGGAGCTCCAGCACGGCGAACTGACGGCGACTGTCCACGACCTGGAGTTCCTCTCGGAACTACTCCACCGCCACGAGATCCTCGACACTGCACGGGGCGTGTTCTTCGACAACCGGCGCGGTGACACCTTCTCCTTCCGGCTGAAAAAGGGGGCGGCCTTCGAGGGCGTGGTGAACTTTGCGGTCGACGAGCCGGGCGAACTCGGGGCGATCAGTGTCCGCGTCCGCGTCGAGGAGCCGTCGGTCGAGGAGTACATCGACCACGTGGCGCCCCCGACGGAGGGCGGCGAACCGGTCGACCAGTGAGCATAGCCGTCAGTATGAGCCGAGCGTCGGGCCGTCCTGTCTCGGGTGCCGTCATCGCTCGCGCAGGTTCCTCCAAGTGCTCACAAGAGAGGTCGCGACACGTTCCAGGGAGTCGAGGAGTGCGAACGTGACACCGACAGCGACGGCCAGGCCGGCAACGAGCGCGAGAGTTCCCCCGAGTGCAGCGAGGCCGGAGTCGTACTCGTAGGTCATGACCGGGAAGCCGACGAGTACCATGAGCGCAGAACTCACGAGCACGGCGAGACCGTTCCGGACAAGGCGCGTGGCTCCGTCCCGCGACCCCCTGTTATCCATCTGTGACCGTCTCCATATCTGGACCTGTGTGCGAGTCGTGCTGAATCTTCCCCTCCGGCGAAAGGAAACGTATTTTTGTAGCGCCTGGTTAGTCGTGGCTGTCTGGGCCGGTAGCTCAGTCCGGCAGAGCGACGGACTCTTAATCCGTCGGTCAGGGGTTCAAATCCCTTCCGGCCCGCTGTTTTATCTGCGGGTGACAAGATTTGAACGAGGCCAGACGCGCCCAGCGAAGCGAGCACGTCTGGACGTGGTTCAAATCCCTTCCGGCCCGCTGTTTTATCTGCGGGTGACAAGATTTGAACGA